>JALONI010000020.1 GCA_025455015.1 Cyclobacteriaceae bacterium | reverse complement strand
CCCCCAAGCCGTTGGCGTAGGGGTTTTTTGTGATCAACGAAGTCAAGACCACCTGATTTCGTCAAACCCCAGCTATGCCGTTTGATTAACCCACGGCTACTGTATGCAGATGGGTTACGGAAAGTTGTGTTTGTGCCGTGCGCGTAACCTCGTCCGGAGTGGCTTGGCGAATGGTTTCATACAAGTGCGTGTAAAAGTCAGGAGACAGATCAAAGAGGAAGATATTTTTGATCTTGTCCATTACCGAGAACGGATTTGACAAATCTTGCTGAAGAGAGCCCAAAAGATGGTTTCGAGCAAAGTCCAACTCTGATAATAGAACGGTTTTGTTTTGTATCTGCAATATCTCTTTTTGAATCTCGGCCAACGCTACGTTTTCATTGTGCTTGTTTACTTCTGCGCCAATCACCCAGTATGCGCTTTGACGCAGCGGTGTGATGGACGAATGAATGCCGTACGTGAGCCCTTTTTCTTCGCGGATGTTCTTCATCAGGCGTGAGCCAAAATACCCTCCCAACAAGTGGTTTAACAGGAGTAGCCCCGGATAGTTGCGGTGGTTGCGGCTGATGGTAACATGGCCAAGCCGAAGGGCTGTTTGAATACTTACTTCCTTTTCGATTCTTACCGTCTTTGCTGAACCGCTAACAACAATCTGATTTAATTGCTCTTCCTGCTTGACCCTACCGCTCGCTATTGCTTCTGTATTGATTTTTGCAGTAGCGGGGGCCGTCACAAATACAAAGGCGGGTGTTTTCAACAACCTCGAAAAGTGGAGCAGATCTTCGGATGTGATTCGGTCGACATCGTCTTCTTCCATGATGGAACCATAGGGGTGGTGTTCCCCAAACAGGCTTTTGCGAAAAGCCTGGCCAGCCACATAGGCATTTTTTTCGCGGTTAACGCGCAGGTTGTCTTTAAAAATGCTTTTCAACAAGGTCAATTCCTCCTGGGGAAACGAAGCCTCGTGAATAATATCCACCAGGTAGTTTAAAGGTTCCTCCCAATGGCGAAGCAATGCGTATAATGCGATGGACGAATAATCATATCCGGAGGTGATCTCCAATTGGGCTCCTTTCCAATCAAAAAAAGAAGCGATGTCCACCGCACTTTTCTTGGCGGTGCCTTTTTCCAGCATGGCTGTGGCAAAATGGGCAATGCCCTTGGCAGGCTCATGCCACTTGCCCGCGGCAAACACCAGCTCGATCTTTATTACCTCTTGCTGTACGGTGGGCAGCACAACCCAGTGTGGGCCGTTGGAAGCCCGGTGATGGTGATAGGTTGGAAGTTGATAATCTACCGCATTTTGAAATGCCGGTGCTACCGTGCGATCAAGCATGATTATTTATTCGGTAACGGTATCTGCTTCGCGTAATTTGTTTTCAAATACGAAGTGAATGGAGAAGCGGATGGTTTCGGCAAGCGCATTTTCCTGCCGGTTGGTAGGCACAAGATAGGCCATGTCAAAACCAAAGTTATCGACACGGGCGCCAACGCCTGCGGTCAGGTATTTTCGGTTGCCTTTATCGGTTGCTTCATGAAAATACCCTAGGCGGCCTGAAAACTTATTATCGTACCAATATTCAACTCCGCTGGCGATGGCCACTTCCTGTATTTCTTCGCGGAATCCGCCTCGGGCATCCGTAAAGGAACCAAACATGCCGTTCAACAGACTCTTGTCCCGTTCACTGCCGTTTGGCTGGGGGCTGGGCACCATGAGCTTATTCAAATCCAGCGCAAATGTGATGGTGTTCAAGGGGTTCAACTCCATTTTGTACGCTCCACCCACCCGCAGATTGGTGGGTATGAAGTCGCGGTTGTCGGCATTGGAATAGGTGATTTTGGCGCCAATATTGGTGATGCTGGCACCCCATGAAAGCGTGGCGTTGCGACTTTCCAACGGTTTGGTGTGAAATACCCCCAAGTCAACCGCAACAGAATTTCCGGGTTGTGCTTCTACCCCGTTGCTGCTGAAAAAGCCAACCAGGTTTGAGTGGATATATCGCAAAGAGCCCCCGATGCTAAATTCATCGGTCAACTTTCTTGAGTACGTGACATCAAAGGCAAAATCGCGGGGGTTGAAATCTCCCAAACTATTGTTCGAGCCATCGCGGAGCTGTACGCCCCCAAGATCAAAATACTTCATCGATGCAGCCACCGTTTGCTCATTCGTGATTTTATAAAAACCGGACACGTAAAAAATTGACATGTCGTTGACGATTTTACCAAGCCACGGTGTGTAAGAGCCGGACACCCCATATCCTTTATCGATAAAGGCTAATTTGGCGGCATTCCAATAATTTGAATTGGCATCGGGCGTGGTGGCTACCCCGGCATCACCCATCCCGGCCGCCCGGCTGTCAGGTGTGATCAGGAGAAAGGGCACAGCCGTAATGATGGGACGGTAGCGCGTGCTGTCTTGGCCGATGAGTGTACCTTGTATAGGCTGTGCCTTGGCCACACCAAACAAAGCCAGTACGGAGATCCATGCGCCAACATATAACTTATTCATAATCAGGAGGTCGGGTTCAAATATACAGAATTAATCGGTCAATAACAGCCGGGTGGTTTGTTCGGTTTGGGAGCCGTCCAAGTGGGAACGAACAACCAGCTTGGCGAAGTATATGCCCGGGGCCAATTTTGCACCGGAGGGGGTTAATCCGTCCCATTGCGAAAGGGTGACCTCGTAATAGCTGTTGCCCACCTCCCATTGTTGGTTTACGACCGGCTGTCCTTGCGCGTTGTACAATGTCAACCGCGCCTCCAGGTCATCGCCCGGGCGGGTATGGATAAATTGAAATGTCGTAGCCTCGCCTGCGCGAAAGGGGTTGGGGAAGTTGACAAAGTTTTCGATTCGAATTCCGCCATCTTCCGAAACGGTAAAGCGGATGGTACCTTGCGTCCGGTTCAAGTGGTTGTCGGAAGCAAACAGGGTGATGGCATGCGGGCCCGCGGCCAAATTACTCAGGCCAAAAGAAGCCAGCCCTTCCGTGTAGCTGTCCGGGTAGTATTGAAAATGCCGGTTCAGTTCAAACGACAGCGAGTCATCCAACACCGCCAACAGCGTGTGTTGAGGGGCGGCCGTCAGGTTGATGCCGCTAGCATCGCGCAAATGCGCCACGATGGCACTGCGCGGCCCCACGGGTCCGCCACTGACGTAGGTCGTATCTCCCATAAACAGTTTTATGCTGGGCGGCTCTGTATCAACGGGCGCAGCCACCGGCAAGCCTCCCACGGCCACCTCTACGCTGGCCCCGGCAGCATCCGCGGATGCCGCACTGTTGAACGCATATGCGCTCACTTTTCCGCTGACTACATTGGACGAAACGTTTTTGGGCACGATGAATTCGAGCTCAAATACCCCGCTGGCCACGCTCACTTCGCCCTTGTACAACAGGTCGGTGAAGTGAGAAAAAATGAATACCGGGTTTTCATCGCCTTTGGTTTGTTGTTGTCCCGGTTTGTTAAACACCGTTACTTCGGCTTTGCCGGTAAACCCGTTCTGAATATTGCCGCTTTCGCGGATGGAGCCCCGGATACGGGCGCGCGCAAGCGGACGGAGGGTGTCGGTTCCGTTTGCCGTGGTCACCTCATCCCAGGTCACGTTCAGATCACCCAACGCTAACCGCATGGAGGGATCGCCCAACAACGAAAAATTGCGATTGGCCACACCACTCTGGCTGGTGTTTTTGGTGTCGCGAAAGACAAGCCCCAACGAACGGAAGCGGCCATTTACTTTTTGAAAAAGGGCGGTGTAGAAGGCACGGTTTAATGTAAAATTGGTGCTGGCATTTACGGGTCGGGCGGTGGTAACCAAGCCAATGGCGCCTTCGGGCTGAAGCAAAATACGCTCGCCTGTGGTAATTTGTTGGGGATCGTCATGACGGCCAAACTCGCACGTGGCCGTAACAAACAACGGCCATTGGGGCAAGCGGCTCCAGTCTTTCACGGTATTGGCGTCTAACACACGCTCATCCATCCACACTTGTTCCGAGCCGTGGCCCGTGAAATTGACAATGGCCACGCCTTCTTGAAGGGTGCGTGCGATTTCTTCGGTCGTGCGCGGACTGCGCTGCCCGCTGGATCGATTTTCCTGGCGGAACAAATCCAAGTAGATTTTGCGCGTGTCAAATTGGGGCTGCTGCGCTTGCACAAACTCACTCAGCAGGTCTGCCTGGCTTTGGTGGATGTTGAAGTCGCCATCGTCAGCGACAAAAGCGATGGATTTGCGCCAACGCCCATACTTCTTGGGGTCGGTGTCATAGGCAATCAGCTTGTCAACAATGCCCTTGGCCTCGGCCGCGGTGCGCACGGGCAAACGGCCCACACCAAAGGCCATGCTATGATTTACCGCGGGGTTTTCGCCCCATTCGCCTTCGCTGGTGCCCACAAAAGCAAAATAATCGTCTGATGAATATGTTTCCAATGGCGACAGCGAATTGCGCGACTGATAGATGGGCACAAACGTGCTGTTGGTTGTGATCCGGTTTTTGTAATCGTACGTGCCGCGGCCTATCAGCAGTACATTTTCCAACCGATTGCTGCGCAGGTAAAGAGTGCGAAAGAAGTCGCGTAGCGCAGTCACATCGCGCTTGCCCCCTGAAAACTCATTGTACACCTGTTGGGTGGTTACCACGAGCACGTCCAACCCATGGAATGATCGCCTGTGAGCCGCTAAGCGGTTGGCCTCCGGCAGAAAATCAGGATGCGTGACGATGACCAACTGGGGTACGGCTGTTGCGCGAAGATTTTGGTTCTCTACGCGCTGCACGAAGACAGGGCTTGCCGCGCGCTGCGGGCTAAAGGCCACAAAACGCTTGAGCGAAGCGGTGGTGGTGGAAAACGCAGCACTGCCATTTTGGAAGGTTGTTTCGTGGCGCGCAATGTCAAAGGGATTGGTGATATCCCAAATCTGTGTGGTGGCATCGGCACCCCCCAGTTGAAAAGTGGAGATGCTGTTTTGCGTGCTGCCAGCGGACTGAAAAAACGTGTACTGGCCATACAAAGCCAGTCTGCGTTGTATGGTAAACGAGAAAAAGTCCAAATACCCGATGGAAAAGCCGGGAGCTTTCGTGTAGCGGTAGCGTATCTCTTGGGTGGTGCGCGTGGCGGCATTGACTGCCGTGGTCTGCACGGCTACGGTATCGATGCGCACGCGACCTTTCAGACCATACTGAGTATTGGGCACGGGCGTGATGCGTTGGTTTCCGATGGAGACGCCATTCCAAAAAACATCAAAGGACGATTCCGCAAACGTCTGGGCCATTACGTGTGAGGCAAACCGGAGGGCGCTGTTTTCGATGATGCCGGGCACGTCAAACCGGATGGTGATCTCAGGCGATGTGTCAAATTGTTCGCCAAACCATTGCCTGCCAGACTTCAGGATGTTGTACTGTTCGGTTTCGTAAAAGGCCACATCTTCGAAGGTGGTGACCACGGAAAACGAACCCGCAGGCGATGTGGTAAGGCCGATGCGCTTACCGGGCTGGTTGCCGACCGTCAGGTAAACGAAGTTCGCATCGTCATACAAATGGTTGGTGTACCGGTACATCTGGGCTGACGGAACATATTCCACTTTGTCCGGCCCCAGCCCCAAAAAGAAAATGGCATCGCCCGGATTGAATCGCCCATCGGCTTCACCCGTTACCTGAATGGCCATCTGTTGCACATCGGAGATGCGTGCCGCACCATTGGCTTGCGGCAACATGCCCACGTGCCCCGTGTACAGTTGAAGGTTGCGTGGATCAATGTTGTCCGGATTGATGCCCGCCTGGCGGAGTAGGTTGTAGTCTATCTTGTAGATGCCATCGCTGGATAAGGAGAACTTTGCCCAAGTACCGGAAGCCAAGACAGAGTTGTCCTGTGCGTGTCCCCCATGCCACGTGTGCAGACACCAAAGTCCGATCCATACCAGTCTACGAAATACCAAGGGTCAATTTGCTTTTTTTCCGCTCGCCAACATCTGTTTCCCTAACGACACGCTTATGTAAAGCAGTATGACCAACGGGATGGCCCCTGCCTGCCACACGGCAATCAAAAATACGGAAAGGAGCAGGAAAGTAAACCGCAGCGAGTTGTGTTTCCAGGAAAAGTCCTTGAATTTGAGCGCAAAAAGTGGGAGCGGGGCGATCAACAAAAGCGAGAAAACAACCGAAATGGCCACCAATGCCCAAGGCTGGAAAAAGAACGCCAACAAAAAAGGGGGCAGAAAAGGGAGCGCGGTAATGAAAAGCGCGTTGGCCGGGGTGGGCAGCCCAATAAATGAGTCTGCCTGGCGGTCGTCTACATTGAATTTTGCCAGGCGCAAGGCCGAAAAAATGGCCAGCAGCAGGGCAATGTAGGCCACCGGGGCGGGCAAGCCCGACTCATCAATCCATTGAAACAGGGTGAGGGCCGGCAACACGCCAAAACTCACCAGGTCGGCCAATGAGTCCAGTTCTTTCCCAATGGGCGAAGATACGTTAAGCCAGCGCGCAGCAAAGCCATCAAAAAAATCAAAGACGCAAGCCGCCCACACCCACCAGGCGGCTGGCACGGGCTCGTTCTGAAGGGCAAAAACCAGACCCATGCATCCGCACAACAGATTGCCGCAGGTCAGTGCGTTGGGTATGTGTTTTACCACGCTCATCGTATTGCCGCGTTGCCCACAAACGGATTGTGCTGTTTTTCTTCGCCCACGGTGGTGGTGGGGCCGTGACCGGGATAGATCACCACCTCATCCGGCAGCGAGAACACCCCTTGTTGAATGCTTTGCACGAGCGTGCCCCAATCGCCTCCGGGCAGATCCGTACGGCCCACGCTGCGGTGAAAGAGCACATCGCCACTGATGAGCACCCGACTTTCGTTTTGGTATAAACCGATGTGCCCGGGCGCGTGGCCGGGCAAAAACAGGACTTGAAAACGGGTATGGCCTATGGTGATGTCTGTGCCGGGCGCCAACCATTGGTCAGGTTGGGCGGGCTGGTAGGCCGGAAAGCCATACATGGCGGCATAAGCCGTGGCGGCACGCAATACCGGTTCCTCCAGTGGGTGAATGTACAGCGGTACGTGATACGTACGCTTCACAAACGCATTGCCCAGCACATGGTCAATATGGCCATGCGTGTTGATCAGGTGCGTAACCGTCAGGCCCGCGTCAGAAAGGAAGTCCCTCAACTCATTTTCCTCGGCTTTTTCATAACACCCGGGGTCGATGATGGCCGCATGCTTGGTGTAGTCAAAGAGCACGTATGTGTTTTCTTCGAGCGGATTAAAAGTAAACGTTTGTACTTGCAGCATGAGTGGAGCCAAAAATACAATTTTAGACAGGAAAGTAACCCCCACTATTTTGATAAACGGTGAAGGCTATCCGAGACCAATGGCTACTTTACCTGCTGATTCACCCCTGCCATGAAAATTACCGTTTTTTTGTTGCTTGCACTCACCGTTGCCCATCTGTCGGTAACAGCCCAGAAGGAGTATTTTTACCCTTCGGCTCAAAAATTCAATCCCGCCATTCCTACGCCCGAGGCATTCCTCGGGTACCCGATCGGAAGCCACCACACGCGGTACGACAAAATCGTAGAGTATTTTAAAAAGGTAGATGAGCTGTCGGACCGGGTGACCCTCGAAGAGATTGGCCACTCAATTGAGAAGCGCGTGCAGATCGTGGCCAAAGTAACCTCGCCCGCTAACCATGCGCAACTGGAGGATATCCGCCAAAAACACATGGCGGGCGCCAATGGTAATATGCGCCCGGATGTGCCTCTGGTCATTCAGCTTGGCCACAACGTGCACGGCAACGAACCTTCCGGGGGCGAATCTTCTTTGCTGACGCTCTACTACCTGGCCGCCAACGAGGACGCAGAAACACTTCAGTGGCTCAGCGACCTGGTAGTTTTGATCGACCCCGTGTACAATCCTGATGGCCGCGATCGGTTTTCGCATTGGGCCAACATGCACAAGGCATCGCCACCGGTAAGCGACCCGGCCGACCGTGAGCATAATGAAGTATGGCCCGGAGGACGCACCAATCACTATTGGTTTGATTTGAATCGTGATTGGTTTTTGGGTATTCACCCCGAAAGCCGCAACCGCATGCAGTTTTTTCACCGCTGGCGCCCCTTGGTGATGACCGATGCCCACGAGATGGGCACCAACTCTACGTTTTACTTTGACCCGGGCAAAAACAGCAGCAACAACCCCATCGTGCCCGCTTACTTGTACAACACGGTGTACCCACGCTTTGCCGATTATTTCTCCGAGGCGATGAATAAAATCGGAAGTCAGTATTTTACCAAGGAGGCGTTTGACAAGTTATATCCGGGCTACGGGTCGAGCTACAGTAATTTTTATGGCGGGGCGGGATTTTTGTTCGAGCAGGCCAGCTCGCGCGGGCACGTGCAGGAAACGACCACGGTACCGCTTACCTTTGGCTTCACGGTGCGAAATCAGTTTGTAGCTGCACTGGCCACCGTCAGGGCCTCGCATGCGGAGAAGGCCATGCTCATTAACATGCGCAACGGTTTTTATACCAGCGTGGCACAACAGGCCAGAGCCAATCCTGTAAAAGGCTATGTCTTTGGCGATGGCAACGATCTGACGCGCACGTATGCGTTGGTGAATACGCTGCTCATGCATCAGGTAGAAGTGTATGAAACAACGGCCACCACCCAACTGAACGGGAAAACGTTCGAAAAAGGCAAGTCGTTTGTGGTGCCTACCGAGCAACCAAACTATTTGATGGTGCGCTCGGCCTTTGAAAAAGCCATCACCTACAGCGACAGCCTGTTTTATGATGCCTCGGCTTGGTCGTTGGTGCATGCCTTTAACTTGCCACATGCGGAGGTACGCGCGCCCGTGGCGAAAGGCAACCGCGTGACCGCGGAGCGAAGCAAGACGCCCGTTATTCCCGCCCGAAGTGACTATGCGTATCTGATCGACTTTACCGATTACCAAGCGCACCGGGCACTGTACCAATTGCTGCACAGTGGCGTAATCGTAAAAGTAGCCCACAAGCCTTTCTCAGCGCGCGTGGCCGCGGGCGAAAAGGCATTTGGCTACGGCACGTTGATCATCCCCGTGCAGCAACAGCGGCTCACCCGCGAAGAGGTTTATGCTCACCTTACGCGAGCAGTAGAGCAAACAACCGTGGATGTTCATCCCGTGGCCACGGGCTACAACGGGAAGGGCATTGATTTGGGCAGTGGTGAGGCGGTGCCGGTGAAAAAGCCAGAGCCGCTTTTGGTCGTGGGCCCGGGCGTATCAGCGTATGAGGCTGGCGAAGTATGGCATCTATTGGATCAGCGCATTGGGATGCCCCTCACCAAAGCCGAAGCCACCGCCCTCTCGCGCATCCAGCTATCGGATTACAATGTCATTATTTTGGTGGCGGGAACCTATACGCTGGATAAAACAACGGTTGATCGGTTGAAAGCCTGGGTGCAAGCGGGGGGCACGCTCATCACGCAGAAAACCGCTACGGAGTGGGCCATCAAACAGGGGTTGGCCAAGGAGAAGTTGATCGTGCAAGACACCACCCGCAAAATGAAACGCGCACCGTATGACGAGGCCGAGAATTTTGAGGGTGCCAAGCAACTGGGGGGCGCCATTTTTCAAGTGGATGTGGATCGCACACACCCCATCGGGTTTGGCATCACCGACCGGCTGATGTCGTTTTACCGCAATGGGCGCACGTATCTCCAGCCGTCAAAAAATCCGTATAACAACGTGGCGCAGTATACGGCCAACCCATTGATTGGCGGCTACGTTCATCGTTCGCAAATGCCCAAGGTGAGCCAGTCTGCGGCCATTGTGGTGAGTGGCGAAGGGCAGGGGCGCGTCATCCTGTTCACGGACAATATGAATTTCCGAGGCACATGGTATGGCACCAACAAGTTGTTTCTCAATGCCCTCTTCTTTGGCCCGATCATCGCCCATCCGGTGCTGGACGGAGAGTAGTGGAGGATGTTCAAAAAAAAGCCCGCGATTAGAACCGCGGGCTTTTTGTTGCTGAGACTTCGTTCGTTATGAACCGCACGCCTCACAGGCATCGGGGTTATCCAGCGAACACGCCATGTCGGAGAGCTTTTGTTCGTAATTGGCTACCTCGGTGCGGGTTTCGTATTGGAGTGCTTGCTGCGTTTCTGCGGCCACCGATTGGGGGGTCACTTTTGCTTCTGCTTCGACTACCGAGGGCTGCGCAAGGGCGGCCTTGTCGAGCGTAAACTTGATGGCATCGGCTGCCGCAGTAGAGCGCAAGTAGTACATGCCTGTTTTCAAGCCTTTTTTCCAGGCATAGAAATGCATGGAGGTGAGCTTGCCAAAGTTTGGATTGGTCAGGTGAATGTTCAGGCTCTGGCTCTGGCAGATGTACGCACCGCGGTCGGCACTCATGTCAATGATGGCCTTTTGCGAAATTTCCCACACGGTTTTATAGATGTCTTTGATGTTCTGGGGAATTTCGGCAATGGGCTGTACGGACCCGTTGGTGGAGATCAGCTTTTGGCGCATGTTTTCATTCCACAAGCCCAGGCTGATCAAATCCCTCATCAGGTGTTTGTTGGCCACGATAAAATCGCCCGACAGCGTTCTGCGGGTGTACACGTTGCTGGTATAGGGCTCAAAGCACTCGTTGTTGCCCAATATCTGGGAAGTCGAGGCCGTGGGCATGGGGGCCACCAGCAGCGAATTGCGAACGCCATGCTGTTTTACCTCTTGCTTCAGTTTCTCCCAGTTCCAGCGGTTGCTCTTGGGGGTAACGCCCCACATGTCAAACTGGAAAATGCCCTTGCTCACGGGCGAGCCTTTGAATGTTTCGTAGGCTCCGTGCACTTGGGCCAGTTCCATAGAGGCCTCCATCGAAGCGAAGTAGATCGTTTCGTGGATGTCTTCGTTGAGCGCGCGGGCCTCGTCTGAGTCAAACGGCATGCGCAGCATGATGAAGGCATCGGCCAAGCCCTGTACGCCAATGCCGATGGGGCGATGGCGCATGTTGCTGTTGCGCGCTTCGGGCACGGGGTAATAATTGATGTCGATTACCTTGTTCAAATTGCGCGTGACCACTTTGGTGATCTCGTACAATTTGTGGTGATCGAATTTGCCCTCTTCCGTCACGAACTTGGGCAGCGCGATAGATGCCAGGTTGCATACGGCAATTTCATCGGCCGAGGTGTATTCGATGATTTCCGTGCACAGGTTGCTGCTCTTGATCGTGCCCAGGTTTTTCTGGTTTGATTTTTTATTGGCTGCGTCTTTGTACAACATGTAGGGCGTTCCGGTCTCGATTTGCGATTCCAAAATCTCAAACCAGAGGTCTTGCGCCTTAATTTGCTTGCGGAACTTTCCTTCTTTCTCGTACTTTTCATACAGGCGCTCAAACTCTTCCCCATAGCAATCGGCCAAGCCGGGGGCTTCGTTGGGGCAGAAGAGCGACCACATTTCGTTGTTCTCGATCCGCTTCATGAACAGATCGGGTATCCACATGGCGTAGAACAGGTCGCGTGCGCGCATTTCCTCTTTGCCGTGGTTTTTCTTCAAGTCCAGAAATTCGAACACATCGGCATGCCAGGGTTCCAAATAAATGGCAAAGCTGCCTTTGCGTTTGCCACCGCCTTGATCTACGTAGCGGGCCGTCATGTCAAAGTTGCGAAGCATGGGTACAATGCCGTTGGAGGTGCCCCCGGTGCCTTTGATGTAAGACCCTTTCGCCCGCACGTTGTGTATGCTCAAGCCGATGCCACCGGCACTCTGCGAGATTTTGGCGCAATTTTTCAGGGTGTCGTAGATGCCATCAATGCTGTCGTCTTTCATCGTCAGCAAGAAGCAACTGGATAGCTGTGGCTTGGGCGTGCCTGCGTTGAACAGGGTGGGCGTGGCGTGGGTAAACCACTTCTCCGATAGCAAATGGTAGGTTTCAATCGCAGCCGGGATATCTTCTCCGTGGATGCCCACGGCTACCCGCATGAGCAAATGCTGCGGGCGTTCCACCACTTTGCCGTCAATTTTCATCAGGTAGGAGCGCTCCAGCGTCTTGAATCCAAAGTAGTCGTACCCAAAGTCGCGGTCATAGATGATGGCCTCGTCCAGTTCGGCTGCATGCTCGTGAATCACCTTCCACGTTTCCTTGGAGATGAGGGGGGCATTTTGGCCTGTTTTGGAATCCACATAGGTGTACAGCCGCTTCATGGTGCTGGAAAACGACTTGCTGGTAACCTTGTGGAGGTTGGATACCGCTATGCGGGCCGCCAGTTTGGCGAAATCCGGATGGCGTGTGGTCATCGTGGCGGCAATTTCTGCGGCCAGGTTGTCCAATTCTTGGGTGGAGACACCATCATACAATCCATTGATCACTTTCATGGCCACCTCTACAGGGTTGACAAATTTGGGATCTAAACCGTAGCAGAGTTTTTCGATGCGGGCCGTGATCTTGTCGAACTTTACGGACTCCCGGTGTCCGTCACGTTTTACTACAAGCATTACTAAAGTGGGTTGTGGTGAACGATAGCTTAAAAAATGTTGGTCAATGTATCAAAAATCTTCATTCAATGAAAACTTCGGAGCGGTTTCTTTTTCGGTACTCTTCATCACGCCCGCTTTTTGGTATTCGGCCACGCGTTTTTCGAAGAAATTGGTTTTGCCGCGCAAGCTGATCATGTCCATAAAGTCAAACGGGTTGGTGGCCCCGTACACCTTTTCGCCTACCAGTTCATGCAGCAGGCGGTCGGCCACAAACTCGATGTATTGGCGCATTTGCTCGGCATTCATGCCGATGAGGTTTACCGGCAGGGCATCGGTCACAAACTCCTTTTCAATCTCCACCGCGTCTTTGATGATTTCGATCACGCGCTCCTTGGGCAGCTTGTGCACCACGTGTTCGGTGTAGAGGTGGCAGGCGAAGTCGCAGTGCAGGCCTTCATCGCGCGAGATGAGCTCGTTAGAGAAGCTCAGGCCGGGCATCAGCCCGCGTTTTTTCAGCCAGAAAATGGAGCAGAACGATCCGGAGAAGAAAATGCCCTCCACCGCGGCAAACGCAATCAGGCGTTCTTGGAAATTGCCCTGCGAAATCCACCGCAATGCCCAATCGGCCTTTCGTTTTACGCAGTCCATCGTTTCGATGCCGTGAAAAAGCCGGTCTTTCTCTTTCGGGTCTTTGACGTAGGTATCTATTAATAAAGAGTACGTCTCGGAGTGGATGTTTTCAATGGCTATCTGGAAGCCATAAAAGAACTTGGCTTCGGTGTACTGCACCTCTGACACAAAGTGCTCGGCCAGGTTTTCGTTGACGATGCCATCGCTGGCGGCAAAAAAGGCCAGTACGTGCGTGATGAAGTGGCGTTCACCATCGTTGAGGGTGGCCCAGTCGCGCAAATCGTGACTCAGGTCAATCTCTTCGGCCGTCCAAAAGCTGGCTTCGGCCTGTTTGTAGTACTTCCAAATGTCGGGGTGGGTGATGGGGAAAAGAACAAACCGGTCTTTGTTCTCTCTCAAAATCGGCTCTTCGGGTAAATGGTTGCTCATAGCGTTTCTTAAAAGGGTTACGTACTATTCGAAACACGTCCCGCGGCATAGTGGCTTAGGGCATGCACGGTAATTTTTTGTTTTTTCTCTTTAGAAGTCGAACCAGCGGATGAAAGCCGTTTCGCAAAAGAGTGAAGAAACAAAGATTTGAAATGCAGCAATAATATCAAAGGAGTGTTCAAGCCGCAGCGGCTGACGAACGGGCTGCAAAAATCATCTTGTTTCCAAAAGCAATTCATTTTCATTCACTTACTGGCCATCCATGAAGCGCCCGGTGAACTGAATATTTTTTAGATTTTTTTTCTTCCGTTTTTTGTGCCGAAATCATTGGTGGTGTCACTCAAATAACACGTGTGCTGCAACCCCCCAGGGTGAGGCGTGTTGGTGGGTGTAGCAAGACGGGAAGGCAGTCGCCCAGGCGGTTTTGTTTTGGCCTGACAATCAGAAATTTAGCGAAGAAACACGCAAATTTGGATGAATTTAAGGGTTTTTGGCAAATTTGGCGGTCGCCAATTGAAAATATGCCTGTTTGAGTTACCTTTGCAGTCCGAATTTTTAACCCATCCAATCAAACATGTACGCAATAGTAGACATTGCCGGAAAACAGTTTAAGGTGGCTAAAGACCAATATATATACGCTCCCAAGATGGAGGGCGATGCCGGGGCTTCCGTAAGCTTCGACAAAGTCCTGCTGGTAGATAACGGAGGCAGTGTACAAGTTGGCGCCCCAACTGTCAGTGGTGCGAAGGTATCTGGGAAGATACTCGAGCACGTAAAGGGAAACAAGGTGATTGTTTTCAAAAAGAAGCGCAGAAAAGGATATGCCGTGAAAAACGGTCACCGTCAGCAGTTCACCAAGGTGCAGATCGAAAGCATAGGATAATTAGCCAATTGGATAATTTGAAGATTTGAAAATTGCTTCGGTCTTCGACTTGGGGAGTTGGTTAACACAACAAATCTGGATTATTTTCAAATTAACGAATTAGTAAATTTTCAAATCGAGGTATGGCACACAAGAAAGGGGAAGGTAAAGTAAAGAACGGCCGCGAGTCGGAAAGCAAGCGGTTGGGCATAAAAGTATATGGAGGTCAGAAAGTGGTGGCGGGCAACATCATTGTGCGCCAGCGCGGCACCAAGCATCACCCGGGCAAAAATGTGGGCATCGGCAAAGATCACACGCTGTTTGCTTTGACGGATGGCGTAGTCGCTTTCAAAAAAGGGAAAGCCGACAAGTCATTTGTGTCGGTGGTGGCACAGGCGTAGTTTATTTCGCGCAGTACGGCACAAAACAGCCGGCCTTGGTTTCCAAGGCCGGCTGTTTTGTTTTGGGGGATGAGTGGTGTCTTCTCCAGCCGTTCGTCCCCAAATTTTATTTGGAAACCCATCAGATCGCAGACTTTTAGGGTGATATCTACCGTTTGCGTAAAATTTTTACGTGCGCGGGTGTCGGAGGTATTGAAATATTGCCCTAATATTATGGTTCGTTAACGCGGTGTTAACGAAAAACCTAATCTAAACCTTAATCTATGAGGAAGTTTTTACTACTTCTCCTGATGGGAGTATTTACCCTCCCCGCACTTGCGCAAGACAGGAGTATTTCCGGTAAGGTGGTGGGCGATGACGGCTCGCCATTGCCTGGTGTGAATGTGTTGTTGAAGGGAAGCACGAATGGAACCGTGACCGATGCGGAAGGTTCATTCGTTTTGAGTGTTCCCTCGTCTGGGGGCACCTTAGTCGTTTCGTTTATCGGATATGTCACTCAAGAGGTGGAAGTTGGGCCGCGATCGACCGTCCAAATTCAGTTACAGGCAGATGTTAAGCAATTATCTGAAGTCGTTGTCGTTGGATACGGCTCTCAGTTGAAGCAAGACCTTACGGGTAACATCGCCAGAATAAAAGGTGATGAGTTGACCAACCTCCCGATTCCTAGTTTTGACCAAGCCATCCAAGGTCGGGCTGCGGGCGTCTTTGTTGAGGCTGGCAACGGGAAGTTGGGTCAAGGAATAAAAGTGCGAGTTCGTGGTTCTTCCTCTGTTTCGGCAGACAACCAGCCTCTTTATGTAATTGACGGGATTCCCGTGACCCAGCAAAGCCAATCAAGTACATCGGCAGCGACAAACCCATTGGTTGACATTAATCCGGGCGACATCGAATCAATAGAAGTATTGAAAGATGCATCGGCATCTGCAATATATGGCTCAAGGGCCGCAAACGGAGTCGTGCTAATCACCACAAAGCGGGGAAGAAGTGGTAAAACCGCATTCAATGTTGGTTATATGACAGGCTTTAGCGAGCCAACAAATAAGCGTGGATTCCTCAACACGCAGGAGTACGTAGAGCTTTTCACAGAAGCAAACGGAGGGCTCACGACTGGTTTGATCAACCGATTCAATCGATACGGGGCGGCCCCTGCCACGCACCCTGCGGGCACTCCGCATGAATCATGGAACGTGCCGGGAGCACCGGGGTATGTAGATACGAACTGGGAGGACCTGGCCTTCAATAAGGATGCTGGTATTAATCAGTTTGATCTTAGCGCAAACGGAGGCACAGATAAAACCAAATTTTTTGTTTCCGGTTCGTATTCAAAACAAAAGGGAATTTTGGTCGCTAATGAGTTGGAGCGGATTAGCGGGCGGATTAATTTGGACCACCGAGCAAATGATAAACTGACCTTGGGTATCAATTTCAGTGTTACAAATACAGTCAACAAGCGTTTGTCGGACGACAACGCTTTTTCCACACCTATGCAGATTGTTGCTCTTTCGCCTATGACTCCCGTCATCGATCCCCGAACGAATCTGCCAAGTGGTGCACTAGACTTGGTGTCGGGTGCGCCCAATACCAACTTTCCACTGTACTACAACCCGCTGTTGGATATAGACTTCGCGGAGCGGACCACCACCGTTTGGAGAAACTTTGGCGGGGCCTATGCAGCCTATAATTTTACGGATGCGCTTTCAGTACGCACCGAATTTGGTTATGATTTGTTGGCTCAGAATGAAGATAACTACTTCGGAAGAGAAACTGCCAGAAACCAGCAAACACCCAATGGTGCGGGATTTATCGCTTCCGCATTGGTATTCAACTACACGAGCACCACATTCTTACGTTTTCAAAAGACAATAAATGAATCGCACAATCTGGAAGTAATTGGAGGTGTTAGCTATCAACAGTCTAACGACAAGTATAACAATGCATCAGCTCAGCAGTTTCCCAGTAATTCATTTACCAAAATTACTTCTGCAGCCAGCATTGTGAGTGCCACCGGGCAGGAGAGTGGTTTCTCCTTTATGTCGTATTTCGGGAGAGCAAACTATAAGTTCAACAATAAGTACCTCTTGGGCGTGAGTCTGCGCGCGGATGGCTCTTCTCGTTTTGGATCGGAGAATCGGTATGGTGTATTCCCAGCGGTTTCGGCCGGCTGGATTTTGACGGAAGAGTCCTTCATGAGTGGCTTGGGAGTTTTTGAATTTTTGAAGTTAAGGGCGAGTTATGGAACAACGGGTAACGCAGAAATCGGAAATTTTGCCTCAATTGGTCAATTTGGAGCGGTGCCTTATGCGGGATTAGCGGGGCAGCGCCCCACTACACTGGCCAATCCAGAACTCCGTTGGGAAAGGACTACACAAACTAATGTGGGTCTAGATTTCGGGTTTTTCAATAACCGACTTACGGGTGAATTTGACTATTATATCAAGAATACCGATGATCTGTTAATCAACGTGAATCTCCCGGGTACTTCTGGCTATCGCGTACAAACAAGAAACATCGGCAGCTTGGAAAACCGAGGTTTTGAGATCGTCATAAACTCGGAGAATTTGGTGGGTGCTTTGAAATGGAGTACAAGCTTTAATTTTGCAAGGAATAGAAACAAGATAATCAACTTGGACGGGCAGGTTATCCAAGGAAGTTTTCTTAGCCAAGCACGCGAAGGAGAACCGATCGGGATATTTTTTGGGCCGAAATACCTAGGAGTAGATCCTGCCAACGGTGATGCGTTGTATGAAATCATTAATCCAGATGGCTCAAAAACGTCAACGAACGATTATAATTTGGCAACGCAGCAGAAAATAGGTGATCCCAATCCGGATTTTATTGCCGGGTTGACCAATAACTTTTCGTTTAAGGGAATTGATTTGAGCATCCTTTTTCAAGGAGTGTTTGGAAATCAGATATACAACGGTGGTGGCAAGTTTATGTCAGCAAATGGAGACTTTTTTGACAATCAGACCAGAGATCAGCTACGGAGGTGGAGAAATCCGGGCGATGTAACGGATGTGCCTCAAGCGCGGTTGTTTGCTGGTAATGGGGTGGGGGAGTCTTCTCGCTATATGAGCAATGGGGGATACCTCCGACTTAGAACCATTACATTGGGATATTCGCTGCCAGCGGCTATCATTAGCAAAGCCAAAATTAACCGGGCAAGGGTGTACGTCAGCGCGTTAAACTTGTTGACGTTCACAGATTACAACGGATGGGATCCGGAGGTTAACTCAGACACATTTGCTGGCAACAATGTCAATCAGGGTATTGATTTCTATTCTGCTCCTCAGCCCAAGACAATTACCTTCGGAATAAACATAGGCTTTTAATCATGAATAAGATGAAAAGAAAGATATTATCAACTCTTGTTCTCGTCTCACTATTCTTAAGTTGTGACGACAGACTTGACATTACACCTTTCAACACTATAGATTCTCAAAATGCCATTCGCACATCAGCCGATGTTGAGGCGCTTTTGACGGGAGCCTATGCTACGTTGGGAGATGGAGATTTGTATGGGGGAAATATTTTGAGAGATTCAGAACTACTCGGTGATGATGGCGAAATATTTTGGGGTGGTACGTTTGTTGCGCCCGGAGAAATTTGGGACAAGGCCATGTTGATCACTAATGATCAAGCTCGTGAAACGTGGCTTGAGTCCTACCGCACAATAGACATCGCCAATACCGTGTTGGCTAACCTACCGCTGGTCACCGATGATCGCAGGAGCAGAGTTGAAGGCGAGGCCCGATTTATTCGTGGAACGATCTACTTTGAGCTGGTTCGTACCTATGCGCGTACGTGGACGGATGGGGATCCATCGGTAAATCCGGGGGTACCGCTGAAACTGGAGCCTACCAATCTGGCCAATGCGACTACGCCATTAACAAGAAGTTCAGTGGCGCAAGTTTACAGCCAAGTTATAGATGATCTCCAAACTGCGGAAAACTTACTTCCCAGCAAGAATGCCTACTTTGCCACAACGTATACTGCAAGTGCGATGCTGTCACGGGTGTTTTTGATGCAGAATAACTATACAGAGGCTTTGGCGAAAGCAAACCGGGTCATCTCGGTAGGTGCCTCTACCGGGTCGTATAGTTTAGTTCCTGCTTTTGGTGATGTATTTGCCAGAAATGCAACGCGGTTGGCAAATCGCGGGTCTAACACGAACGCCACATCAGAGGATATATTTGCCATACAGGTCACGGAGCAAGCAGGCGTGAATAACATGAATACATTCTTTGACGCAAATGGAAGGGGTGATATTGATGTTGAGAGTTTCCACCTCAGCCTGTATGAGGCGGCCGATGTGAGGCGGGCGTTTTTTATCATCAGTGGGGGATTGCGCTACACGCGCAAGTTCACGAATCGATTTGGTAATGTGACCATTATCAGATTGGCCGAAATGTACTTAACCAGAGCCGAATGTAATCAGCGATTAACATCATCTGTTGGAGATACCCCCTTGAATGACATTAACCGCATCAGGAATCGTGCTGGCCTAGCGAATGCTGTTTCAGTGGATTTGGATGAGATACTGTTGGAACGCAGGCGCGAATTGGCATTTGAGGGGCATCAGCTGCACGACCTGAAAAGAACGCAAAGGAGTGTGGGCGCGCTGCCGTTTGATTCGCCAAATCTGATTTTCCCGATTCCGCAACGAGAGACTATTCTTAATCCTAACCTTACACAAAACGAAGGATACCAATAGAATTTGATCGGGATAAAGCATAATTTACAAGGGCTGCCTTAATAGGGCGGCCCTTGTTGATTGTGGGAAGGATAGGCTGGCGAAGCTCGTTTAGCGGTAAATTTACCCCACCATCCTCAACAGCAAACTCAACCTGTTCTTCAGATTCCTTCGATCGATGATAAAGTCCAGGAAGCCGTGCTCCAGCACAAACTCGGCACTTTGAAATCCCTTCGGCAGATCTTTGCCGATGGTCTCCTTGATCACACGCGGCCCGGCAAAGCCGATGAGGGCACCCGGTTCGGCAATGTTAAAGTCGCCCAACATAGCATACGATGCCGTAACACCACCGGTCGTGGGGTCGGTCAACAGTGAGATGTACGGAATCCTGGCTTTATCCAACAAAGCAATTTTGGCCGAGGTCTTGGCCATTTGCATCAGCGACAGCCCCGCCTCCATCATGCGTGCCCCGCCTGATCGGGAGATCATCAAAAACGGCAGGCGGTGCTTGAGGCTGTGATCCATCGCACGCGAAATCTTCTCACCCACCACAGAGCCCATGGATCCTCCGATAAAAGTGAAATCCATGCACGCCACCACTAGGCCCAACCCATTGCATGAGCCGTAGGCTGTGCGTACGGCATCTTTTAAATCCGATTTGGCCTGCGATTCTTTGATCCGCTTGGGGTAGGGCTTGGTGTCCACAAACTTCAATGGGTCGGCTGACTCCATGTTGGCGTCCAACTCGGTAAACTCATTGTTGTCGAATAGGATTTCGAAATACTCTTTGGAGCCGATGCGCACGTGATGCTCTTCTTCGGGCACCACGTAGGCATTGTTCTTCAGCTCGCGCGTATGAATAATCTTGCCGCCTGGCGACTTAAACCATAACCCATCAGGCACTTCACGTTTGCCTTCTGTTGGCGTTAAGATTCCCTTATCCGTTCTTTTAAACCAAGGCATAAAATTCCATTTGAAGGTGATGTGTTTTGAAGATGCGTGCGCGAAATCGCCACCACTGCGATTTTCAAATCACGCCATCTTCAAATCCCGTAAAGCGGATGACTACGCTATGTCAATTGTCTGGTCAAGGTAAACGTCTTGGATGGCTTGCAATATTTCTACCCCCTCTTTCATTGGGCGCTGAAACGCCTTCCTTCCGGAAATCAGGCCCATGCCTCCTGCGCGCTTGTTGATCACCGCAGTCCGTACCGCATCCGCCATGTCGCTGGCACCTTTGGAGTCGCCTCCGGAATTGATCAGCCCCGCGCGTCCCATGTAGCAGTTGGCTACTTGGTATCGGCACAAATCGATGGGGTGGCTGGATGTTAGTTCGGTATAGATGCGTTCGTCCAGTTTGCCGTAGCTGCTTCCGCCCGTGTTCAACGCTTTATAGCCCCCGTTGGTCTCCGCCAATTTTTGTTTGATGATGTCGGCCTGAATGGTCACGCCCAAGTGATTGGCTTGCCCCGTCAAGTCCGCAGAAATATGGTAATCGACTCCGTCTTTCTTGAATGCGTTGTTGCGCGTGTAGCACCACAAAATGGTGGCCATGCCCAGCTCGTGCGCCTCTTCAAAGGCTTTGGCCACTTCCTGTATTTGCCGCGTGGCATTGTCTGAGCCAAAGTAAATCGTGGCCCCCACTGCTACGGCCCCCAGGTTCCAGGCATCGCGCACCGAGCCAAACATGATTTGGTCGGCTTTGTTGGGGTAGGTGAGAAGCTCATTGTGGTTGATTTTGACTATGAAGGGAATCTTGTGCGCATACTTGCGCGATACCATGGCCAGGCCGCCAAACGTGGTGGCCACGGCATTGCATCCGCCTTCGATGGCGAGTTTTACAATGTTTTCGGGGTCAAAGTAGATGGGGTTTTTGGCAAACGAGGCCCCCGCACTGTGTTCAATCCCCTGGTCGATGGGAAGTATCGAAAGGAAACCGGTTTTTCCCAGCCGCCCCGTATCAAACATGATTTGAAGGCTACGCAACACTTGCGTATTGCGGTTGGTGGGTACGAAAATCTGATCAACGAAGGCCGGGCCAGGCAGGTGTAACTGATCTTTGGAAATGGTTTTGCTTTTGTGGGCCAGCAACGAATCAGCGTCTTTGCCCAGTAACTCAACAATTTTAGGGTTCGCCATGGGTTAATTTTGGATAGGCGACAAATATACAGGTTAGGCGTTACCTGCCCAATTAGGATGCGCAGGCGGGACGGCAACAAAAAACCCGTTTTCCAAGCCGGAAAACGGGTTTTTGATGATTGCAAACGATGTACTAAGCGGCCGTTGTGGCGACTATTTTTTCTTTGATCCGGGCTGATTTTCCCTGGCGGCCACGCAGGTAGAAGAGTTTTGCCCTGCGCACTTTTCCGGCCTTCACAAACTCAATCTTATCGATGCTGGGGCTCAAGGCGGGGAAGATACGCTCTACGCCCACCCCATTTGATACTTTGCGGACGGAAAAAACCTCGCCATTGGTATTGGTGCCCTTGCGGTACAAAACCACGCCTTGGAACTGCTGGATACGCTCTTTGTTCCCTTCGCTGATTTTTACATGCACGTTGATGGTGTCGCCAGCCTTAAACGTAGGCAGCGAAGCCCTTTTAGAGGCTAGTTCTTGTTCGGCAATCTTCAATAAATCCGCCATAACCGAGGTGTTTTAAAAATGGACTGCAAATATAGGAAAGTGGCACGAGTTGGCAAGGACATGGGCGGTTTTGCTTGAAAGTGGCCCGGAATCACCTTTTTTCTCACCGGCTCATCCATCCAATAGGCCGGGGCGTCTTTTTTGGGTGCGTTCCAGGGCTTTTTCGTGCTTCCATTCGTTGATCTTGGCCTCATGCCCTGATAAGAGTATTTCGGGCACCTTCCAGCCCCGGTAGTCGGCCGGGCGGGTATAAACCGGTGGAGCGACCAAGCCATCTTGAAAAGAGTCAGTCAGGGCCGAGGTTTCGTCATTGAGCACGCCTGGCAGCAGCCGAATTATGGCATCGGCCACCACGGCTGCGGCCAATTCTCCTCCCGACAGAACATAGTTGCCAATGCTGATTTCGCGGGTGATGAGGTGTTCGCGCACGCGTTCATCCACGCCTTTGTAGTGGCCACACAGCAGGATCATGTTTTTTCGAAGGCTTAGCTCATTGGCTACCGATTGATTGAAGAGCTCGCCATCGGGGCTCATGTAAATGACCTCATCGTACGCGCGCTGTGTTTTTAATGTTTCGAGGCACCGGTCAATGGGCTCAATCATCATAACCATGCCCGCCCCACCGCCAAAGGCGTAATCGTCTGTGGTGCGGTGCTTATTGGTGGCATACTCGCGCAAATCGTGCACCACCACTTCCACCAGCCCCTTGGTTTGGGCGCGTTTCAAGATGGAGTCGTTGAAGGGGCTCTCGAGCAGCCGCGGCAGGCAAGTGAGGATGTCAACGCGCATGGATCAAATATCCAAAAATCCCGCTGGCAATTCTACGGTAATTCGCCTGGTTGTTTTGTTCACGCTTTTCAGGAAGGGGGCGTTGAGGGGCAGCAGGTGTTCCTTTTGGTGATAGGAAAAAGCCAGAAACCGCTGCGCCCCGTGCTGCTCAACTCCGGTTACACCACCGAGTTCGCCCTGCGCTTTGTCCACCACGAGGAAGCCCGTCACTTCGTCATTGTGAAACTCGTTGCGCCCGCTTTTGGGCCGCAGTGACTTGGGCAAGTAGATAGCGCAGCCCTGCAGGGCTTTGGCTTGTTCCAGCGTATCCACCTCGTCCCATTTGGCAAAGGCCTTGTCGCCCTTGCGCGACAGCGATTGGATAAAATAGGGAACCAGCTGCCCCTCGTGTTCAACGAACACCGTTGTTAGTTCTTCCCAGGTGGCGGGTGCGTCTGGTGTGAACACCACCGTCACCTCGCCCTTAAGACCGTGGGTTCGCTGGATGTAGCCGATTTTGTAAGAATCTTCGATGCTCATGGCGTGAAAAACAAAAATAGCCAACGCACCCGTGCGTTGGCTATCAATCATGCTTCAATAAGATTATGCCTGTTCCTCGGCTGCCGGGGCTGCTTCGGTAGGGGCTTCTGGTGCGGCTTGTGACGCATCTGCTTTTTTGCGGATTGCCTCGGCCCGGGCTTCTTTCACCTTCGATTCGGCCGCCTTGCGTGCCTTGGCTGCCTCTTGCTTGGCCTGAGCCAACGAGTCTACCTTGGTTTGGATTTTGGCTTCTTTTGACTTGAGCCACTCATTGTGCTTTTGGTCGGCCACCTCTTGCGAAATGGCCCCCTTGATGACCCCGATTTGCAAATGCTTTTTCAGCATGATGCCGCGGTACGACAATACGCGCTTGAGGGTGTCTGTAGGCTGGGCGCCCTTCATCAACCAATCAAAGGCTTTTTGGTCGTCCAGCACGATGCTGGCCGGGTTGGTCAGGGGGTTGTAAGTACCGATTTTCTCGATGAAGCGGCCATCGCGTGGCGCCCGCACGTCTGCTACGACCACGTCAAACTGTGCTAACTTTTTGCGGCCTCTGCGGGCCAATCTGATTTTTACTGCCATTTTGTTGGTTTTTGTGGATCTCGTCCGGTTTTTTAAAAATGGACTGCAAAGGTAAGGTTTTCGAGCATTTGGCCAAGTGGCCAGCCCCCAACCGGGCGAGAAACTTTCACAGGGCTTTTTTCGAGCTTGAATGAGCGTTAGATTTTAATATTCGGGTAAGCGGTTTTATTATCCTGATACCCTTTTCTACCTTCGATGCTCTTTTTAACCCATGTCTATGGACAAGTACTCCTATATATCCAATGCCGATGTGAGCTATCTGGATCAGCTTTACCAAAATTACAAAGGCAATCCCGCCTCTGTGGATGTAACGTGGCAGAAGTTTTTTGAAGGTTACGACTTTTCGCTACAGCGCTATGGCGAAAGCAATGGCCACGGCATGGACACCCCGGCCGATGCGCTCACCATCAAAGAAACGCAGGTGCGCAACCTGATCTTCGCCTACCGCTCCTTTGGCCACCTTAAGTCCAAAACCAACCCGGTGCGCGAGCGCAGAAACCACAACGTGAACTTTGATCACAAAAGCTTTGGCCTGACGGATGCCGACCTGGACACCGAGTTTGATGTGGGTGCCGAAATTGGCATGGGCCGGGCCACCTTGCGCAAAATTATTGAGCGCGTACAAGCCATTTACGTGGGCCCCATCGGCTTTGAATACAACTTTATCCGTGACGATGAAGTGAGAAAGTGGTTTTTCAACAAATGCGAAAAGGAGTACTTCCACTACAACCCCAGCCAGGACGAAAAGAAATCAATCCTGTCGAAGCTCAATGAGGCCGTGGTGTTTGAAAACTTTTTGCACACCAAGTTCCTTGGCCAAAAACGTTTTTCGTTGGAGGGGGGCGAAAATACCATCCCGGCTCTGCAAACGATTATTAACAAATCGGCTGAGATGGGCGTGAAAGAGGTCGTCATCGGCATGGCGCACCGCGGGCGGTTGAATGTGCTCACGAACATCCTGGGCAAAACGTACGAACAGATATTTACCGAGTTTGAAGGCAATGTCAATCCGGACTTGACGATGGGTGATGGGGATGTTAAGTACCACCTGGGTTACTCCAGCCATATCAACACCCCCTCGGGCAACAAAATTTATGTGAAGCTCACGCCCAACCCCTCGCACCTCGAGGCGGTGGATCCGCTGGTGGTGGGGTACACACGCGGTCAGATTGACGATGAATACCAGGAAGACTTGAGCAAGGCGATGGCCATATTGATCCATGGCGATGCGGCCGTGGCCGGTCAGGGCATTGTGTATGAGATCGTGCAAATGTCGGGCCTACCCGGCTACAACACCGGGGGCACTATCCACTACGTCATCAACAATCAGGTTGGGTTTACCACCGACTACGATGATGCACGCACTGCCATCTACTGCACAGATGTGGCCAAGATCATCGATGCGCCTGTGCTGCACGTCAATGGCGATGATGCCGAGGCGGTCACATTCTGCGCCAAGCTGGCGGTAGAATACCGACAAAAGTTCGGGAAGGATATTTTTATAGACATGCTATGCTACCGCAGGCATGGCCACAACGAGAGTGACGAGCCTAAGTTCACGCAACCTAAGCTGTACAACCTGATTGCGAAACACCCGAACCCGCGCGAAGTGTACGTGAAACGCCTGGTGGAGCGGGCCGATGTGGACGCTGCCCTGGCAGATGAGATGGACAAGAACTTCCGCAAGCAACTGCAAGACAGACTGGACGAGGCAAAGCAAAAGCCGCTGCCCTACAAACCGCAAAAGATAGAAGAGGAGTGGCATAAGTTGAGGAAGGCTACGCCCGAAGACTTTGACGAGTCGCCCGACACCAGCGTCAAGCAGGCTGTGGTCGACAAAGTGGGCAAAGCACTCACCACCATTCCGGACGGCTTTAAGCCGCTCAAGCAAATCGAGAAATTGTTGAAGGACCGAAAAGCCGCCTTTTTCGATGACAAAACGTTGACCTGGGCGGATGCCGAACTGCTGGCGTACGGTTCGCTTTTGGCCGAGGGCGTACCGGTGCGGATGTCGGGCCAAGATGTCAAGCGCGGCACGTTCTCGCATCGCCATGCTTATTTCTTTGATGCCAACACAAATGAACCGTATTGCGGGTTGGATCACATTGAACCCGGGCAAAAGAAGTTACACATCTATAATTCGCTACTGTCGGAGTTTGGCGTGCTGGGCTTTGAGTATGGCTATGCCATGTCTTCGCCCCATGCGCTGGTGTTGTGGGAGGCTCAGTTTGGCGACTTTGTCAATGGTGCCCAGGTGATGATAGACCAATTCATCTCGAGTGCCGAATCCAAGTGGCAACGAATGAACGGGCTGGTGATGCTGTTGCCGCACGGCTACGAAGGCCAGGGCCCCGAGCACTCCAGTTGCCGCCCCGAACGCTTTTTGCAACTGGCGGCTGAATACAATATGATCGTTTGCAATCCCACCACGCCCGCAAATAACTTTCACATGTTGCGCAGGCAGGTGACGTGGGAGTTTCGCAAGCCGCTGGTGGTCCTTTCTCCCAAGTCGTTGTTGCGGCATCCCGCAGCCGTATCGCCCATCAAAGATATCACCAAAGGCAAGTTTCAAGAAATTATTGACGATGCCAGCGTGAGCGCCAAAGACGTGAAGCGGCTGGTACTGTGCAGCGGCAAGCTGTACTATGAATTGGACGAGGCACGGCAGAAGAACAAGCTGAAGGATGTGGCCGTTGTTCGGATGGAGCAACTGTTTCCGTTTCCGGAAAAACAGATCAAAGCCCTGTTCAAGAACTACAAAAACGCCACCGTGGTTTTTGCGCAGGAAGAGCCGTCCAACATGGGCTACCAATCCTACATACAGCGTATGCTGCCCAAGCAGGAGATTGACTACGTGGCCCGCAAGGCAAGTGCCTCGCCCGCTACCGGCTACAGCAAAGTTCACAAAGTGGAGCAAGAGAAAATCATCAACCAAGCGTTGGGTATCTAACCAATTCAGAAAATGGCGCAGCAAGTAAAAGTGCCCACCGTGGGCGAATCAATCACGGAAGTAACCATCGCCAACTGGCTCAAAAAAGAGGGCGACCCGGTAAAAATGGACGAGGTTATTGCCGAGTTGGAATCCGACAAAGCCACGTTTGAATTGACAGCCCCCCAGGCGGGCATTCTTAAAATAGCAAAAGCTCAAGGCGAGGTCGTGCCCATTGGGGCCGTCATTTGCGAGATACAAGACGGAGGTACAACCGCGGCCACGTCACCTGCCCAAACATCCAAAACCGAAACCACTACTACACCGCCTACCCCTATGAAGTCGACCGGAGGAATCAAAGAAATGAAAGTGCCCGCTGTGGGCGAGTCCATCACGGAGGTAACCATTTCCACGTGGCTTAAAAAAGACGGTGACGTTGTGAAGCTGGACGAAGTGATTGCGGAGGTGGAATCGGACAAGGCCACCTTTGAGTTGCCGGCCGAAGCCAACGGTATCCTGCGCATTGTGGCGAAAGAAAAGGAGACCCTGCCCATCGGAGGGTTGATCTGCAAAATTGAAATCACGGAAGGTGCCCCCGTGGCCGAAACAAAAACGACCACACCTAACCCGCAGGCCACGGAGAAAACCACGGCTGCCAATTATGCCTCGGGGCATCCCTCACCGGCTGCGGCCAAAATATTGGAAGAGAAGGGGATCGCGTCCGCTCAGGTAAGCGGTACCGGAGTGGGCGGGCGCATCACCAAAGAGGATGCCCAAAAGGCACAGACCCCGGCACCCAAGACGGAAGCCGCCAAGACCACAACCGCGGCCCCGGTCATCGCTTCGGGCGGAGGCCGCAACAAGCGGAGCGAAAAGATGACGTCTTTGCGAAAGACGATTGCCAAACGCCTGGTGTCGGTAAAGAATGAAACGGCCATGCTGACCACGTTCAACGAAGTGGATATGAAACCGATCATGGATTTGCGTGGCAGATACAAGGATAAATTCAAGGAAAAGTACGGTGTGGGTCTCGGCTTTATGTCGTTCTTTACCAAAGCGGTTTGTATTGCGCTGAAGGAGTGGCCCGCGGTAAATGCCCAGATCAACGGTGATGAGATTCTGTATCATGACTATTGTGATGTGTCCATTGCGGTTTCCACACCCCGGGGCTTAGTAGTGCCGGTGATCCGCAATGCAGAGTCATTGTCGTTTGATCAAATCGAGGCGGAGGTAGTACGGTTGGCCACCAAAGGCCGTGACGGCAAGCTTTCAATCGATGAAATGCAGGGAGGCACTTTTTCAATTACCAATGGGGGCGTGTTCGGTTCGATGCTGTCCACCCCCATCCTGAACCCCCCGCAGTCGGCCATTTTGGGCATGCACAATATTGTAGAACGTGCGGTGGTCAAAGAGGGGCAGGTGGTCATCCGGCCGATTATGTACGTGGCCTTGTCATACGATCACCGCATCGTAGACGGCCGCGAGTCGGTGAGCTTTTTGGTGCGTGTCAAAGAATTGCTGGAAGATCCGGGACGGTTGATCTTGGGAGTGTAATGATGCATATGACCCGGGGTTTTGCATATCTGGTCTCGTTGTTGTTTGTAGCGTTGCTGCTACAAGCGTTTTCGTGTTATGAGGAGCCTTGCACAGGAGTCAGAGCCGAACCGACTGTTGTTTTGATGAACAACAGCAGCCGTCTGTTCACCAGCATATCCAGCCCCGATATAAAAGAAAATCGAAATTTTGTCCAAAACGGGCAGCAACGGTTTGAGTTGTCGTTGAGTTTGGCAGATGGGCTGACCCGGTTTGTGTTTGTGGACGACCAACAACAAGAGTATCAAGTCGTTTTTGAGACAAGATATTCAGTCCGGTTTGAATCGCAACTGTGTGGCGTGACCGCCAAACTTACTTCGCTGGATGTCGTGCAAACATCTGGACTAGTCATAACGATTGAAGAATTTGCCCCTACGTATTTTTCACCCGTCTATGCGACCATTACTGATTAGCTGGGTCTCGCTGTGTATGTCCGTAGGTGGCTGGGCGCAAGTTCCGCGCCTGGATGTGGGATTGGATATCACGAAAATGCTTCCGGTATTCCAAGACCGGGGCTTGATGGTAGAACCCTTCGTACATGGCTACCTAAAAAACAACTTTAGATGGCGCGCGGCCGTGGGATATGCCAATGTAGAAATCGATACGATTTACCGAAATCTGAACTACCGCAACTCCGGATGGTATGTAAAGGCTGGTGTGGGTAAGCAGCTCGCGCCCATCTTCCAAATTTCGACCTCTCTTATCTACACTTCTTTCACGGAAACTGGTACGAGTAGACTGATCGGCAGCACTTTTGGTGATCTCATTTTCAGGGCTTCTCAGGAAAGTAGACTGCTTGGGGCTGAGCTGGCACTTGATGTTCGGGCTGACCTCTCGACCCGGTGGTCGCTGAACACGCAAGGAAGGATCAGTACGCTTCTCACCAAACCGGCATCGCGGGAGTTTGATACTTTTTTTGCTCCGGGCGTGGGACAACTTCAACGCGGCAATCCCGCCAATAACGTTCGAAAAGATGTGGTATTGGCTACCGGAGGAATCTCCGTGCAAATAGTGTATCGGCTTGGGCAGCCCGAATCAATCAACAAAAATTAATGAGTATGCAATACAACGTCATCGTCATTGGCTCTGGCCCCGGTGGATATGTGGCAGCGATTCGCTGCGCGCAATTGGGCATGAAAACCGCCATCATTGAGAAGTACAACACGCTGGGAGGCACCTGCCTGAACGTGGGCTGCATTCCCTCCAAAGCATTGCTCGACTCATCGGAGCATTTTCACAACGCGACCCACAACTTCCGGGAGCATGGAATCGACATCAACGAACCCAAGGCCAACATCGCGCAGATGATCAAACGCAAGGCGGGCGTAGTCAAAGCCAATGTCGATGGCATTGCCTTTTTGATGAAGAAAAACAAGATCGAGGTGCACACAGGTGTTGGCTCTTTTGTGGACAAGAACACCATTAAGGTAACGGCCGCGGACGGTAACGAAACCCAACTGACGGCCGAGAAAATCATCATCGCCACCGGTTCTAAACCAACACCACTGCCTTTTGCCCCGTTCGATAGGAAGCGGATCATTTCCAGCACCGAAGCACTAGAACTGCAAGAGATACCCAAACACCTCATCGTGGTGGGCGGTGGCGTCATTGGCATGGAACTGGGCTCCGTGTATGCGCGCATCGGCTCTAAAGTTTCCGTGGTGGAGTTTTTGGATAGCCTGATCCCTACCATGGATGGCACCATGGGAAAGGAATTGCAAAAAGCCACGAAAAAGCTGGGAATGGAGTTCTATCTCGGCCATAAAGTGGTGGCCGTGGAAAACAAGGGCAAAGAGGTGGTACTAAAAGCAGAACCCAAAAACGGAGGTGCGGCAATCGAATTGAAGGGCGACTACTGCCTGGTGAGCATCGGACGCAGACCTTATACAGACGGACTGGGGCTCAACAACATCGGCATCGAGTTAGATAAGGGCCGCATCCCCGTGGATGATCACCTCAAGACAAAAGTGGATAACGTGTACGCGATTGGTGATGTGGTGCGCGGTGCTATGTTAGCCCACAAGGCCGAGGAGGAGGGCGTATATGTAGCGGAACAATTAGCAGGACAGAAACCGCACATTAACTATTTGTTGATACCAGGTGTGGTATACACCTGGCCCGAAGTGGCCAGCGTAGGCTACACGGAGGAGCAGTTAAAAGAAATGGGCCGCGCCTACAAAGTCGGTAGTTTTCCTTACAAGGCATTGGGTCGCGCCCGTGCCTCTATGGATTTGGACGGGCTGGTGAAAATTCTGGCCGACAAAGAAACCGATGAAATTTTGGGAGCCCACATTATCGGAGCGCGTGCCGCGGATATGATTGCCGCGGCAGTAGTAGCGATGGAATACCGCGCTTCAGCCGAAGATGTGTCGCGCATGAGTCATGCCCACCCCACGTACATGGAAGCGTTTAAAGAAGCGTGTTTGGCCGCCACCGCTAACCGACCGATTCACATGTGAGGGCCTCACACGGTGGCCGCGGAGGCGGCATCAGGGTTGCCCTGCATCCTCCACAGAAGCCCCGCGCGCACCCACAGGCAAATCACCACGGGTACCAACAAGGGATTCAGCTCTTGCGGCCACCCCCACCAGCCGGCCAAGGCAACAGCCGAAAGGAAGGAGGCAAAACCGAAATAGGCTTTCGCCCATGGCCAACTGCGTTTGAACAGGAGCATCACCGCCCCCACGCCATGCAACGGAAATGCCCACAGCAAGTTCATGTTGCGGGCGGCATCGCGATGGTCAGTAAAAAGCCATAGGGCCAGCAACAGCAAGCCGATCAGCCCGGCAAGGCCAAAGAGTATCACATCCAATCCGCGACTGATCCTTTTTCGTTGCCAATCGCGCCAACTGACCCATAGAACGATCAACAACAGACCGCCCACAACCACCCACGGATGCACAAAGGCCGTCCACGTAGCCACGGGTGCAGGCTCGTAAATGATTTTCTTTTCTGCCACCAGGGCGGTGCGCACGGAGTCATGAACCACGGTGGCGAGGTCAACAAATGATTCAACATAATCCGGGAGGAACATGTGCTCCCACGCGGTCATGGGGCGGTCAATGGGGGAGCCGAGGCAAATGTCGATGCCCAAGTCACCCCACGGCAGCGGGCTCAGGTAGGCATCCGTTTTCTGACGAAAGGAATGGGTTGGCTGAACGTGGCTGCTGTCCCACAGGATGTCCGCGCCCAGTTGTTCGTTCAGCACGTCCCGGATTTTGGTAGCGCAGTTGTTATGATAGTAATCATAGCGGTAGGTCTGATTTTCCGGCCGCGCATTCCAGGCCAGGTAGTCGAACAGCTTTTGTTTTTGGGCTGGCGTCAGGTTCAGGCGTTGTTCATGCACAAACCGTTGGTGGCGCTTGTAGTACGCTTCGAAATCGGAGTAGTAGTAGACGCCCAACTTATAGTACAGATAGCCGCGCGCAAAGTTGAGGTAGAAGTTGGGCTGATCGAAGTCAAACACCCCGTAGTTGAAGGCATCGTCCAGCCCGTTGGCGGGGTCATACACGCGTATGGCGCTGTGCCCAAAGGCGGCATATAATTCATTGGGATCAGGGCCGCAGGTGATGACGGAGATGTAAGCATCGGGCGAAAGCTGTAGTTGACCGTGCGCCAGGCTTGCCGCCAGCAACAAGCTCAGCAAAGGGATTTTACCAAGTATACTTTTCACTGCGGAAAGATAAACAATCGACCTTGAAACGGTAATTTTGAGGCATGGTGGCGTGGCGCGATTCGGTTTCGTGGATTCAAAAAACATCGCTGGCGCGGATGCAAAATGCCGTGCGCGTATGGCAGAGCTACCACCGGTCGCGCAGGGCGGGTGCGGTTCTTCACATGGGCATGCCCATTTCCATTGCATTTGAGCCCACCACCTCCTGCAACCTGCGGTGCCCCGAGTGCCCCAGCGGGCTTCGCTCCTTTACGCGCCCCACGGGCATGCTGGCGGATGCCCTGTTCAAAAAAACGATAGACGAATTGGCGCCCACGCTCAGCTACCTGACGTTCTATTTTCAGGGCGAGCCGTATCTTCACCCGCACTTTTTGGAGCTGGTGGGCTATGCCCATCAAAAGAAAATATACACCGCCACCTCCACCAATGCGCACTACCTCTCCGACAAAAATGCCGAGGCTACCGTTCGCTCCGGCCTTGATCGACTGATCGTATCCATTGACGGAACGACCCAAGACACCTATCAGTCGTACCGCATCGGGGGAAGCTTGGACAAGGTGTTGGAGGGCACACGCACCCTGCTCGCCTGGCGAAGGAAATTGAAGTCGCGAACCCCGCACGTCATTTTCCAGTTTTTGGTAGTCAAGCCCAACGAACATCAGATACCCGAGGTGTACCGATTGGCCAAAGACCTGGGGGTAGATGAAGTGAAACTGAAGACCGCTCAGATATACGACTACGAAGAAGGCTCGCCTCTGATGCCCACGCAAGACAAGTACTCGCGGTACCGATTGTTGCCCAACGGCAAGTATGCGATCAAGAATGCATTCGACAATCATTGCTGGAAGATGTGGCACAGTTGCGTGATCACCTGGGACGGGCGCGTGGTGCCGTGTTGTTTTGACAAAGATGCCCACCACGTGCTGGGTAGGTTGGCAGATCACTCGTTTGCCGAAATTTGGCGGGGCGAGGCGTACCGGCAGTTTCGCGCGTCCTTGCTGCGCGCGCGTAGTGAAATCGACATGTGCCGCAATTGCACCGAGGGCACGGCCGTGTGGGCGTAAAGGCGATATCGCAAGAAATGGTACCTTTGCCGCTCATTTTGACGAAGACATGATTTCAGTGGATGCAGTCAGCGTGGAGTTCAGCGGGACCACGCTTTTTAGTGATATTACGTTCAACATCAACGAAAACGACCGCATCGCCCTCATGGGCAAAAACGGGGCGGGCAAATCCACACTACTCAAGATTTTGGCCGGGGTAAGCAAGCCCACGCGGGGCAAAGTGTCGGCTCCCAAAGAGGCCGTCATCGCCTACCTGCCCCAGCACCTGCTCACGCAAGACGATGCCACCGTGTTTGAGGAGGCGGGCAAGGCCTTTTCCAAGGCGTTGGCCATGAAAAAAAGGATAGACGAACTGAACCATCAGTTGGAAACACGCACCGACTATGAGTCGGACGACTATGCCAAGATCATCGAACAGGTGTCGGAGCTGAGCGAAAAGTACTACTCGCTGGAAGACACCAACTACGATGCGGAGATCGAAAAAACACTGATGGGCCTGGGCTTCTTGCGATCGGATTTTACCCGACCCACCCGCGAGTTCAGCGGGGGATGGCGCATGCGCATTGAGCTGGCGAAAATCCTGTTGCAGAAACCCGATTTGATTTTGTTGGACGAGCCGACCAATCACCTGGATATCGAGTCGGTGCAATGGCTGGAGGAGTTCTTGAAAAACAATGCCAAGGCAGTGATTGTCATCAGCCACGATAAGATGTTTGTAGACAACCTGACCAACCGCACCATTGAAGTAACGATGGGCCGCATCTACGACTACAAGACCAACTACTCGCATTATCTGCAGTTGCGCAAAGAAAGACGCGAGCAACAGCAAAAACATTTTGAGGAGCAGCAACGCGAAATTGCCGACATCACCGCCTTCATTGAGCGGTTTAAGGGCACGTACTCCAAAACGCTGCAAGTGCAGTCGCGCGTGAAGATGTTAGAGAAAATGGAGATCATCCAGGTGGATGAGGTGGACACCTCGGCCCTCAACCTGAAGTTTCCGCCTGCACCCCGCTCGGGCAACTTTCCCGTCATCGTAGAGGACATGACCAAGCGCTATGGCGATCACGTAGTCTTTCAAAACGTGAGCCTGACCATCAACCGGGGCGACAAGGTGGCCTTTGTGGGAAAGAATGGCGAGGGAAAATCAACCTTGGTGAAGGCCATCATGGGCGAAATAGACTTTGACGGCAAATGCCAGTTGGGGCACGGGGCCCTCATCGGCTACTTTGCCCAAAACCAGGCTTCACTGCTCGATGAAGACCTCACCATTTTTCAGACCATCGATCAAATTGCGCAGGGCGACATTCGCACCAGGATCAAAGACCTCTTAGGAGCCTTTATGTTTGGGGGCGATACCATCGAGAAAAAAGTGAAAGTGTTGTCAGGCGGAGAGAAAACACGGTTGGCCATGATCAAACTGCTGTTACAACCCGTGAACCTGCTGATCTTGGACGAACCCACCAATCACCTGGACATCAAAACCAAAGACATCTTGAAAGACGCCTTACGCGATTTTGACGGCACGCTCATCCTCGTTTCGCACGACCGCGATTTCCTCGATGGCCTGGCCACCAAAGTATTTGAGTTCGGCAACAAGCGCATCAAAGAGCACTTTGAAGAGATCAACGGCTTTTTGCGCAACAAGAAAATGGAGAACCTGCGCGAGATTGAGCGCGTGAAGGTCAAGTAGCGGGGTGCCTTACTTCCGTTTGGGCATCAGGTCCTCAGCCCGGGTAAACATGCTGTAGATGGTGGCGCTGTTGCGCGTAGGCAGGAAATAGATTTTTTGACGCCTGCCTTTGATGTTCATGGAGTACAAATTCACAAAGCGGATGAATTGAAGATCGCGTATCTCGTCCCACGCATAGCGTTTGACTCGGTTGCTTTCGATCACCGCCAACTTCTTTTTGCCCACGGCCACGCGCCTGATGCGCGTGCCGATCAACACGTGCAATGAAAAAAAGAAAAGGGCGAGCGAAGCAAAGAGAAAGACCACTGCGCTGTGTTTGGGGCTGCTGGGCCACCGGAAAAAGATGAGCATGGCGGCCCCCGCCTGCAAGCTGGCAATGGCGATGAACAGATACCGGGCAAGGTAATATTTGGCGGGGCTGGCTTCTTTCATCAGGCTATATCGGCTTACGCGCACAAAGGTAACACAAGATCAGCAATGCCCCCGGGGCACACGCGCGCACGGGCCCCTGGCCTTGGGGTCAGTCTTCCACCTTCACCGGAAAATCCTGGCCGCGCGAGAAGGTATGCGGATACTGCGGCTTGCCTTTGAGTTTGCGGGTCAGTTCCGGCACCTGATCGTCTAAGTACGACTTCAGTTCGTAGATCGTCACCTTGCCATCGCGGGGCGCTCCGTCTGCTTCGCCCTGCAGGGCTTTGATCAACAGGTAGGTAAACAGGCCGTGGCCCAGTTCGGCAAACTCGGTGGCAAACTGATCGCTGCCGGCCGAGGCCATCACGTGAATGCCCGCGCTGCGCGAAAGCTGCGCAATGGCCTTTTCTTCTGCGGCCCCCCGCGTGGCCAACAGCTCCACCGAGCCACCCGACTGGCAGGCATCCATCACAATAAGTTGCTTCAGCGCTTTGATCTGCTTGAACTTTTCTTGCAGGGCACCGGCATCAATGGCTTCTTTGCGCAGCGCGCTGATGTCGTAGAGCCGAAGGCTTTCGCTGGGCACAAAGAAAAACTCTCCGTCCACCATGCTGCCATGGCCTGCGTAGTAGAAAACAAATACGTCCTCGGGTTTGGCCTTGGCGGCCAGCTCGTCCAACTGCCGCAAGATCATCGCGCGGCTGGCGGCTTCGTCATACAGCGTGATCAACTGGATGTCTTTGAATAGCTGCTGATTGCCTTTCATCGTTTGCACGAACGACTCGGCATCGGGCCGGGCATAGTTCAATGCCATCTTGGGGTTTTTGTACGAATTGATGCCCACGGCCAGCACGTAACAGGTAGCGTTTCGCGAGGCTTGCCGCGATTCCACTTCGGTGGCGCTCGCCTCCGATTCCACGCGGTCCTTGTCGCGCACGATGGCGCTAAACGTATTGGTGCCCGGCACCAGCGGCACCACCTGGCTGTACGTAGTGGTTTCGCCTTTACTCCGCGGGAAAATCAAGTCGCCCCGATTTACGGGCACGCTCTTGCCGTTGTGTAACAGCCGCAGCGCTTCCACGGGTGCTCCGTTGTGCGTGATCTGCACCAGGAGCTCGGCTTCATTGGTTTCGTGCAGCGGCAGGGCCGTGATTTTCACCGAGGGCGGTGGCGACTTGCGCAACTTGCCCTCGATGCTCCTTTTCTCATCGCTGGCACCCCGGTTTTTGAATATCCGCGGAAGCAGGTCGGGGCGATAGTATTCCTCAAAAAATTGTTCCACGCCATAGGTTTTGCTGCCACTTACGAAGTGGATGTGCTGGCGTGCATCGGCTGTGCCGCTGAAATAGCCCTCGGGGTTTTTCACCATCCAATCGCGCGGGCCCAGGTGGATGTGTTCAAAAAACTCTTTGCCCGTGGCCAGATCCCAAAACTTGGTAGCCCCGTCCAAGCTGTGGCTGATCAGCAGCTTGCCATCGGCACTGAGCAGCAGCGTGGTCACCTCGGCCTGGTGCCCGTCAAATACGCGCACGATTTTTCCGCTCGCGTCCCACTGGCGGATTTGCCGATCCGCCCCCGCGGAAAAAATGAATGTGCCGGCCGCATCGTAGATGGCCGTGTGTACTGCCCCCTGATGGCCTTTCAGCTTTCGTTCTTGCAGGCCCGTGCCCACATCCCACACGCGTATGCTGCCATCCCAGCTGGCGCTCAACACCTTTTGGTAGTTGGCCGAAAAGCGAATGGACGCGATGACATCCGTATGGCCCACCAAGCTGCGCACTGCGGTTTGGGTGTCGAGTTCAAACAATTGCAACGAGTTGTCCAGTTGGGCGGCAAGAATGTATTGGTTGGACGGGTGTGCGAGGATGTTGTAGGCCGATTGCTGCTTCAGGTCGAGGTAGCGCAGCATCTTGCCCGTGCGCAAGTCGTGTACGCGCAGGGTGGCATCCCACGCACACGAGGCCACGTGGGTTTCGTTTTCCAGCAGTTGGATGTCAAAAATCGGTTCGCGGTTAGCGTCAATGGCCAGCAGCGAATCGCCCGTCAGGGCATTCCACACGATGATCTTGCCATCGCCCCCGCCCGTGATCAGGCGTGAGCCGTCCTGCGTGAGCACATAGCAGAGCGCGGCTTTGGCATGGCCGCGAAATTCGTTTTTGGTTTGGCCTGTGGCCACATCCCATTGTTTGACCAACGTGCCAAACTTGCCCTTGATGAGCGATTGGCCATCGCGGCTGAGCAGCAAGTTGTTTTTGAAGCGGATGTACTTGGCGATGTTGGACTCCCAGTATGAGTTGGGATCGTAGGTGATGCCCCCGCGGTCGCGCTGGTTCAAAAAGCCGGTCAGTTCGCGGATGATTTTTTGCTGCGCCACATCCCACACAAAAGCGGTGTTGTTGGCACACGTCACCAGCAGGTGATCGGGGTGGTGCGTAAACGCGATCTCATGAAAGGCGGCCGATTCCGGAGCCGGCAGCGTGGCCTGCGGGGTGCCCGTGGCCTCGTCCCACACGGTGATGGCTTTTTCGGTGGCGCGCGCCAGCCGCGTACCGCGAGCGTTCAACGCCAGGCCTTCCACGTCATCGGGGTCTTTTTCATATTCGCGAACAAAGGCTCCGGTGCCCACGGGATACTTGCGCAACGCGCCCCCTTCGGAGATCAGATAGACCCATTGGCTGTCGGGGCTAAAGACGGCACGCGTGCCGCAGCCACCGCACTGCCCATCGTTGTCGCGGTACTTCCGTACTTCTTTCCAATCCTCGGTGCTGAACAGGCGCGCAGTGTGGTCGTCTTCCCCGAGGATCATCCACTTTCCATCGGGGCTGAGGGTGAGGTCCAACCCGGAGGCATTGCCCTTGTCGGGGTCTGCCGCCAGGCGTTTGATTACCTGGCGCGTGCGGAAGTCCACCACCGTAAGGCTGTCGCCCCGGCCGTTACGGTTGTAGCCGCCCAGCACAAAAAAGCGCATGCGCGGATCAAAGGCCACGGCCGTGATGTAGTCGATGGTGGGTAGCGAGAATACCGATTTGCCCGTGCCCGTTTCCCAGAGACGCACGCTCATGTCGTTGCTGCCCGTGAGCAGCCATTGGTTGTCGGGGCTGAGCGCTACGGCCGTGACGGACGCCTCGTGGCCGAGGAAGCTGCGCACCTCGCGGCCGCTGCGCAGTTCCCACAGCTTGGCCGATTTGTCGCGGCTGCCCGTGACCACGTAGTTGCTGTCGCTGCCCAGGGCCACGCACAGCACGGCCAGTTCATGTCCTTTTTGGATAACGGTTTCCAGCGGCTGGGCCCCCAGGCGGGCACCGGCCCCCAGCGCAAACAACACAAGAGCGAGACGTTTCATGAGCCATCGTTTTTTTCATGTGCAAGGTACTCAAATACGGTGGCGGTTGGCGCGCGGCCGGGTTGGGCGTGCACACGAGCGCGCTCGGTTGGTGGTGATGTAATCGGTGGAAATTCGCCCATCACCTCCGCGAGGCGTGGGGCGCGCGGTGACACCGCGCGGGCCCGCGGCCAGGCGGAAGTACCGGGAGCGGTGTTGGCTAGGGTTGTGTCTGGCGGCCGCCCAGCATGACCAGGTCGTTCACGTTCACCTCGGTTACGTAGCGC
>JALONI010000093.1 GCA_025455015.1 Cyclobacteriaceae bacterium | reverse complement strand
TTATAATCAATTGATTTTCAGTAGGATAATTGGGGATGGAAGGATACAGGCGTTGCAACTTTTCGAAATGCAGTAAGTCAATAGACGGATTTTTAAAGAAGCTGCCCGCATTGCCGAGCTTCGCGGGGTCGGGCAACTTATGGCTGCGAATCTCAATGACGGCATCACAAATGGAGTGAATGGTCGGTGGTTGATTTTTCTTTTTCAGTGTCTCATCAATGGCACCATAGTGCGTGCGCAACACATGATTTTTTTTTGTCAGAGTTAAAGTAACACTTGAAATAAAAAATTTTTCTTTCCATGCGTGCTTAAAGATGCTATCGCGATAGCCAAAGCGGCATTCGCTGGCATCGAACGACCGTGCGATGCCACGCGAGAGGTCGATACCGTGCACCGTGTGTACCACTTCTTGCAACTCCACGCCATACGCACCAATGTTTTGAATGGGTGCTGCGCCCACGGTGCCGGGTATCAAGGCCAGGTTTTCAATGCCGCCCCATCGCTGCGCCACGCAGCGCACCACCAACGCATGCCACTCTTCTCCGCCTGCGATGGTCAGATCCACGCGCTCTGCGTCTTCGTAGCGCACCTGTTGGCCTTTGATTGCATTTTTGATCACCAGCCCATCAAAGTCGCGCGTCAGCAGCACGTTGCTTCCTCCGCCCAAGATCAAGCGCTGGTGTTGGTGGTATACCGGGTGCTGCCATAGGTCGATCATATCCTCGGGCCGTGTCACCTCAACAAAAAAGCGGGCGCGCGCCTCAATGCCAAAGGTGTTGAGTGATTGGAGGCTGACGTGTTCGCGGAGGGAGATCATACAATAAAAAAGGCTCTGATGATGAAATCAGAGCCGAAGGAATAAAAAGCAGGTAAATAAAAAAAGGAATCTCGGAAATATCACCGCGTGCGCGTGGCCCGTCAAAAGGCCTCGTTGACTTTTTCGGCCGACATTTTGAACAACACGGCTCGCGGAAAACGGCCCGCCACGTAGGTGGTGCCGCAGATGGCCAGGCCGCCATCCGCGGTGGGCGTAACGGCCCCCACTTCAAACGGATTTGAAAAGCCCAAGTAATGGGTACCCAGCAGCGTGCCTGCCAGCCGGTCATAGGCGTAAAGCGCAATCTGTTTACCCACCGTGTTGCTGGCGAACAGCGTGACGGGTGTGCCTTTGATGGTGACGGAGTAAATCTTGACGGTGGCATTGGGAGACAGCTCCAGCAGCGACAGCCCGCTGGCATCCTCCAGGTTCGAAACTTGTTCGATGGCCGATTCATTGATTGTCACCGAAGGCATCAAGAAGTTGCGACCGAAGCTGAAGGTGGCGGCCGCATAGCGGTTGCCTTCCAACGGCATCAGTTGACTAAAGCCCCCGTTTCCCTGGTTGCCATTCACGCGGCCGAGCGGTCCATCCGCGGCCAGGTCAGTAAACACGAGCGAAAACGTATAATCGTAGAACCCGTTGAAGAAATAACGCCCGCTGGCGGTTTTGCCGATTTGAAAGGGGAACACGTTGCCCGTGCGGTTGTAGTGTTCGATGATGGGCTCTTCCGCGGCATCGCCAGCCCCGATCGAAAATCCTTTTTGTGTGGAAGCCGTGCCCGCAGCCGATACCACCGACACGACACTTTCGCGCGTGGCGTTATCATAGCCCAGCACCACAAACCCATTGCCATCCACTGCGGCCGCAGCCGGATAAAATACCCCACTGACCAGCGTGGTGGCCACCAAGTTGCCATTAGGGCTAATCTCTGAGAGTTGTGCCTGCGTGGTTAGCGGATCCATGTTGAAAAAATAGAGTTTGTCGCCCAACCGAAGAATGGGTGCCAGGGGGTTTACTTTGTCAGACGTTACTTCCAGCTCTGAAACCACCAACCCAAACGCATCTACCTTGAGGATAAACGCCCCCGCATAGTAGGGTGCCCCGTCTTCGCTGATGTCGCGTTCGCCCAAAATCAGGTAGCCGCCATCGGCTGTCTGCACCACATCCAGCGGCCGGTAGGATGCGTTGAATTGGTTATTGTCATACACGCGCACAAAGTTGGCTTTTTCCGTTGCCGGATCGGGATCATTGCTGCACGCGATCCACAGAAGGGAACAAGCGAAAAGGAGTATTATTTTTTTCATACAAAGCTCGTCAAGAAGGTCAATCGAGGGTGCGGAAACTGGTGCTCAAGAAACGCAAGGGAAACAGTACCCCGGCTGAAATCACGATGTTGTTCATCAGCAGGTCGTCCTGCGCTTCGCCAATGCCGGCCAGCCGATCGTTGCTGAATCGGTTTTGGGTGTTGGTCACATTGCTCATGCCCATTCGGTAGCTTACGTCCAATACCAGCCGCACGTTGCCCACATTGTAGTCCAATCCGGCCCCGGCTGTCCATCCCCAGTAGTTTTCAAACAGGTCTTCGGCCCCCACTATAACGGGCGGGTAGGTGAGGGGATTGGCCGAACCGCTGGCCACGTCCAAGCCGCTGATGTTGACGGTTTGCGTGGCCCCAACCAAAAATGAATAGAACACCCCCGCCTGTACATACGGGCGGAGTTTGTTTCCCGTGATGTCGTACTTCAACAGAAAAGGAATCTCTGCGTAGTCGGTCTTCTGTTCATGATCGTATTTCAATTGCAGCGTTTGGGTGGCGTCTGCAGGGTTGAACCACTCATACTGGTTGGCATACGTAAACCGCGAATGGCGATAGGTAGGTTGCAAACTCAGCGACAGCCGCTTGATGTAAAAAGTGATCTCCAACGTGGCCTGGCTGCCGGTTTTGTTAAAGCGATCATAGGCTTTTTCGCCCAGCGAAGCAGGGTAGTTGGTGGGCACGATGGCCGAGTAGCGCGCTTCCGGCACGGCTTCGGTCAGGTTGGTGCCGGCCTTCAGGCCTATCCACCATTGTTTTTCCAAAAATGTGTTTTTGCTTCCGGGCGGTCGCCCCCCGCCATAGGGCGAGCGTTTACGTTGCGCATACGTCAATGAACTTACCAGCATCAACGCAAAGAGTAGGTAGGTTTTAGTCATGGGGTTAGGTTAGGGCGAAACGATCACTTTTTTGGTTTCGGTGTAAAAGCCGGTTTTGATCTGATAAAGATAGGTACCGGGTAGCAAATGGGCCACCGCCACTTCCACTTCATGCTCACCGGGTTGCTTTTCTTCGTCCACCAATATCTGCAGCAGTTGCCCGTTTGGCGCCAGCAGATTGAGGTTCACCTGTTGCACGGCATTAATCTGGTAGCGTATGGTGGTTTTTTCCTTGGCGGGATTAGGGAAACAGCCCTTCAGGTTGAACCGGTCGGATATGAAGTTTTCGCCCACACCTGAAATCACCTGCTGGGCCAGTGGCAGCGGTTGGTAGTTACCCGTGCCGTCTTCGTTTGGCCCGGTAAAGAAGTTGCCAAAAAAGATATCGTCATTGATTTTCTGTTCGTCCACGAGCATCCAATCGCGCAGGATGTTGGCATACACCTGGCGGTAGTCATACTGCATGTCCACGTTGTCTTTGCCGAGGCTCATATCGGGCACAGCGCCCACCACCCCGGGTTGCACGCCTTTGCCAAAGATAAAGACCGGCCCGCCCGTGCCGTGGTCGGTGCCATAACTTCCGTTGGAGGCAATGCGTCTTCCAAATTCTGACGTGGTTACTGTGAGCACACGGTCTTCGAGGCCGCGCGCCCGCAGGTCGTCTTGAAATGCCTTCATGGCCGAAGAGATATGGAACATCAATGCGGCATGCGCTCCCATGGTGGGGTCATAGCTTTCCACTTGCGAGGCGTGGGTGTCAAAGCCGCCTATCTTCACCATGAATACTTTGGTTTTTACGCCTTGCCCGGGCCCGCCCCCATCCAGCAGGCGTGCAATCAGTTGGAGTTGGGAGGCCAAGCCATTGCGAATGCTGCCCGAGGGCGCGTTGAAAGGATAGCGCTCGGGGTATGTTACCGAGGCAGTAGCACTTCGCTGATAGACCTCGGCCAGCCGTTGGGCATAGTCTTCCGTTTTGTCTTCCAACCCCAAAATCCAGTTCAACTCTTTTCCATAGGGCGAGTCGTTGAGCAAGGCGGGCGGAAATCCGCGCGGGTCAATGCCCATGTCGTCAAAGCCGTTGAGCTCTTGTATCAGATTAGAAAAGCCCACGGGGTCGCGCTCCAGCGAAATGGAGGTGGGGATGTTTCCGGCCTGATGAAAAATCAGCGACACATCGCTGCCCATTTCAATAGCCAGGGGGTCCAGCATTTCTTTCCCATCGGGTGTGAGGGGCAACGGGAAATCGTCCGGATAGGAAAGGCCCGGAAAATTTTCATCCAAATAGGTGTTGATGTAGCGGCCCACCCAACCCGAATTGAAGTAGTCGTCAAAACTGCCGCCCATAAACGAAATATCGCGCCCGCGAAAATGGGAGCCGTTGTTGTTCAGGTACGACACGCCTTGCACGATACACATGCGCCCGCGGTCATACAATTCCTTCATGCCCTGCATGTCGGGATGCAACCCCACTTGCGCCCCCGGGGCCAGCGTGCGGTCCAGTTCAATCATCTTGCGCAGACTGTTGTTTCGCGGGATGGCGATGTTGGCCCTGCGGCTGTAATACTGTTCATAGTCCGAAAAGGGGATGAGCGAATTGAGGCCGTCATTGCCCCCGTGCATCTGCAGGATGATGAGCACCCGGTCGTTGTTGCTCTGGGCAGCCATGCGGGTCAGGGCATTGTCGGCCATCAACTTCAACGGTATGCCGCCCAGCGTGATGGGCAGCGTGGCCAGCGACAGGCGTTTTACAAAATCTCGTCTTTTCATCGATTGGGTATTAGAAAAGTTGATACTCGGGTGATTGCAAAAGGGCATTGAACAAATTGCGAAGTTGGTTTTCCACCACCTCGCCCCGCGCGCCCGTCCACCGCGTGGTCCAGGCGGCCTCCGGGTCGGGGTCAAGGGAACCCAAGAAGGCGTTCAGGAAGTAATTCAATCGCTCCGCGGTCAGCCCGGCATTGTCATCGGCATTGGTATCATAAGTGAGGCTGTCGTTTTGCGGCAGCAGTTGGCGGGCCAACTCGATCACAAGATTGCGCGCATTGGCGGCCAGGGCAGGCGGCACGTTGTTTTCGACATAGGCAACTGCGTCAATAACCGGCATGGCACCCCCCATCGATGTCTGTGGGATCAGCGAAGTGATGAAGTCGTACCTGCGTGCCAGGTAGTTGGTGGTAATCCAACTGCGGTGGTAGATGGGAAACTGGTGGTACGCGTCATAGCCGGCCACATCAAAGGGTTCGTAAAAGTTCATGCCCATGTACCCAATGCTTTGGAGCAGCTCGCCTGTGCGTTCGTAATAGGTTGCAGGCGCGGTGGCCAGGTCGGGCATGGGAATGGTAAAGAAGCGGTAGGTGCCAACCAACAAATCCAACGGAGATTTGATAATGGCCCCAAAGTTGTCATCGAGGTTGCCGCCCGCGGCTTCGTAAAAGTGCTGGCTGCGAAACAGGTCCTCCAACACGGGCTGCAACTTGAAGCCATTGCTGCGAAAGGTTTCCGCCATCTGATAGATGATGGTGGTATCCAGCGATTCGGGAATGTCGTGGTATACAAAAAAACGATACACCCTTCGGCAAATGTTTTTGGCCGCCTCTGGCATGCCGTTGTCGAGTTGCGGCTGCTGATAGATATGATCAATCAATTGGTTGATTTCGTCCAGCGCGCTTTCTTCGGTGGCGTTGGTGCCGTTGAGCAGCAGCGGATCGGGTGTGAGTGTGAACCCGGCCAATCGGTCGCTGAAAACTTTTACGTCATTGTCGTGCGCGGAGGCATTGGTGGCGCTGCCGCGCACACGTCCGCGCCCGCGTAGTTGGGTGTCCGGGTCAATGAAGGTAAAGTCGGGATCAAAGTCCCACCCGGTGAACACCTTGGCCGCCTGCTGCACATCCAACTCGCGAAACACGTAATAGTCAGACGGCCCATCCACCGGTTTGGTCGTGCCTTCCAGCCCACGCCCGATGGAGTACAATTCGAACAGTTCGCGAGCAAAGTTCTCTTGAATGCCGCCCCGCACATTCAGGTTGCCGTCCAGCAAACGCAGCATGGCGTTGTCCACACATATCTTCTTGGTGAGTTCGCGCAGGTTAAAGGCTGCGGGTTTGGTGCGGTCAAAGGCAAACTGCCGGAAGAGTTGATTTTGAAAATACAGCGCCCGGCTGCTGTCAATTTTGGTTTGGATGGCAGTAAACAGTGTGTGCAAAAAGAAAACGACCTTTTCGCGCACCGAGTAGGCCAGCGATTGATTGGCGGGCACGCCTGCACTCAGCATTTGGGCGAGAAACCACCCTTTGAATATTTCTTGTAAGTCGCTGTCGCGTCTGTCGGGGGCGGTCACCCCACTCTCCACCCACTCCTGGTTGTTCTCCGGATCGACCAGCGGCAGGGGATCCGGCAGCGAGGCGGGAAACAACTGCGCTACGGCTTGGGCGGCCGTCAGTCCGGCAAAGGCGGTGATCTGTTGTTGGGTGGGCCCAAAACTGGCCCGGTGTAAAAGGTGCGCGGCCCGTTTGTAACCAAGGGGCCCCGAAAGTGCAGGTAGCGGCATAGCAGACGATCGCTTTTTGTTCGAAGTTAATCAGTTTACCCGGGTTGTGCTTACGTTTTTGCAGACAAACCGTCAAAATCAGCGTTTGATGTCGATTTTTTTCCGTGACCGCGCGCTTACCAAAATCGCGCGCAGTATTTTGTTTAACGATTTGTTGATGTACCTTTCACATCGATGAAACTAATCGAGTGCCCGCGCGATGCCATGCAGGGGATGGAAACGTTTATCCCCACGGAACAGAAAGTTCGGTATCTCAACCAACTGCTGCAAGTGGGGTTTGATACGCTCGACTGCGGCAGTTTTGTGTCGCCCAAGGCCATCCCGCAACTGCGCGACACGGCCGAGGTGCTGCCACAGTTAAAACCGAGCGCCACCAAGCTGTTGGTCATTGTGGCCAACACCCGCGGGGCGCGAGAGGCCGTCACCCATACCAATGTCACTTATCTCGGGTTTCCGTTGTCCATTTCCGAAACCTTTCAGCAGCGCAATACCAACAAGTCCATTGCCGAGGCGCTTAACACGCTGGAGGAATTACAAGCGTTGTGTGTAGCGCATGAAAAGATTCTGGTCACCTACATCAGCATGGGCTTTGGCAATCCGTATGGCGACCCGTATTCGGTGGATTACGTGCTTCAGATGATTGACCTGCTCAACACCATGGGCGTGTCCATCGTGTCCTTGGCGGATACCGTAGGAGCCGCTACCCCTGATCAGATCAGGCAGTTGTACCAAGCCGCGAGTCGCGCATTCCCTGCGTTGGAGTTGGGCGCGCACTTGCATTCATCGCCTGCTCATGCGCTGGCAAAAATCGAAGCTGCGCACGCGGCCGGATGCCAACGATTTGACGGTGCCCTGAAAGGCTTTGGCGGGTGCCCGATGGCCAAGGACGAGTTGGTGGGAAACCTGGCCACCGAAACCATTCTTACTTACTTGGACAGCCAGCGCGATGCGCCTCCGCTCAACCGCGAGGCATTGGCACACGCCCTGACGTTGGCAAGCGAGGTGTTTGCCGCACACTGACCCGCGCTCTTATTGCCTGAAAAAAACTTCGTACTCGTATACCAGCGTCTTGGCGCCCGAGGCAGGAAGTCTAACTTCCCAGGCCATCACCGTTACGGGGTTGTTGTCGGTGCTCATGCGCTCTTTGGTGGCTTTGCCGCCATCGGTTTTGGTGACATGGCCCGTCACGGTTTTCTTCACGCTCACGGTGGTTTCTTTCTTTTGACGGTTGGATAGCGTAATCGTGCCGCGGATCAGCACGCGGCCATAGGTGTAGCCACCGGTTTTCTTCGCATCGTCCTTGCGCTCAATTTCTTCTTCGGCATGACTCACGCTGATATCCAATGCTTTGGACAGTTTAATATCCACCTGGCCACCCACGGCCGTGTATCGCAACAGGTCTTGCGCTAAAAATTGTTCTTTCTCAGTGACGACCATGACCGGGGCGGTGGTCAATGGAACGGACGCGGTATTTTTCAGCGTCAAGGAGTGGATCACATCCAGCGGGGTCTCGCCCGGTTGAATGTACCGGTTGTTGATGAAGTTGGTGTGATCGGGAATGACAGCCTCATATTTATGTGCGTATTCTACCGGGGCGGCAAACACGGGGTAGCTTGCCTTACTTCCTTTGGGCAGGTTGATCTTACCGATTTGATAGATATAAAGGTCTCCGGTTTTTTCGCCTTCGCTGCCGTATTCGTTATCAAAGGCGCTTTCGCTGGGCGAAGAGAGCATCTCGCGCGAGCGCAAGGAATTGCTCAACATTTGCGTAGGCATACTGCCCGCATCGCCTGCGTGACTCCCCTCGGTAAGGTAATCATAGGTGATGGGATCCCGCCTTTGGCCGAAATACATTTGGGGTGCGCCCACCACCAATTCTGTTTCGCCATTGATCAGATCTTCCACACCGTTTTCGATGACGGCCTTCATTTCGAGGCGGGCGGTTTTTTCGTCCTTGAGCTTCAGCAGGTATGAGGGCACCCAGTTGATACCCGCCTGCATGGAGAGTTGCTGCAGTGGCAATTCGCTGGTCGGCTTGCCAGGCTTAATGATGACCATGCGTTGAAGGGTGTCTTTGGTATACGTGGTGGCCATCTCTTCCAGAAAATCTACCTGATGAAGCGAGGTGAGCAGTAGCAAAGTGGTGGTGCCGTTTTCCTGACGGATTCTCAGCAGGCCCGTCTCGCTGTCGCAGGAGATCAGCTTGCCGGTGATCGGTGGGAGTTCTTTGGCGTGGAATGACAGTCTCAATTTTTTGCCCACATTACCCAACAGAAAATCGGCAAGCTCTTTGGAGTCGTTCGATTTTTCCAACTTGTCGGTTTTAAAAGTCAACGCCTCGAGCGAGTTGTTCACCGCGCCCAGCCAGTATCCTCCAAAAAGTACATCGGTGGGGATCGGCAGGCGTGCTACTCCATCCTGTGTAGGTACTTTTCCTTCGCGCGTCATCAAGCATGTTCCGTTTTTAAAGATCGTGATACGTTTCAGAGGCAGGGGTGTTTGGGCATCCATATGGAGGGTGATTAAAAGTAATGCAAGGGCGAAGGGGAGCGGTCGGGTCATGGCGCGGTCAGTTGGCTCTCAATTTATAGCATTTTCCCGGAAGCGCCTCCACCAGGTTTTTGAATTCCAGCCCCAAGAGCAGCGAGGCCAACACTCCGGGTGGTAGTTCGGCCCGCCACGTCAGCTCGTCTATTTGAATGGGGCTCTTTTCCATGAGCACGTGCAGTATCTTCTTTTCGTCCCGGTCAAATTGCGACCAGTCGGGCGTCAGGTGCTCGTGCGGGGCGGCTGCCGTGGTGTCGGCACTCCAATTCATGATGTATTCAAGATCGCGCACCGAAGAATACAAGTGGGCTTTGCTGGCTTTGATCAACTGGTTGCACCCTTCCGAAAACACGTTTCCGATGTTTCCCGGTACGGCAAAAACATCTTTGTGGTAGCTGTTGGCGATGTCGGCTGTAATCAACGCTCCACCCCGCTCGGCTGCCTCCACAATGATCAGCGCATCGCACAAGCCGGCAATGATGCGGTTGCGTGCGGGGAAGTTGTGTGCGTCCGGTTTGGTGCCAAAGTGGTTTTCGGTGAGCAGCGCTCCTTGCGTTATCATTTTGCGGGCCGTGTCTTTGTGGGCGGCCGGATAGATCACGTCCAGTCCGCTGCCCATGACGCCTACCGTTTGCAGGCCCGACAGCAGTGTCTGTTTGTGAGCCTGTATGTCGATGCCGTAGGCGAGGCCGCTGATGATCAGTGCTTGGTGGGGCACCAACTCTTCCACGATTTTTCGGACTTGTTCCTTGCCATAGTCGGTTGCTTGGCGGGTGCCCACGATGGCCACGCATTTTTTGTTTTCGAAATCTGCGTTGCCTTTCAGGTACAACAGGGCGGGGGCATCTTCAATATTCTTTAGCCTGCGCGGATATTTTTTGTCGATGTAAAAGACGAGTTCAGCCTCTTCGCGTTCGGCTTTGCGTGCTTCTTTTTCTGCCTCGGCAAAGGCGCTTTTGTCGCGCAGGGAGTGGGCGGTCACTTCGCCCACCCCGGGTATTTTCAACAGTTTGCCTTTGGGTTTTTGAAAGACGGCTTCGGCCGAGCCGCAGTAGCTGATCAGTTGCTTGAAAAGATAGTCGCCAATGCCGGGCGTCAGGTGCAAGGCCAATAACGACAGTCGCTCTTGATCCATCAAACAAGTTTACGGCATCCCGAAAAGGAAACCAACAACCGTTCGAACAAAAAAATAAGCAGGCCGTGAGGGCGGCTATTGTAGCTTGTCGCGCACCTCGGCCAGAAACTGACGTATGCGCCTGAGCGAGTCAATCATCGCCATTTTATCGCGTACCGCTGCCGTGTCGTTTTTGAGCATCTCTTTGGCCCCCTGCAGGGTGAACCCTTTTTCCTTTACCAGGTGGTAAATGGTGCGAACGCTTTCGATGTCCTCCTTCGTAAACTGGCGGTTGCCCTTTCGGTTTTTCTTGGGGGAGATGATGTCGAACTCGGACTCCCAGAAGCGGATGAGGGAGGGAGCTACATGAAACATTTCGGCTACTTCACCTATCGAATAGTAAATCTTCTCTATTTCTTTTTCCTTGTAAGCCATGCCGTGGTCAGAAATTGAAAATCAACTGAGGTTTAGGTGAGTAAGTTCATGCAAAGTAACAATTCTTTAATGTGCCGCAAAAACGGGGTCACAATATTTTATTCCCCAACCTTTCCACAGGTTTCCACATTCATTTTGTGGATTTCTTGACCCAACCGATTTCGTCAATGGTGAGTCCGCTTTGCGGAAAATCCTGTTCCGTGAGTTGTTTGATTCTCGAGAGAGCCGCTTTTTGTGGATCAATTTTTACCGCTGCGCGAAACGTTTGGATGCCCGGATAGATGCGCGCCTGTTGAAAGGCTCCGCGCGAGTCGGTGAACACCTTGATGATGGGGGCATAGCCATTGATGCCCGCTACATTGATGCCGCCATAGGTCATAAAGTTGCCCAGGCTGTAGGCAATGAAGCGGTCTTTGTACACTTCCACCGCGCGCACCACGTGGGGGCCGTGGCCAAAAATCACATCTGCGCCCGCGTCAATCATCCGGTGCGCAAACTCATATACATTGCCGCGGTTTTCGCCATAGAAAATTTCGTTTTTGCGCGTTACATGCTGATGGGTGGGCCCTTCGGCTCCTCCGTGAAAGGACACGATTACAATGTCGGCCAGCGAATCAAGTTTGGCTACGATTTTCCGTGCCGAGACCCAGTCGTTCAGGTTGTTGCACCCGCTGTTGGGTGCAAAAGCGGTGAACCCGTACGTGATGCCGTCTTTTTGAAACACGGTATAAGGCTGGCTCACCAGGCCGGCATGGGCAATGCCCAGCGCGTCCAACGTTTTCATGCTGCTTTTACGGCCCACATCGCCAAAGTCACCCGCATGGTTGTTGGCCAGGCTCATCACATCAAAGCCTGCGTCCCATAAATTTTTGCCATACCGCTCCGGGGTTCGGAACACGTAGCAAACGCTGGGGTTTTTGCACGTTTTGGCTGTGCCGCCCTGATCCAACAGTACGCCTTCTAAGTTGCCCATGGTCACATCCGCACTGGAAAGAATGGCAGCCACTTCGCTAAACAGGTCGGCCCCATCGCGGGGTGGCAGGCCTGCCTCGGTAGGGTAGTTGCTCCCCATCATGATGTCGCCTACGCCAATGATGGAAACGGTATCTTTCTTTTGTGCCCAACCGGTACCGGCCAGTGCCAGACAAAACGAGAAAACGAAAGCGCCAGAGATATTCATAATATCAAAATAGCTGCAAAGAAAACAACAAAGACGGATTGGTGCCAACGCCTGGCGTCAATTTGAAATCCATACCCGGCCAAGCAGGTGATTTTACAAACGGGTAGCAGTCCGGCCGCAGCAGGTACGCTAATCCAGCGACATCAGCGATTGGCTGCCGAGCTCCACCAGCCGTTCGTATTCCTTGTTGTTCAAGTCGCGCTGAAAAAAGTTGATGGGGTTGACGGGGATGCCCTTGTA
>JALONI010000019.1 GCA_025455015.1 Cyclobacteriaceae bacterium | reverse complement strand
TGAAAGAAGCAGCCATGTTGAAGGCAGGGTTAAAGATTGAGGAAGTTCCGGTTTCGGCATTGGCAAATCCTACGGTTACGTTAAACTAACGACATTTTATTATGGCAACAATCGATATTCACACAAAGGTAGAAGCCGCTCACCACGATGATCACAGCCACGAGCACGAGCATCACGAGGGCAATTTCTGGACAAATTATATCTTCAGCCAAGACCACAAAGTCATTGCCAAGCAGTTCCTGATCACGGGTATCTTCTGGGCCGTGATTGGCGGCACCTTGTCAGTGTTGTTCCGCCTGCAATTGGGTTTCCCCGAATCCAACCTGGAGTGGTTGCGCCCTATTTTGGGCGGTTGGATCACCCCCGAAGGAAAAATTGATGCGGAATTTTACCTCGCATTGGTAACGATGCACGGCACCATTATGGTGTTTTTTGTGCTCACGGCCGGGTTGAGCGGCACGTTCAGTAATTTCCTCATCCCGTTGCAGATTGGCGCCCGCGACATGGCCTCGGGCTTTATGAACATGCTGTCGTACTGGTTCTTTTTCTTGTCCAGCGTGGTCATGTTTGTATCGCTGTTTTTATCTACCGGCCCTGCGGCTGGTGGGTGGACGGTGTATCCTCCGCTGAGCGCATTGCCACAAGCCATTCAAGGGTCGGGGTTGGGTATGACGTTATGGCTCGTATCCATGGCGTTGTTTATCGTGAGCACGCTGTTGGGCGGTATTAATTACATCACCACCGTCATCAACATGCGCACGCAGGGCATGTCGTTTTCTAAAATGCCGTTGACTATTTGGGCGTTCTTTTTTACGGCCATCATCGGGTTGTTATCGTTCCCGGTCTTGTTTGGTGCCGCCTTGCTGTTGATTTTTGATAGAAGTTTTGGTACGAGCTTCTATTTGTCAGACATCTATGTAGCTGGGGAGGCATTGCCTAATCAAGGCGGAAGTCCGGTGTTGTTCCAGCATTTGTTCTGGTTCCTTGGGCACCCGGAGGTATACATTGTATTGCTCCCTGCGCTGGGTATTACCTCTGAGATTATTGCTACCAATTCGCGCAAGCCTATTTTTGGATACAAAGCGATGGTGGGTTCCATGCTGTTCATCGCCATCCTGTCGTTTGTTGTGTGGGCGCACCACATGTTCGTCACGGGCATGAATCCTTTCCTGGGTTCGATCTTTACGCTGCTCACGCTCATCATCGCGGTGCCTTCGGCCGTGAAAATCTTTAACTATGTGACTACGTTGTGGAAAGGCAATATCCGGTTCACACCGGCCATGTTGTTTTCGATTGGGTTGGTGTCGTTCTTCCTCACGGGCGGTATCACCGGAATTTTCCTCGGCAACTCCGCAGTGGATATTCAGTTGCACGACACCTACTTTGTGGTGGCCCACTTTCACCTGGTGATGGGTAGCGCCTCGTTCTTTGGCATGATTGCCGGGGTGTACCATTGGTTCCCCAAGATGTTTGGCCGTATGATGGACGACCGGCTGGGCTATATCCACTTCTGGTTGACATTTGTGGGTGTATACCTGGTGTTTTTCCCGATGCATTACATCGGTATTGCTGGTTTCCCGCGCAGGTACTACAGCTGGACCAACTTTGAGACATTCAGCGGTTTTGCCGATTTGAATATGTTGGTGAGCGTGGCTGCCATCATCACATTGGCCGCACAGGCGATTTTCATGTTCAACTTCTTCTACAGCATGTTCCGTGGCAAGGCTGCACCGGCCAACCCGTGGAACTCGACTACCTTGGAGTGGACCACGCCCCGCAATCCCGGACACGGTAACTGGCCTGGCGCTATCCCCACCGTTTACCGCTGGCCGTATGATTACAGCAAGCCGGGCGCAAAAGAAGATTTCATCCCTCAGCACATACCCTACTCTGAAACACCGGAGTCAAACTTGCCCGAGGAGAATGAGCAGATTAAGCTGGAATTGGGCGGCACGGGGGCCATCACGGCAAACAGCGCCAAGCATTAATTTGCTTTCGCACCGGATTCTTTGAAACCAACAGCGATCAGCGGTTTTTATAAGCTCTGCTTATCAACCCTGATCGCTGTTTTCTTTTTGATTCTGGTGGGCGGCATCGTCCGCAGCACGGGGTCAGGTATGGGGTGCCCGGACTGGCCCAAATGTTTTGGGCAGTGGATACCGCCCACTTCGGTGGAGCAGTTGCCGACCAACTACAAAGAAGAATATTCGGAACACCGTCAGCGCAAAAATCAAACGTTTGCCCGTTACCTTTCGTGGGTGGGGATGGATCAAACCGCCCGGCAAATTGTCAGCGACCCATCCATCAAAGAGGAAGCGGATTTTAATGCGGTGAAAACGTGGATTGAGTATGTTAACCGCGTGATCGGGGTGGTCATTGGGTTGTTCATTGTGGCCCTGTTCTGGCAGTCTATCAAGTTTCGCCATGCCTACCCGCGCGTGTTTTGGCTGTCGGGCCTCACGTTGGTTGCGGTCATTGTCCAGGGGTGGTTTGGATCCATTGTCGTATCCACCAACCTGACTACCTGGACGATATCTGTGCACATGTTTGTAGCCTTGTTTATCGTAGGCCTGTTGGTATACCTGTTCAGCTATGTACAGGGCCTTCAGGGGGTGGTAAAAACCGGGGTGGAGGCGCGCTGGCGATGGCTGTTGGCGCTCGCGATGATTTTGCTCCTGATACAGGTATTTTTGGGTACCCGGGTACGCGAGCAGATCGATGTGGTGGCCTCGCGCCTATTACCCAGAAATGATTGGATATCAGCTGTTTGGGCTGATTTTTTGATCCATCGCTCGTTTTCCTGGTCGGTCATGTTGATACACGTGCCGGTGTTTTTGGCGTTGTGGAAAAGTACCGCGCTCAGGCCTTTAACGGGTGGGCTGGCGGTGTTACTTTTGTGCAACATGTTAACGGGCGTGGTCATGGCTTATTTTGATGTGCCGGCCGCCATTCAGCCTGTTCACTTGTTGCTCGGGGCACTTACGTTTGGTTGGCAGTGGCACTTGTTTTTGCGGCTGAACACAAAAGCCACCGCGGTGTTACCATAAGCGAAAGGAAAACAATCATGATCACTGCTTCCGAAGCCAGCCTCGATTTCTCGGCCAAAGCAAAAGCCCTCGTGGAATTGCTGAAGGTGCGGTTGTCGTTGCTCGTGGCTTTCTCCTGTGCCTTCGGGTACGGCCTGGCCACAGCTGGAACCACCCCGTGGGGTACCCTGGCATGGCTCACGTTCGGGGGCTTCCTGATGTCGGGGGCTTCGGTCACCATCAACCAAATTCTGGAGCGCGACCTGGACAAACTCATGTCGCGTACGCACCTGCGGCCGCTGCCAACGCAGCGCGTCAGCGTGACGGAGGCGTGGGCGTTTGCCTTCGGTTGCATGGCACTCAGCACCGCCATTTTGTGGTGGGTTTCCAATCCCCTCACCGTGGCGTTGTCGCTGCTGTCTATGGTGCTGTACAGCTTCGTGTACACGCCCTTGAAGCGGGTGGGCCCGATTGCCGTTTTTGTAGGCGCAATACCCGGGGCATTGCCGCCTTTGTTGGGTTGGATTGCCGCCACTGGCACCATCACCTACGAGGCCCTGATTGTGTTTGGTATTCAATTCATCTGGCAGTTTCCGCACTTTTGGGCCATCGCCTGGGTAGCCGATGAAGACTACAAAAAAGCCGGATTCAAGCTGCTGCCTTCGGGCGGTGGGCGCGATCTGAACACCGCCATTCAGATCATGATCTACACGCTGTTTCTGATTCCCTTGGGACTTCTGCCCTCCACCTTCGGCATCACCGGCACCGTTTCGGCATTGATTGCCACCGTGTGTGGGGTGGCCTTTTTGGCGCAAACTTTCTCGCTCATGAAAACGGGCAGTCGGCAGTCGGCCCTGCGCATCATGTTTGGGTCGTTCGTGTACCTGCCGGTGGTGCAGATTGCCTATTTGTTAGACAAAATTTAATGTGATGGATATGGAGAAGACGGTGTCGACAGATTTTCGCATTGTAGAAGAGCCGCGCAAGCCGCTGGCCATGAACCCCAAGAAGTTTGCCCTGTGGTTGTTTATCGCTACGGTGGTCATGTTGTTTGCTGCGCTCACCTCGGCCTACATTGTAAAGCGGGCAGACGGCAGCTGGCGCGAATTTGACTTGCCCGGCATTTTCGTGTATTCTACCCTGGCCGTGGTGCTGAGCAGCATTACCATGCAGGGGGCGTATTGGGCCGCCAAAAAAGACAATCTCGACACCACCAAATGGTTGGTGGTGGCAACCTCGGTATTGGGTGTTATTTTTTTGATAGGGCAAGTGCTGGGCTGGGGCAAACTGGTCACGGAAGGGGTGTATTTTGCGGGGGGCAATACCTCTGAGTCGTTTGTCTATCTGCTCACGGGTTTGCACGGCCTTCACTTGGTCAGTGCCATTGTCTTTTTGGGCATCGTGCTGGTGGCTGTCTTCCGTTTCAAGGTGCATTCCCGCAGCCTCAATCAGATCGAAATGTGCGTCACTTATTGGCATTTTTTGGGCGTACTTTGGATATATTTGTACATCTTTATGCTCAATTTCAGATAATCGAAATACGCGTTAACTATGGCACAAGCAGCAGCGGCTACAGCCGAAAAAGACCTTTGGAATGGTGGAGTGTCCCCGATGGGCGCCAGCTACGGAAAGCTCATGATGTGGTTTTTCCTTTTGTCGGATGCATTCACCTTTTCGGGATTGCTGATCACCTACGGATTGGTGCGCGCAGCCCATCCGGCCTTTGAGGGATTGCCCGATGCGTTTGTGTTTAGCCCCGAGCATTGGCCCATTCCCGAAAAGGTGTTCGAAGCCATTCCGTTCTTCCACGGGGTGGCGGCCCCGCTGGTATTTGTGGGCATCATGACGTTCATTTTGATCATGAGTTCCGTAACGATGGTGTTGGCCGTAGAGGCCGGCCACCGCATGGATCGCAAAGCGGTGGAGAAGTGGATGCTCTGGACCATCGTGGGTGGCATCACGTTCCTGGCCTGCCAGGCGTGGGAGTGGACGCACTTCATCGTGGGAACAGACACGCCCACGCTCATCAAAGATTTTGTGTTTGTCAATGGCGAAGGCCAATGGATTACCAAAGAGGTGTTTGGTGCCAACTTGAAAATCAATCAATACGGTCCTCAAAGTTTTGCAGACTTCTTTTTCTTCATCACCGGATTCCACGGCTTCCATGTATTTAGCGGTGTGTTGTTGAACTTTTTGATCTACTACAACACCGTCACGGGCGTGTACGAGCGCAGGGGGTACTATGAAATGGTCGAGAAAGTCGGTTTGTACTGGCACTTTGTAGATTTGGTGTGGGTGTTTGTGTTCACGTTCTTTTACCTTGTTTAACCCCTAGTTCATCACATCGTTATGGCATCTCATTCAAACGAACCTCAAGTAACCGTTCTTCCGCCCGACAAAGCGAAAATCAAGAAGCTTTGGACCGTGGCGGGCATTTTGGGCGCGGTGACGGCCGTGGAGTTTTTGATCGCATTCGTCTTGCCGCACGGGCCGCTCAAAACGGCCATCTTCGTGGCGCTGACCATCGTGAAGGCAGCGTACATCGTGCTGGAATTCATGCACCTGAAGTACGAGGTCAAAGTATTGTTTTGGTCGATCCTCATCCCCATGATTTTTGTGGTGTGGATGTTGGTGGCATTTGTTTATGAAGGAATGAAACTGCCGGTGTTGCCATAGGCATCCGGTGGGTTGAACATAACGAAAGGCTAGAGTCGGAAACTTTAGCCTTTTTTGTGCGTTGTATTGAAACATGTCAAAGAAACTTATTGTGATCATTCTGTTGGTCATCCTGCTCGTCCCCGGGCTGGTGTTTGTTTTTTTGCGCGTGTTCGGCAAAAATGAATTTGACATCCCCGTTTATCATACCGAGGGTGTGGCGGTGTGGCCTGCGGGGTGCGTGCCCATCATCGCGCGCCCGTACCGGCTGGCGGGTGCCTGGTTGGAGGATCGGTCACCCACACTTTTTCTCACTGCGGGCAGTGCTTCCATCGTGGCCAACGTAGCACGCGTTACGGACCAGACGGGCGATGAATTACACCCGGTGTACGTCACGGATTTTGATTCAGTAGGGCAGAATGACCTGCGCTGCCAACTCGCACTCGAAAAACCATGGAATACAGTACTGGTGGACCCCGAAGGTCAGATACGCGGCTACTACGAACTCAGCACGCGCGAGGAAACCGACCGGTTGATTATGGAAGTAAAGATACTTTTGAAGCGATATTGATGAAGACGTCTCCCGCAACCACCCAAGAGCCTTACCGCAGGCTCATCATCGCGCTTTCGGTGGCGATACCGCTGGCCGTGGCGGCCCTGTTTCGGATCAAGATACCAGGGTATGATTTTTCCTTTTTGCCACCCATCTATGCGTCCATCAACGGGTTGACGGCTGTGCTGTTGGTGGTGGCCGTTTGGGCCATCAAGAACAAAAAACGACCGTTGCACGAGGCGTTAATGAAGGTTTGCATCGGCTTGTCTTCGTTGTTTTTGGTCATGTACGTGCTCTATCACATGACCAGCGATTCCACCCCCTTTGGCGGCCAGGGGGCCATCCGCTACGTGTATTATTTCATTTTGATCACGCATATCGCCCTGTCGGTGGTGGTCATTCCCTTTGTGTTGTTCACGTTTTCGCGGGCGCTGGCCGGCCGTTTTGACCGCCATAAGCAACTTGCTAAATTTACCTTTCCAGTATGGCTGTACGTGGCCGTAACGGGCGTGGTGGTGTATTTGATGATCAGTCCATATTACGCATAACATAAACCGAGCCGTATGAAAAAAGGGGGGATGTTGTTGATGTTGATGATGGCCGGGGTGCTGCCCGCGTGGGCGCAGTGCGCCATGTGCCGTACTACGCTGGAGAACAACGTCAGCAATGGCGACATTGGCATTGCTGCGGGCATCAATACTGGCATCTTGTATCTTTTTTTTGCTCCTTATCTTGCCATCGGTGTCATCGCCTTTTTTTGGTACAGAACTTCCAAACGCAATGCACAAGCGCAGTTGGCTAAGCGCACTTTGGCAGGGTAAGTGCCCGCGTTGCCGCGAGGGGAAGATATTTTTGTACCCGGTGGCCCGTCTCACCCACTTTTCGGAAATGCGTCAGCTCTGTCCGCACTGCGGGGTATCGTTTCAACCGGAACCGGGTTTTTATTTTGGTGCTCTTTATGTGAGCTATGCGTTTACGGTGGCCTTGTTTGTGGGTGTGTGGCTTGCGCTGCGGGTACTCGTCAATCCGCCCGACTGGGTGTATTTGGTTGGCATTGCCGCGTCTGCCATTCTTAGTTCTCCCTTTTCTTTTCGCGCCAGCCGCGTATTGTGGTTGTACTGGTTTGGAGGCCTCCAAAAGAAATCAACTGCCCATTAATTCGCGGGCGCTGGCCAAGGCGCGCGCGGATGGATTTTCGCCCGCAATCATCTTGGCAATTTCCTCCACGCGCTCGTGTTTGTTCAGCAGCCTGATACGGCTCACCGTCTTGCGCTGGGCGTTTTCTTTGTAAACAAAATAATGGGCGTCACCTTTGGCTGCCAACTGGGGCAGGTGGGTGATGGTGATCAACTGGTGCGCTTCGGCCATGGTTTGCATCAGGCGCGCCATTTGAACGGCCACTTCGCCCGAGATGCCGTTGTCGATTTCATCGAGCAGCAGGGTGGGGATGGCTGTTTTCTCGGCCAGCACATACTTTACGCAAAACATCAATCGTGAGAACTCACCGCCTGAGGCCACTTGCTGCAGGGGCCGGGGAGCGATGCCTTTATTGGCACTGAACAAAAAATCAACAACATCGGTGCCATGGGCCGCGGCCTCTCGCACGGCATGGTCAGCTTTGAGCACGGCCTCCGGCATCCCCAAGGCATGCGCCAGTTCGGTCAGTTGCCGGCACAAGGGAGCCAGCACATGGGCGCGTGTTTGGCTTAGCGCCTGCGCTTTCATTTGCAGGTCTGCTTCAGCGGCCGCCAGTTCTTTTTGCAAACGCGCCAAGTCATCATCCACGTTTAATGCCTGGTTGGCGCGCTCCTCCAGCAATTGCTGCAGCGAGAGCAGTTCGGCCACCGTGGTTTTCCGGTGTTTTTGCTGTAGCTGATAGAGAAGGCTGAGCCGCGCCTGCATTTCTTCTAACAATGCGGGGTTGGCTTCCACGTTCTCTTGCTCACGCTCTATTTCGTTGTGGAGGTCGGCCAGTTCAATCCGCATGCTCTCCACGCGACTGAATAGTTCCTGGTAGGCGGGCTTGATGTGGGCAATGCCGTTCAGTTGAGCCCGAACTTCTGACAGGGCCTGGTCGATGGCCACCTCACTGCCGGATATGAGTTGGCTGGCCGCCAGTAACCGGGTTTTGATATCGCCTGCGTTTTCCAGGATGGCTGTTTGCGTTTCCAGGGCTTCTTGTTCTCCTTCGCGCAGCGCGGCCTCGCGCAATTCATTCCGCTGAAAGGATACAAAGTCCGCCTCTTGTCGAAGCGCATCGGCTTCGGCTTGCAGCCGTGCATAGGCCTGCCGAAGCCCCACGGTTTTTATCCATTGGGCGGCATACGCCTCGCGCGCGCGGGCATTGTTGGCATAGGTGTCCACCACGTGCAGTTGAAATTGCCGATCTCCCAGTTCCAGTGTTTCATGTTGCGAGTGGATGTCCATCAACCGCAAGCCCAACTGCTTCATCACATCCAGGGTGACGGGCGTGTCGTTGATAAAAGCACGGCTTTTTCCTGCGGGGCTGATTTCCCTGCGCAACAGGGTCTGGTCGGCATAGTCCAATTCCAGTTGGGCGAAGAGCGTGTTCAACCCATACGCGCGGATGTCAAACGTGCCCTCCGCCACGCATTTCTCGGTCTCATTCCAAAGCACTTTGGTATCGGCCCGATTGCCGAGCAGCAAACCCACGGCCCCCAGCAAAATCGATTTTCCGGCTCCCGTTTCCCCGGTGATCACATTCAAGTGGTTGGAAAAATCGAGCTCCAGGTGTTCGATCAACGCGTAGTTCTTGATGGTCAGGTGCGTGAGCATGGGTTTCCGAAAATTACTAACCCCGGGGCGCAGGTGTGTGTCAGTTGCCGATGATTTTTTGGTAAATGTTGCGCTTGGGGTCGATGGCGGTTAGGATGTCATACGCCTCGCGTCTGACTTGCACATTGCCTTGCGAAAAGATGTTTACCAACTCGATGGCCTTGGTATCAAAAAAAGACACCACCAAAATGGAGTTAGGGTTTATTTGCCATGCCTTGCGCACCGCGCGTAAGACCTCCAATACTTGTTCGCGCCCCTGATCGGGTGTTTTGTCAAAGTTGTCCATGGCCAACCGATGGTAGGTGTATAAACCCTTTCGGATCTCTGCCATTTGAGGATTGTTCAACGCTTCAATCAGCGCATAGCGGTTTCGGTTGCTGCCCAACGCCTGCCAGCCGTCACGGCCCGAGGCCTGCGCATTGGTGACTACGATCAACGCTTTTTGAAAGTAGGGATTGCCCCCCAGCGGGCTAAACGAGTCATAGTCCATACCCAGGATAACATAGGCGTAGAATGCCAGCATGGAGGTGAGGTTGGAGATGAACGTATTGTCGTTGTATTCAAGCGGCAGCGACTCCACGTACTCAAACTCAAAATCACGGTCGGCAAAATTGAGTACTACGCTTTCATAGTTGGTGTTGAAGATCGGGCGGGCTGCGGCAATTTGTACATTGGCCTGGAAGTTACCCAACGCCACGTTGCTTCCTTCCAGGATGTTGATGAATAGCGAACAATTGATTTTTTCTTGCGTGAGGTAACTATCGGTAGTCCACTTGCGCGTGTTCAGGAAGCTGGCAAAGGCGCGCTCCATATCCAGCAGCACGGCCCGGTCAGAGCTGGCCACACGATCGGAATTGACGGTCACTTTGCAATTGAGTTCCTGTGCATACAATGCTCCGCTGCCGGCCCAAGCGGACGAAAAAAACCAAACACAGAACACCACTCGGGCAAATCCTTTACGCATGGCGGTAGCTGATTATGGATTCAACGATATCAACGGCAACTTCTTTTTTAGATTTGAGGTTTATTTCGCGCACGCGGTCGTGTTTGTCCAAGATAGTCACCTTGTTGGTGTCGTGGCCAAAGCCCGCGCCTGCATCGTTGAGCGAATTGAGCACGATGAGGTCAAAGTTTTTGCCCGTCAGTTTTTTTTGCGCGTTGGCGCGTTCGTTTTCGGTTTCCAGGGCAAAGCCCACCACCGTCTGATGCTCCTTTTTCAGCTTTCCGAGAGCCGCGGCAATGTCGGGTGTTTTTGTCAGTTCCAAGGTTAGCGTGCCTTCGGTTTTCTTGATTTTCTGGTCGGCCACGGTCAGTGGGCGGTAGTCGGCCACGGCTGCAGACAACACCGCAATATCGCTGGTGGCGAACAGCCGTGCGCAAGCCTCATACATCTGCTGTGCGGACGTGACCGGGGTGAGGGTCACCGAGGGATGATTTATTGTTTGCGAAGTAGGGCCTGCCACCAACTGCACGTGAGCCCCGTAGTGGGCCAGCGTTTCGGCAATGGCAAATCCCATTTTACCACTGGAGCTGTTGCCAATGAAGCGAACCGGATCAATGGCCTCGTGTGTCGGGCCGGCCGTGACAAGCGCCTGTTTGCCCTGTAGCGTTTGACGATTTTGAAAGAAGCGTTGTAGCGCAGCCACGATCTCTTCCGGTTCGGCCATGCGTCCCGGCCCCACCAGGCCGCTGGCCAGTTCGCCATAGCCGGGCTGAATCAGGTGGTTGCCGTAGGATAATAGCCGGCCAATGGTTGTCTCTGTGGACGGGTGCCGAAGCATGTCCAAGTCCATGGCCGGGGCAAAAAACACCGGGCATCGGGCAGAGAGATAGGTGGCGATCAGAAGGTTGTCGCAAAGGCCACCGGCCATTTTGGCCAGCGTGTGGGCGCTGGCGGGGGCCACAAGCAGTACATCGGCCCACAGGCCCAGCGCTACGTGGTTGTTCCATTCCCCCGTTTTATCCTTGACAAAATCGATCACTACCGGATTTTTGGACAGCGTGCTCAGCGTAAGGGGCGTAATAAACTCCGAAGCCGAGGCGGTCATTACGACTTTCACCTCGGCTCCTTCTTTCACCAGCAGGCGCGTGAGCACGGCCGATTTGTAGGCGGCAATGCTTCCACTGACACCCAACACAATTTTTTTGCCTGCCAGCGTCATGTGCGTGTGGGTTGCGTGTTTACTCGGCCGCTTCGATGGTTTCGGTGCGTTTGCGGTACATCAGCTTGCCTTCCAAAAATTCTTCGATGGCTGTGGAGGTAGGCTTTGGCATGCGCTCATAGTAGCGCGAAATCTCAATCTGCTCACGGTTTTCAAAAACCTCTTCCAGGTTGTCTACCGTGGTGGCGAACTCGGCCAGTTTCCCATTGAGTTCTTCCTTTAGATTGACAGCTATCTGGCGCGCGCGCTTGGAGATTACCACCACGGATTCGTAGATGTTTCCGGTAGGGGCAGCGATCTTCTCCAGGTCGCGGGTGATGATGGAGGGCTGTCCGGTCGCGTTCATATTCATGAGTTTTTGGGTTTTAACTTGTTTACTTGTTCTTGGCTGGCGGTAAAAAATCGCTGTGCATCCTTTAACAACGGGCTGTTGGGGAAGTTTTCGAGCAGCTCGCGGTAGTAGCCCAGCGTGGCGTTGTAGCGTTCATACTGTTTGTTGGGCAGGCTGTTTTCGGCCAACATAAACTGCGCCTGTACTTTCAGGAAGGCAGCCTCTTCCAAATACTGCGAGTCGGGGAAGTTTTTCTTGAAGTTTTCAAAGGCAATAACAGCCGCCTGATAGTAGCGCAGTTTCAGGTATTGCTTGGCATTTTCAAACCCCTTTCGTTCCAGCTTTACCTGGCTTTCCTGGATAACGGCCACGGCTTGGTCGCCAAACTTGCTGGCAGGGTAGCGGTTCAGAAAGTTTTGCATAGCCGACATGGCATCCATACTGCTGGTTTGATCCAGGTTGGTATCGGGCGAAGAGGCATACAGCGAATAAGCATACATAAACGTGGCCTCCTCCGCCAACGGGCTGCGGCCATAGGTTTCGTAAAAGATCTTGAATTGGTTGGAGGCCAGCACGTACGTTTTTTCGTAGTACTGGCAGTAGGCGAGGTAAAACTCCACCTTCTCCCCCTCGGGCAGGCCGCGCACAATGGGCTGGATTTGCTCAAACAGCACGGCCGTGCGGTAGTAGTCCTTTTTGGCGTAGTAGTTCAGGCCAGCCTCATATTTCACGCGCCAGTCTTCGCTCTTTTCAATCCGCCTGAACTTGCTGCACGATGTCAGGAGCAGAACTCCCGCCAACACCCAAAAAAATCTGCTTTTTTTCTGCATTTCCCCGTTGATCGCACCGCAAGGCAATAACGCCTTACACAAGCCTGCAAATATACGCCAATGGCCGAAAATGGCAATTTTTTTGCCGCGCGATCAGTTAGCCTACTTGCGCACCAGTATTTTCCGGGTAAGTACCCCCTGGTTGTTGAGGTACAGGGTGAAAAAGTAAACCCCTGCGGCCAGGTCCTCGGCCGAGATTTTCACCTTGTTTTCGCCATAAGGCAGGTCGTAGTCGCCCATGCGCTGGCCTAAGATGTTTTGGATGGTGATTTTGGCTTTGACCGACTCGTTTTGGAGGCGGTAGTCCAGAAAGCCCACATCGGTGATGGGACTGGGGTAGATGTCGTGCAGGCTGATGTCCTTGGTTTGAAAAACGAACGATCGGCCCTTCTTTTCCTCTACCCACACGTTGACCGCATATTCGGCCCCGGCACCCCCTTTGGTATCGGCCTCAAAACGCAGCGTATGGTGCGAAGCCATGAGGCCGCTTTCCAGCACAAACGTCACCTCGGCCAGTTGCTCGCCAGCCTCCAGTTTGCGTGTAAACTCCCGGTTGGCCTGCTCGAAACAGTTTTTGTCCAGACAGAAGTAGCCACGCTGCGTTGATCCCAACTCGCCCGTGAGGCGGAACGTGACAATTTGCGCCTTTTCAGAGGTGTTTTTTAGTACGATGGGGAGGCGCACCACCTCGGACACGGAGACCTGAACGGACGGGGGCGAATCAGTAAACTCCAGCTGGCCAAAGGCCAGGCCGGCAAAGAACACCGCGAGCATGAGCAACCCGGTTTTTTTCATGGAGACACACTAATTCAAATGAAAGGTAAGGGTTTGCGCAGGAAAAGCCAGCGGCCAACGGAAAAAAAATCGCCCAGTGGAAAATAAATGGACTTACGGGATCGTTTTACCGGGCGTTTTTACCACATCTGCCCGGCCAGGGCGCTCTTTGCCGCGCCAGGCGAAGCCCCGGAGCCGCTTTTGATCCTCCTTCCACTCGTGCGGGGGGATCAGTTGGGCATCGGGCTTTTTGTAAAACGTGATGTTGTTCACTTTGCCATCCCGAAAATTGATGCGCATGTTGCTGCAGATGATTTTGTTCAGCCCCACGGTGGCCATCAACACCACCTCTTCTTTTTTGTCGTTTACGATTTTTTCTTCCTGCGTAGCATAGTAGATGCTCTCCCCGTTGCCCTCTACAATGACGTGATCAATGGCTTGGCCGTTGAAAAAGGCGGTCATCTTCCGGCCTTTGATCTGGTTGTAGTTCTTCACCGTGTCTTCCTGAATCACGAAGGCATTGGCCACCAAAAAAATGCGATGGATGGCTTTGTTCTTCATCAGCATCCGGATGGAGTCGGACGTGAGTTGGTTTCCATTCGCCCACAAAATCGGGTCTTGGTAAAGATGCAGCATGCTGTCGGCCGGGAGGTACGCCAGCGAATCGGCACTGCCCTGCAAATCGCGCTTAAAGATTTTGACATGGTGGTAGGCCAATAGCCGCTTTTGCCGCGGGTCTGCGCTTTCGATGGACACCAGCGTATCCGCAGAGAGGAAGAGCGTGTCTCCATCATCGGCTACCTTCGCCACGTAGGCGTTGCCATACACTTTGCTAATGCCCTTTTTTCGATCGTAGTAGCCATCATCACCAAAAACCGTCATGTTTTCTTCTTTGGACGTCATGGCCACCCGCCCTACGGCTTTGTAAAACTTGCGGATGTCGTCCAGGTAGTATTTGTCGCCCTTCAGGCGGTTGTTGGGTGTTTCGATTTGCCCGTTGCTCAGGTTGGATGTTTTTTGGTTGGTGTCGTAAAAGCCATTTTGATAGATGGCGGTTTTTCCTTCTTTGTCCGTTACCTGGGTGCTGTCGCGGAAGTAGATGATTTTGGTTTTGGAATTGTATTGGAGCGTATCGGACGTCAGGGTATAGTCGGGACTTACGCCCACCACGTTTTTTTTGAATGACGCCATGTTGTTGGGCAGGAAGTAGTATCCCTTTTGGCTGGTGAGGGTGTTGGTGCTATCCACCAACTTGCCTCCGTTGAAGTACCGGGCTTCGTTTTTTTGGCGGTCGTAGTCGAGAAAGTCGGTGTACAAAGTGGCCAGCCCCAGCTTGGTGAACACCACGTTTCTGCGCAGGTAGGCAATTTTGGAGTTGCCATCGTAGGTAAGAGCGTTGGCGGTACAGTTCACCGAGTCACCCTCGGTAATGCGTATGCGGCCAAAGGCTTCTACCCGGTTTAGGGCTTTGTAGAAGTGGGCCGAGTCACAGTAAATGGTGGTGCGGTTTTGTTGCAAAACCACGTTGCCGAGCAGGCGGTCAAAGCGCTGTCCTTCCTTGGCACTGCCAATCAGGTTGTCGGCCTGTGTCAGCTTCACTTTTTTTTGAGCCATCAGCGGCAGCGAAACCGCCAGCAGAAGAATGAGGGAAAGGGCACGCATGGACGCCCGCAAAAGTAAAACTAATCGGCCGTTTGTGGCTACCTTTGATGACTTGCATGAAAGCCCGTTTTGAGTCTTTTTTGGCGCAAGCGTGTCCGCGCGGCAGCCGGTTTGTGGTGGCGGCCAGCGGGGGCCTTGATTCCGTGGTGCTGGCGCATCTGATGCACCAAACCAGGCAGTCGTTTTGCGTGGCCCATGCCAATTTCCAACTCCGGGGGGCTGCCGCTGAGGGCGATGAAGCATTTGTGCGGCAATGGGCTGAGGCACGAGGGATTCCGTTCTTTTCAACCCGCTTGGCAACCAATAACTATGCCGAAGAGACGGGGTTGTCCATCCAGATGGCCGCGCGCACGCTGCGCTACCAGTGGTTTGAACAGGTGCGGGCGGCCCATGGGTATGACTTTGTCGCGACCGCCCACCACCTCAACGACAGTATCGAAACGGTGTTACTGAATTGGACGCGGGGGGCCTCGCTGGAGGGCTTACGCGGCATTCCGCCAATCCGCGACCGCGTTATACGCCCCTTGCTGTTTGCCACCCGGGCCGACATCGAGCGCTATGCCCGCCAGCACGACCTGGCCTGGCGCGAGGATGCAACCAATCACACAGACGACTACACCCGCAACCGCATCCGGCACCACGTGGTGCCTGTATTAAAGCAGATTAACCCCGGGCTGGAAGCGGCCTGGCCATCGCGCGTCAATCAGTTGGCGGGCGACTTGGCGCTCATCGAGCAGGCGGTGGCCGCGTGGAAGGAAGCTTACTGGCATGAACAGGTTCATGGGGTAGCCATCCGCAAGGAAGGCCTTCGGCTACCGGGGGCCGCTTCCATTTTGTTTCGCCTCACGCGGGCGTTTGGTTTTTCATGGGAACAGTGCGAGCAGGTGGTACGCGCAGCAGAAGGCCAACCGGGCAAACAGTTTTTTTCGGAGACCCACCAACTCGTAACCGACCGCGCAGCCGTGCTGTTGGCCCCCCAACAGGCCGCGCACGAGCCAGTGGTGATCCCGGGCGAAGGTACCTACCAACTGGGGAGTCTGGTCTTGCGCGTGTCTTATTCCGCGGACAGCCGCTCGCCTGCCGCACCCGCGACCGCGGTGGTTTCGGCCGACTCCGTTTCTTTTCCCATCTGCTGGCGCGTTTGGCAGCCGGGCGATTGGCTGCAGCCGTTGGGGATGACGGGCCGTAAAAAAATCAGCGACTTGTTGATTGACCAGAAAATTCCGTTGGTGGCTAAGCCGAATGTGACCGTGCTGGAGAGCGAGGGCCGCATTGTGTGGGTGGTGGGCATACGCACAGACGACCGGGTTAAGGTTCGCCCCGACACCCGGTCTGTCATTTCATTTACGGTCGCGTAAAACTGCCGAAGACGTTTCTTTTTTGGCCCGGCCCGCTATACCTTTGCCAGCCGAAAAAACGAAATCCACCACTTAATACCAGAGAACATGAAAGTAACCGTAGTAGGAGCGGGCAATGTGGGAGCTACCTGTGCCGATGTGCTGGCGTACAAAGAAATCGCCAACGAAGTTGTATTGCTGGACATACGCGAGGGCTTTGCCGAAGGTAAGGCACTGGATATCTGGCAGAAGGCTCCCATCGACCTGTACGATACGCGCACCGTGGGCTCTACCAACGACTACGCCAAAACCGCGGGGTCGGAGGTGGTGGTGATCACTTCGGGATTGCCGCGCAAGCCCGGCATGACGCGCGATGACCTCATCGGCACGAATGCCGGCATTGTGAAATCGGTGACGGAAAACGTGGTGAAGCACTCGCCCAACGCCATTGTCATCGTAGTGTCAAATCCCCTCGATGTAATGACATATCAGGCGCACATCACCTCAAAGCTGCCGCGCACCAAGGTGATGGGCATGGCCGGCATTTTGGATACCGCCCGCTACCGCGCGTTCCTGGCGGAGGCGCTGAACGTATCGCCCAAAGACATCCAAGCGATGTTGTTGGGGGGGCATGGCGATACCATGGTGCCGCTGCCTCGCTATACGACTGTGTCGGGCATTCCGGTGACCGAGTTGATAGCCAAAGACAAACTGAACGCCATCATTGAACGCACTAAAGTGGGCGGGGGCGAGTTGGTCAAGCTGATGGGCACATCCGCCTGGTATGCCCCCGGTTCGGCAGCCGCGCAAATGGTGGAGGCCATCGTGCGGGACCAACGCAGGATTTTACCGGTGTGTATCCAACTGGCGGGTGAATATGGCATCAAGGATTGCTACCTGGGGGTGCCGGTGGTGCTTGGCAAAAACGGTGTGGAGAAGATCATTGAACTCGACCTGAATGCCGAAGAAAAAGCTTCGCTGGAAACCAGCCGCAAGCACGTGAAAGAGGTAATGGATGTGTTGGATAAGTTGAGCAAGTAAACACGCTGACATCCGCCCGAAATAGAACCGCCTGCGAGGGCGGTTTTTTTATGATCGTTTTCGCCCGATGTACAGGATCTCTTTCGGTTCGATGCCAAAAAAGTGCGCCTTGCCTCCCAGGGTGTTGGCAAATTCATGGCCCTCGGCCACCAGCCCCGCACGGGTTATCCGGTGCGCATAGTCTTTGCCAAACTTGCGCACGTGGTCGTTTTGGCCAAAAGCTTTTTCGCGGGCGCGAGGGTCGGTGATGGACGCATCTTCATACGTGGTGTCAGGCACGGGATGGAAAAATGGCACTTGCAAAATGGCGTAGCCTCCCGGCCTCAATACGCGGTGTATCTCGCGCAGCGCCTGAATGTCATCCGCTACGTGCTCCAGCACGTGATTACACAAGACCACGTCAAAGGTGTTTTCGGGAAAGGGTATCTGGTGCAAATCCATTTTTACGTTGGCCAGAGGCGATTCGATATCCGCGGTGATGTATCTGTCGCCATGCTGTTTTTCAAAGGCCTTCAAAAAACAATGCTCGGGGGCCACATGCAGCACCGATTGCGGTCGCGCAAAAAAGTCTGTCTGCTCACGGAGGTATAGCCAAATCAGCCGATGGCGCTCCAGGCTCTGGCAGTGGGCGCACAACGCGTTGGGCCGTGGGTTGATGCGCCCATAGGGCAGAAATTCGCGGTAGCGGTGCTCGCAGATAGGACATTGCACCTGGTGGCCGCGGTAAAACACGCCCAAGAGCCGAAGCCCCACTCCGCTCACGCGCTGCAGGTATCTGCGGGGCACAAACCGGATGAGCCAGGAAACCAGTTTTTTCACGGCTGTAAAGATAGCGGTAGGCCGGCCGGAATATTTTTGTTCGGGCTAAAACTTTTTGACCTTAACACCCATCTTTATTGCGTGACCCAAGGGAAGCAAGAAAAACCAAGCCCGTGGCCGAAACGTTACTCGACATTGCTATGATGCATTCCGATGCGCTCATCGCCCGGGCCCGCGAAGGCGATAAGAATGCCCAAGGCAAGTTGGTGCAGCTGTGGTACAAGCGCATCTACAACTTTTGCTACAAATTTTTCTATGACCACGACCAGGCCATGGAAGCTTCGCAAAAAGCCTTTATCAGCATGCACCGGCACATGGCCTCCTTGCAGGATGCAGGACGGTTCAAGTCGTGGCTGTACACCATCGCCATTAACAGTTGCCGTGAGGAGGCGCGAAAGCAAAAAAGTCAGCGTTTGTTGTCATTGAACGAAATGCAGGCCGCACGGGGCAGGGATACAGGGTGGGAGCAATCCACCCACCGGCACGACAACCCCGAGCGGCAACTGAGGCAAGCCGAGCTGTCGGACTTGCTGCATCAGTGCCTGCACGAGTTGAGTGCCGAACAACGCGAGGTGGTGATCATGAAGGAATATGAAGGGCTGAAGTTTCGGGAGATTGCCGAGGTCTTGAACATCTCGGAAAACACAGCCAAGTCACGGCTGTACTATGGGTTGGAAACGATGAAGGGAATTTTGGAGAGACGGAACATTACCAAAGAAAGCATTGGCTATGAACTTTAAACCGGATGAAGCCACTTGGATGGCCTACGTGTATGGCGAACTGAGTGCAGAAGAACACGCCCAGGTGGAAGCCTATTTGGAGCAAAACCCCGATCAGCGAAAGCGGGTAGCGGAATGGCAAACGATGCGGCAGTGGCTTCGCCAAGCGCAAGATCAAGAGGTTATCGCCCCACCGGTTTTGGTGGAGGATACGAAGCCCTCATTTTGGCACTCAGCCTACTGGCGACTGCCCCTGGGGATTGCGGCCGGTGTGTTGCTCGTGTTGGTGACAGCCAAACTTTTGCAGGTCAACATTCGCTATGAAGCGCGCGCGCTGACAATTGCCTTTGGTGAAACAAAGCCTTCCTCGGTGGCGGTACCGGTACAGGCGCTAACGACCGAGCAAGTGCAGCAGATGATTGATCGCTCGGTTTCGGAGAATGGCCGGCAATGGGCTGCCGATTGGCGCCAGCAACAGGCCATGGTGACCCGCGCCATCCAGACAAACCACGCCACTAACAACCAACAGATGGACGAGTTGGTCAACCAGGTGTCGGCTGCCTCGCAGGATCAGATTCGCGCCTTTGTTGCCTCACTGCGAGAAGAAAATCAGCGCGCCATGAAGGAATACCTGACACTTTCGGCCACGGAGCAAAAGCTGTACATGGAAAACTTGCTGGTGGACTTTTCCAAGTACTTGACCGAGCAGCGAAACCAAGACCTCGCCTTGTTTCAAAACAAGCTGCTGACGATGGAGAGCAATACGAATCAATTCAAACAGGAAACAGAGCAATTGCTGACGAGCCTCATTGCCAACAGTGGAACAGGCTCAAAAACAAAATTAACGGCCTATTAAAAGCAAAAAAATGAAAAAGAGAATTTGTCTGGTGATGGTATGGCTGGCGGCATGGTCGCTGGCAGATGCACAGAAAATAGATGACGATCGCATGACACGCGATTTGGAAATTGCCAAGAACGTGTTGGGCACGGTGATCAAACAGCAGCAGGGAACGCGCTCGTTTTTCAACGTGGAAGCAGAGGCTCACTACATGGCCGGCTATGGCGTTACCTTTCGGTTGCCCCCCGACATGAACTTTATTTATCTCAACAGTACGATGGGCGATGCGCTGCGTGTCAGCGGCATGCGGGCTATCCAAGCACCCGGTTTCTACTATGAGCAGGAGGGTGATGAGGAGCCGCGTTCAGAAGCCCGGGCACGCGCGCGCGAGGCCATTACCATCAACGGCCGCGCGGGTCGGGGTGGTAAAGGCAAGGAGATAAACATAGACAGCGCGCGAAACGCATACCAGGCTAAATTGGTGGGAGCCATCAAAGACTTTATGTTGGACTACAGTGATCTACTCTCGCAACTGCCCAGCGCTGAAAAGATATCCGTCACCAACCGACAGGACGGGCGCAGCCCGTGGACGTGGGGCAACGATCGGTCGTTTTTGCTGGTGGAAGCCAACAAGGAAGACATGGTCCAGTATAAGCAGGGCAAGTTGACACGTGAGCAAGCATCGGGCAAAATACGGGTGATCAATTCAGAAAAAGAAGAGTCGATAGAGCCCGATCTGGAGTTGTTGTCCAGCATCTTCAGCCGCTTGTATCGCTCGGATTTGTCAAAAACATACTTTACCAATGACGAAGTGTATTTTGAGCGCTTACGCGACTATGGCGTGGTATATTACATGCAGGTGTATTCCAGCAATGAGATGGACGGTGGGCTATATCAGATGCCCACCATTAACTTGCGGGAGTTGGAGAAACCCGACCGTGACAAAAAAGTGAAAGAACTGTACCCCGCGTTTGAGAAGGACTTGAAAGAGAACATGTTGGAGTACGGCCGCACCCTGAAGAGCCTGAAAGACAACGAGACGCTGGTGTTCAACGTTCGGCTAACCCGCTGTGTGGCCTGCGGCATACCGGCTTCCCTTGAAGCCAGCATCAAGCAGAGCGTGCTGCGCGACTATTCGTCCGGAAAAATTAGTCGTGAGGCTGCCCTGGCCAAGATCGAGCTGAAAAAAGGACCGAATCAATGAGCGCCCTTAGGTAAGCGAATGAAACATGCTGCGGCTTGTCCGTTACGCAGGTGGACAAGCGCGGCATGAATATCTTTTGCTGGCGCGTCTTCTTTTTGGGAGTATTTTAACACCTCGTCTGTAACCTTTTCCGCACCTTGGCGGTAAATCGTAGGTGGTTAGCAGCATTTTTACGTATCTTTAAATAACGAATTCCATAGCATGAGGCGCAAATTACTACTCACCACCGGAGTCCTGGCGGCACTTCTTATCAGTTATTTTGCGTTTCGCGGCAGCGATGCAGGCGAGTTAGCATCCATCATGGCTGTGGTTCGGCAGGGCGAATTTCGCGTGGAAATTGAGACCACGGGCGAGCTCGAAGCCAAAAACTCAGTCAAAATTCTGGGGCCGCAGTCACTGCGCAATTTTCAGATTTGGCAAGTGACTATTCAAGACATCATTGCCGAGGGCACGGTGGTCAAAAAGGGCGAATGGGTGGCCACACTTGACCGCTCCGAGTTTCAAAATAAATTTACCGCCAAGCAAATCGAATTGGACAAGGCCAGTTCCAAGTACAACCAAACCCAGTTGGATACCACCTTGCAACTTCGTCAGTCACGCGATGAGTTAATCAACCTGGAATACGCGGTTGAGGAGAAGGAAATCGTGTTGGAGCAATCAAAGTTCGAACCTCCTGCCACCATCAAGCAGGCCGAGATCAATCTGGACAAGGCAAAGCGTGCCTACGATCAGGCCCTGGAGAACTACAAGATTAAGAAAAAGCAAAACATGGAAAAAATGCGAGAAGTGGCGGCCGAGCTTCGCAAAGTACAAGACGAATTTCAGAGCATGACTAAAGTATTGGAATCTTTCAATGTGCTGGCGCCCGAAGATGGTATGGTCATTTACGACAAGGGCTGGGATGGGAAGCCGATCAAAGCAGGATCACAAATACAAATGTGGGAGCCCACCGTGGCCACGCTGCCCGATTTGACCAAAATGCAGTCAAAAACATATGTGAATGAAGTGGATGTACGAAAAGTGAAAATCGGGCAAAAGGTATTGGTGGGCTTGGATGCCTATCCCGAAAAGAAGCTGACCGGCTTGGTTACCAAGGTGGCCAACGTGGGCGAACAACGACCCAATTCCGATGCAAAGGTTTTTGAAGTGCTGGTGGAGATTGACGAGACCGACCCCACGCTGCGTCCATCCATGACTACAAGCAATCGGATTGTCGCCAACGTAATCGAAAATGCCCTGTATGTTCCCCTCGAAAGCCTTCATAGCCAACACGATTCCATCACCTACGTGTTCAAAAAGAACGGGTTGAATACCGAGAAGCAGGAAGTGTGGATTGGCGAGACCAATGCCAACGATGCCGTAATTCTGGCGGGACTCGCAGCGGACGAAAAGATATTTTTGTCGGTGCCGGTAGGCATAGACGCGCAGGCCGTTACACTGTTGCCGCAGCTGAATGGAAAACGAAAAAAGCAGGGGAATACGTCCAGCGAGGCAACGGCACAATCGCTTTCAAACCAGTAAAACGTGAAGTGGTTACCTCTGTTCTTCAGTCAACGGTTATTGACCAATTTGTTCATTGCCATCGATGCGGTGATTGCTAATCGCCTGCGTTCACTGCTGACCGCCCTGGGCATTATTTTTGGCGTTGCTGCCGTTATAGCCATGCTCGCCATTGGCAACGGAGCCCAGCAGGAAATCCTCAACCAGATCAAGTTGGTGGGGGTGAACAATATTGTGGTGAAGCCCATCATCGAGCAAAAAGAAGAGAAGATCGAAGAGGCAGGAGGCAAAAGGGAGAATAAAAAGTTTTCGCCCGGGCTCACGCTGCGCGATGTGCGCAACATGGAGCAGACCATACCCGGGTTGGCGAACATCAGCCCGGAGATTATCCTCAACACCCACGTGATACGCAATGGCATCAGGCGTTCGGCCAAGTTGGTGGGGGTGGCCCCTTCATACTTTGCCATCTACGATTTTCAGTTGGCTCAGGGCGTGTATTTCAGCGAAGAACAATTGCGGATTGGGGCACCCGTTTGCATTGTGGGGGCGGCCGTCAAGAGCCGATTTTTTCCCACCGAGGACGCCATTGGAAAAAGCATCAAAGTGGGACCTCACTGGCTGACGATTGTGGGGGTGATGCGCGAACGGCTGGTGTCGGAAAACAGCCTCTCTAAGTTGGGCATCCGTGATTTTAACATGGACGTTTATGCACCGCTGCAAACCGTTCTGATCCGGTATGAGAACCGTGATTTGATCACAGCCGAGGCGCTTCGACTGGAGTCGATGCGGAGCCGCGGAATGATCATTGACAACGGCAACAGCCAACAAAGCGAGACTGAGCGGAAAAACTATCATCAACTGGATCGGCTCGTGATTCAGGTGGAGGAGACCGCCAAACTTACCAGCGTGGCGGAAATTGTGCTTCGGCTACTGTCGCGCAGGCACTATGACGTGGTCGACTTTGAAATCGAAATTCCGGAGTTGCTGTTGAAGCAGCAACAGCGTACCAACACAATCTTCAACTACGTGCTGGGGGCCATCGCGGGTATCTCGCTTCTGGTGGGCGGTATCGGCATCATGAACATCATGCTCGCTTCGGTGCTTGAACGAATCAAGGAGATAGGACTGAGGCTTTCGCTAGGCGCCAAAAAAAGTGATGTTGTGCAACAGTTCTTGTTTGAGTCGATGATGATTAGCATCGGTGGGGGGCTTATCGGGGTGATCTTGGGCATGGTGCTTGCCTACGGTGTTTCGGCTGTGGCCAACATTCCCACCGTAGTCAGTTTTGCGTCCATTGTCTTGGCGTTTGGAGTGGCGGCCAGCGTTGGGTTGGTGTTTGGTATTGCCCCCGCCCGCAAGGCGGCCAGTCAAGATCCCATAACTTCGTTGCGATATGAGTAAATCTGCGGTTCTTTTGTTAGTGTTTTTTTGCTTCTGGACAAGCAAGGCTGGGGCACAGCGTTTGTTTTCGATTGAAGATGTGATCCAGCGCGCCTTGGCGCAGTCGCCTTTTGCGAAGCAAGCGGAAACGCGCAAAGAAAACCGGTACTGGCAATACCGAAGTTTTCGAACCAACTATAGCCCGCAGTTGCGGCTGAACGGAGGCTTGCCCGGCTATAGCCAAAGTTTCATTCCCGTGCGGCAGCCCGATGGTTCGTTGATTTTCCAATCCGTAAACCAAACCAACGCAAGTGCTAACCTTGGCCTCTTGCAACCCCTTCATTGGACGGGTGGCACAATCTCGGCCAATACCAACTTCAACCTGTTTAATGATTTGGACAGACAGTTTCGGTCCTGGAATGGCACCCTGTTAAATGTGCAGTTGGAACAACCTATTTTCGGCTTTAATCCATTGAAGTGGGCTAGGCAGACCGAGCCGCTCCGGTATGAAGAATCTAAGCGAGAGTTTGTGGAGCAGTTAGAGGCCATCTCGCAAGAAGCCGCGGATCGATTTTTCGGTGTGTTGGAAGCCCAAACCCGCCAGCAAATCGCCAGCTTCAATTTGGCCAACAACGACACCATCTACAAAATTGAGCAGGGACGGTACAACATCGGAACCACCTCGCAAGATAAACTGCTTCAGGTTGAGCTTCAACTGCTGCGCTCACGTCAGGATTTGGCCCAGGCACGTCTTGATTTGGAAAACGCGAGTTTAGCCTTGCGTATTTACCTGGGGCTGACCGATTCGGACGAGATTTCGCTGCAACTGCCCGAAAACATTCCTCCGTTTTCCATTTCGCTGGACGAGGCCCTGCTGTACGCCAAGCAAAATCGGGCCGCCTACTTGGCGTTCGAACGCAGGCGGCTGGAGGCACAGCGCGATGTAGCCGAGGCCAAGGGCAGGCGTTTTCAAACCTCCCTGACGGCCTCGTATGGGTTGAACAATTCCGCCCCGATGGTGGGTGATTTGTACACCGACCCCCAGCGTCAGCAACAAGCCAATGTCAGTTTTAATGTGCCCGTGCTGGACTGGGGCCGCAACCGAGCCATGATGCGCACAGCTGTGGCCAACAAAAAATTGAATGATTACATCATCGCACAGGAGGAAGTAAACTTTGAGCAGGAGATTACCACCCAAGTCCGGCAGTTTGAATTGCTGCGCCTGCAATTGGAAATCACCAAAAAATCGGATGAGGTAGCCCAGGAACGGTACAGGGTGGCGCAAAACCGTTACCTCATCGGAAAGATTGATATCACCAACCTGAACATTGCCCTCACCGAGAAAGATGATGCCAAGCGCAGCTACATCGAAGCCCTGCGCTCCTTTTGGACTGCATACTACAACTTGCGCAGGTTGACGTTGTATGATTTTGCGGAGAGGAAGTTGCTTTATACCCCTACAGAGTAAGGGATTTTTTTGAGTTTGAATTAGTCATTACATTCGGGGTATGCAAAAGCGAGCGATGTCCCTTCGTGTGGATGGCCTCGGGGCTCATTTTATCGGTGCACTCTGTTGTGTGTGCTCGTGGAAGTCTACTTCAGATCCGAAAAGTCAAAGCTCGTCTCCAAAAACTTGGTGGTGAACTTGCCCGACCGGAAAACGGGATTGTCCATCAGTTTCAAATGAAACGGGATGGTGGTTTTTACGCCCTCAATCACAAACTCGCTCAACGCGCGCTTCATCCGCGTGATCACCTCTTCGCGCGACTGGCCTGTGACGATCAATTTTCCAATCATCGAGTCATAGTTGGGTGGTATGGTATAGCCCGCATAGACGTGGCTATCGACCCGCACCCCGTGGCCGCCCGGTTTGTGCAAATGCAGAATCTTGCCGGGCGAAGGACGAAAGCCATTGGCCGGGTCCTCGGCATTGATGCGGCATTCCATCGAATATAGATTCGGGAAATAGTTTTTGCCCGAAATAGGTACCCCGGCTGCAACTTTAATCTGTTCTTTGATCAAGTCGTAGCTCGTCACTTCCTCGGTGATCGGATGCTCCACCTGGATGCGCGTGTTCATCTCCATGAAGTAGAAATCGCCATGCTTGTCTACCAGGAATTCAATGGTACCTGCGCCTTCGTAGTTGATGGCCTTGGCTCCTTTGATGGCCGCTTCGCCCATGCGTTCGCGCAGTTCCTGACTTACGATGGGAGAAGGTGTCTCTTCCACCAGCTTTTGGTGTCTGCGCTGAATGGAGCAATCACGCTCTGAAAGATGGCATACTTTGCCATACTGGTCGCCCACAATCTGGATTTCAATATGGCGGGGCTCCTCGACAAATTTCTCCAGATACAAACCATCGTTGCCAAAAGCTGCCCCGGCTTCACGCTTGGCATCATCCCATGCTTTTTTGAATTCTGACTCGTCATTGATGATGCGCATTCCCTTGCCACCGCCTCCGGCTGTGGCTTTCACAATCACCGGGTATTTGATCTTTTTGGCGATCTCCATTCCTTCTTCAATGGAGCTGAGCAGGCCATCCGAGCCGGGTATGGTGGGCACGCCTGCTTTCTTCATCGTGTCTTTGGCGGTCGACTTGTCGCCCATCGCCTCAATCATGGCGGGCGTGGGGCCTATGAACTTGATGCCATACTCTTGGCAGATGGCAGAGAACTCTGCCCGTTCGGATAAAAATCCATAGCCGGGGTGGATGGCGTCTGCATTGGTTATCTCGGCCGCGGAGATGATGCGGGGAATATTCAGGTAGGAATCCTTACTGGGCGCATCACCGATGCACACGGCCTCATCGGCAAAGCGTACGTGAAGGCTTTCGCGGTCAGCGGTGCTGTACACGGCCACCGTTTTGATGTCCATTTCGCGGCAGGTGCGGATTACGCGAAGGGCAATTTCACCCCGGTTGGCAATCAATATTTTTTTAAACATGCTGGTTCGTTAAGGATGATAAACTTGAAATTCAAGATTCAAAATTCTTAATGATCCGATTGACAGTCGTCAATCCTTTACTTTTTTGAATGTAGAACCCTGAATTTTTCAAATACTGACAGGATGGTCGATCAGTCAGGTTCTACGACAAAAAGAACCTGATCGTATTCCACCGGGGAAGAGTTTTCAACCATCACTTTTACAACCGTGCCTGATACTTCAGACTCGATTTCGTTGAACAGCTTCATGGCTTCGATGATGCATACGGTTTGCCCTTTGGTCACTTTGTCGCCCACCGAGATAAACGGAGGCGAGTCGGGGTTGGCCGAGCGATAAAACGTACCGATCATGGGGGATTTGATGTCTGCCGTTTTTCCCGCGGCTGGCTTTTCGCCTTTGGCGGCCGAAGGGGCCGTCACTGCGGGCGAAGCTACCACTGGCGGTGCCGTCATGACGGGCGCGGCTGCTACCACGGGTGTTGACGATTTGAGAACCTTTTGATCCGGCTCGCGCTTCACGTGGAGCTTGAGTTCTTTGGTTTCCACATTCACTTCATTCAGCCCGGAGTGGGCAATGAAATCGATTAGATCCCTGATTTCGTTTGTTTTCATTTCCGAGGGGGTTGAAGGTTCTTTGGTGACCGGGGCCGCTTTTTTAGCGGTCTTGTCGGTTGCTTTTTTGGATGCCATATCGGTTTACTCCTTCACGCGTTCTACGTATTCACCGGTGCGCGTGTTGATTTTGATGTTATCGCCCGTGTTGACGAATAAAGGTACGCGAATTTCGGCACCTGTTTCAAGGGTGGCGGGCTTGAGCGTGCGTGTGGCCGTATCGCCTGCCAACCCGGGCTCGGTGTACGTCACGTTCATGACCACGTGCTGCGGGGCTTCGGCCGTGATGGGGTTGGTTCCATTCTCAAAAGCAATCAACAACGTCACCCCTTCTTTGATGTAGTTGACCGACTCGCCCAGCAGGGTTTTGTCGATGTACACTTGCTCAAACGTATCGTTGTCCATTACCACCAGGCTTTCGCCATCGGCATACAAATACTGATATTCTTTCGTCTCCACGCGAAGGATGTCGGCTGAGTCGCCCGGACGGAAGCGGTTTTCGATAATTTTTCCGGTGCGCACGCTGCGCATTTTTACTTGGTAAAATGCACGCAGGTTGCCGGGTGTGCGGTGTTGCAGTTCCTCCACCTGTACCACCTCTCCGTTGTAGCGGATGTAGTTTCCTTTACTGAGATCTGAGATAGTTGCCATATAGAATCGAAATATACTTACAGTTAATGACTTGTTAGTGGCGCACACGCGTGCCATCGTAGGCCCATTTCACGTACATGGCACCCCAGGTGAAGCCGCCACCAAAGGCTGCCAAAATCAGGTTGTCGCCTCGTTTAAGTTGCTTTTCGTAGTCCCACAGGAGCAGCGGCAGGGTGCCCGCAGTCGTGTTTCCGTATCGCTCAATATTCATCATCACCTTGTCTTCGGTAATGCCCACGCGGCTGGCGGTGGCATCAATGATGCGCTTGTTGGCCTGGTGGGGCACCAACCAGGTAATGGAGTCGGCCGTCAGTCCATTTCGCTCGGCTACCTGTGCGGCCACATCGGCCATGTTGGTAACGGCAAACTTAAACACAGCCGAGCCTTCCTGGTAAACGAAGTGCTGGCGTTTGTCCACCGTTTCGTGCGAGGCGGGCAGGCGGCTGCCCCCTGCTTTCATGTGCAGATAGGTTTCGCCCGAGCCATCGCTGCGCAAGATATAGTCCATCACCCCTTCATCTTCCGTGGTGGGCTCCAGCAAAACACAGCCTGCGCCATCGCCAAAAATGATGCAGGTGGTGCGGTCGGTATAATCTAAAATGGATGACATCTTATCGCCCCCGATAACCACCACTTTTTTATACATGCCCGACTGGATAAAGCTGGCACCGGTGGCCAGGGCATACAAAAATCCCGAGCAGGCGGCCCCCATGTCATAGCTGAAGGCATTTACTGCGCCAATGGCCGTGGCCACTACGTTGGATGACGCAGGAAATGTCATATCGGGTGTAATGGTGGCAAAGATGAGCAGGTCAATTTCTTTGGGGTCGGTACCGGATTTGGCCAGCATGTCCTTTACGGCTGCAATGCCCATAACCGACACGCCTTGATTGTTGCCCTTGAGTATTCTGCGTTCTTTGATACCGGTGCGGGTGGTGATCCACTCATCGGTGGTCTCGACCATCGTTTCCAACTCCTTGTTGGTCAGAATGTAGTCGGGTACGTATCCGCCCACCGCGGTAATGGCTGCCCTGATTTTGTTCATAGGTTGGTTGTGTTGGTGGCGCAAAAAAACGGATGCCCGATTGATCGCATCAACCGGGCACCGCGCATACGCTTACTGCAGGAGAGCGATGTCTCCAACGGCAGGCGATGACTGTTTCTTGGTACGCATGAAGCTGATTTACGCCAGCACTTCTTTTTCCATCACCACATTGCCCTTGTAGTAGAGCTTGCCCTCGAGCCAAAAGGCCCGGTGGCGCAAGTGGTTTTCGCCCGTGGTAGGGCATACCGTAAACTGTTTGGCTTCGGCCTTGTAGTGTGTTCTTCTTTTATCCCTGCGGGTTTTGGAGGTCTTTCGTTTCGGATTTGGCATAACCTAGAGTGTTAAAAAGTACAATTGTTTATTTAAGCTTTTTCAGTTGTTCCCAGCGGGGGTCAATGGCGCTTTCATCGATAGCAGTCGGCTGCGATTGGTACACCAACGTAACGGAGGCTTCTTCGTTTTCGTGGGCGAACCGCGGGTGAAGCCGTTTCATCGGTATGGCCAACAAAATATACTCGTACATCAGTTGACCTACGTCCAGCGAGGCCTGATCGTGTGCGATGATGGTCAGCTCTTCGTTTACCTCTCCGGGCTCCTCGCCATACTTGAACACCATTTTCGCGTGGATGTCCAGCGGGAAGTCAAAGGGCTCCAGCGACCGATCGCAGACCAAGGCTGCCTGTCCGCGGATCGTAAACAACGCCTCGATGAACGTCTCTCGTTTATCCAAAACCAAGTGTGCGGCAAAACGGCCATCTGCCAGGCTCTCCTTTCCATACGCTTCAAAAAAGGCTGCGCCCAACTCGAAGTCGTAAGCATGGGCCGTATTCGACAACCCGACAATATCAACGTGGTATGGCCTCACCCCACAGGTTTTAAAAACAAGACGGCAAAGGTAGCTTTTTTTATGGGAATTGGAAGGGAAAGGCGGGCGAAATTTAGAGTGGCGTAAGTGTAACCAACTGATTATCAGAAGCAAGGCAGCTTTTTGCATGCTGGCCCGGCAGCGCTCCGGCTACAGATAGTCGGCAAAGGCTGTCTTTTTGAGTTCTTCCCGGCTTCTGGTCTGGAAATTCTCCACCAGGAAATCGATGATGTGCTTGCGAAAACCGAGTTTGATGGCAATGCTGCGGCAGAAGATCAACTCGCTTTCAAACACCTTTTGGTCGGCAAAAACGAGCTCCAGGCAAGTCATCAGATAGTCAAATTTCTGGTCGTTGGAGAGGGCCCCTAAGCCATCGATCGGCTCGGGGTTTCGGATGAGTGCCAACACTTGGTCTTGAGGGTACTGCCGGTCTTGCGCCAATTTTAAGATGAAGTCGCGTTCTACCTTGGCAAAATGCTTGTCCGCCTCGGCCAGTTGGATAAGTACGTTTAACTGTTTCTTGGTCACAATGTCCATAGCGCGTGTCTTTTTATCCAAAACTACGCAATAACCGCCCGCCCGCTACGGTAGACTGATGAACGGTTGGGCGGGTCGCCAAACGCGGTTATTTTGACCCCGAACGCTCAATCCGGTGTTTAATGACATCTACGGCCAGATAAATGGCTTGTCGCAGCGAGCTTTCATCGGCCATATTTTTTCCGGCTATGTTGTAGGCGGTGCCGTGGTCAGGCGAGGTGCGCACGATGGGAAGCCCTGCGGTAAAGTTTACCCCGTTGTCAAAGTCCAGCGTTTTAAATGCGATTAACCCCTGATCGTGATACATGGCCAATACGGCATCGTACTTGGTGTGCTGGCCCGCGGCAAAAAAGCCGTCAGCCGGAAACGGCCCGTAAATCAACTTGCCTTTGTTGCGCAGGTCTTCGATGACCGGTTTGATCACGGTCTTTTCTTCTTCGCCCAACAGCCCATCATCGCCCGCATGGGGGTTTAATCCCAGCACCGCAATTCTGGGCTTGGCCAAACCAAAATCTTGTTTGAGGGACAGTTCCAGCAGTCTAATTTTTAGCTCCACGCGTTCGCGCGAAAGAAGGGCGGAGACATCTTTGAGCGGCACGTGCTCGGTTACCAGCCCCACGCGCAACTGCTGCCCCGCCATCAGCATCAAGCTCTCCATGGCGTTGAACTCATGCGTCAGGTATTCGGTATGGCCGCGAAACGGAAAGTCTTCGCCATGAACGGTGTTCTTGTCGATGGGGGCCGTCACCAAGGCATCGATCAACCCCTCCTTTATTTCCTCCACGCTTTTGCGCAGGGCCGCCAACGCGGCTTTGCCTGTTTGGCGCGAGGGCTGGCCGGGTGCGATCTCAATGACATCGTCCCAGCAGTTGACCACGTTGATCGCTTTGGGAAAGAACTGGCCTTTTTGTTTGACCTGGCTGTAGTTGAACTCCTCCAGGTTCATGGTTTTCCGATAAAACGAAAGCACACGGGCCGAGCCATAGACCACGGGTGTGATGAGGTTGAGCAGCCGGGCATCGGCAAGGGCCTTGATGACTACTTCGGGGCCGATGCCGTTGAGGTCGCCCAGCGTAATGCCAATGCGCGGTTTTTCGGGAGATGGTTTTACGGAGGGGGTCATGACAAGGCTTTGCTTTTTGCTATTGAATTTCTGTTGCTGCTGCCCCCGCCAAATCAATCACAAAGGCGTACATCAGTGCCTCGTCTTTCAGCGATTCGAACCGGCCGCTGTTGCCCCCATGGCCTGCCTCCATATTGGTCTTAAGCAACAGCAAATTTGTATCGGTTTTGTACTCGCGCAGTTTAGCTACCCATTTGGCGGGCTCCCAATACTGCACTTGGCTATCGTGCAGGCCGGTGGTGACTAACAAATGAGGATAATTTTTCCTCTCCACATTGTCATAAGGCGAGTAGGAGAGCATGTATTCATACTCTTCTTGAATGTTCGGGTTGCCCCACTCTTTCCACTCAAAGGTAGTGAGCGGGATGGTCTCGTCCATCATGGTGCTGATCACGTCTACAAAAGGCACATCGGCAATGATGCCCTTGTACAGCTCGGGGGCCATGTTGGTAATGGCACCCATCAGCAACCCGCCTGCGCTGCCCCCATTGGCAAACAGGTTGTCTTTGTCGGCATAGTTGTTTTCGGTCAGGAATTTGCTCACGTCAATGAAGTCGTAAAAGGTGTTTTTCTTTTTGAGCATTTTGCCGTCTTCATACCATTGCCCACCCATCTCCTGGCCACCGCGTATGTGGGCGATGGCATATACAAAACCACGATCCAACAGGCTAAGGCGGTTAGCGTTGAAATAGGGAGGCATGGAGAACCCGTACGAGCCATACGCATATTGAAAACAGGGGCTGCTTCCGTCCTTTCTAAATTTATCTTTTCGGTAAACAATGGACACCGGCACGCGGGCACCATCGCGGGCGGTAACCATCACCCGCTCAGTTTGGTAGCGGTTACGGTCAAAGCCACCCAACACGGTTTCTTCTTTCAGCAACTTCTTCTCGTGCGTGTTCATGTCAAAGTCGAACTCTGAAGGCGGGGTGGTCATCGACTCATACGTGAAGCGGAGCTGTGTGGAGGCGGCATCCGGGTTGCTGCCGAACCCGGCCACATACGCGGCCTCGCCAAAGTCAATGCTGTGTTCACTTTTGTCAGACCACTTGATCAAGCGGATGCGGGTGAGGCCCTCGTACGTCTCTTGAGTCACCAGGTAGTCGTTGAAAAGGGCAAATGCTTCCAGGAAAACATCTGCCCGGTGCGGTACCACATCGCGCCAGTTGCCCAAGGAAGGGTCAGCCTCGGGTGCCTCCATCAACCTATAGTTCTTGGCGTCCTGGTTGGTGCGGAGGTAGAATTTACCGTTGAAGTGATCGGCCGAGTAGTCCACGTTTTCGCGAGTGTATTCGATGGGCTTTACGGTGGCTTTTGGATTATCCAACTCAAGGTAGCGTGCCATGGAGGCGTCCGTGCGGCCTGAGCCAATGATCAAGTATTTTTTCGACCGCGATTTGGACACATAGGAAGAAAGCGTCTGGTCTTTTTCTTCGTACACCAAGACATCTTTGGCGGTGGGTGCGCCCAACGTGTGGCGGAGGACTTTATCGGCCCGAAGCGTATTTGGATCCTGGGTGGTGTAGTACAGTTGTTGGTTGTCGTTACTCCACTCCACGTTGCCGGTGGTGTTCTCAAGTTGATCGGGTAAAAACTGCCCGGTCGTCAGGTCTTTGAATTTCACGGTATAAAACCTGCGGCCCACCGTGTCCATCGCCAGCACGGCCAGTCGGTGGTCGGGGCTTGTGCGAACAAGCAGGTTGAAATAGCCATGCCCCTTTCCCAGTTCGTTGCCATCAGCAATCACCTCTTCGGGCTCCGTCAGGGCATCTTTTTTCCGACAGAAAATGGGGTACTCATACCCCTCCTCGTAGCGGGTGTAGTAGAAGTACGGGCCGCGTTTCACGGGGACCGATTCGTCCTTTTCTTTGATACGCGCCTTCATTTCTTGAAACAACCGTTCGCGCAGGTCTTGGGTATGCGCCATCATGGTGTCCAGGTAGGCGTTTTCGGCATTCAGGTAATTGATCACCGATTGATCTTCGCGGTTGCGCAGCCAGTAGTAATTGTCCAGGCGCGTGTGGCCGTGTTTGGCCACGACTTCAAAAGGGCGTTTTTCTGCGGAGGGTGCGGTAACCATGGGGCGGGTGCGCTCGGGTTCGGATTTACAACTGGCCACCAGGAGAAAGAGAGCACACAAACTGGTGAGGGGATGAAGGCGGTGGTGCATATCGAGTCATGAGGTATTGCCGAGGGGTAAATCTACTACAATAACCTAAAAAAATAAGCCCCTCCTTTCGAAGGGGCCCTGACCAGCATGGGTTACGTTCCGGCTATTTTACTTTCACAACGAAGACGAAATCGCTGGCCGGATTGTTGTCGCCAAAGCCACCGTATCGGGGTTCCGGGGTCAACCGCTCCACGTAGGTTTTTATTTCATCCAAGGTGAGGATGCGATCGGTGCCGCCATTTTCTTTCAGTGCCTGGATAAACTTGCTGGCAAAAGGGGAGTGGTAACCCGGACGCCCATCCGGAACGTACTCTTTACCCCCTGAGGTTAAGAACCTGCGTGTTTTGTAGGTGAGTTTGCGGGCTAAGAACTGGCGTTCGCTTACGGTGTTTTCGATGGAGCGTGAACGCGCTACGATCGGGTCGAACGTGCCCCCATAACAGACATCCATGACCAGGAAAATATGTTCACACGGAATGTTGTTGATCAACGAGCGGAGGCGCTCATACGACACATACGAAGTTTTTCCTTTATCGTTTTTTAGCGAATTGCGTCCCACCACATACCCTTCGTTCAAGATTTCATCAAAAAAACCATGACCGGCAATGAAAATAAATAACTGGTCTTGCGGCTTGTACTTTTTTTGCGTGTAATCCACCAATTTAGCAAATACATCTTCATGGTCTGGATTTTCGACCAGTTCGGTTTCGAAGCCATACTTGGCATCGAGTTCTTTTTTGATGGTTTGCGCATCGTTGATGGGGTTGATCAAATCGTCCCAGTTCTCGTACTTGTCGGTAGCAAACAGCAACGCATAGTCTTTTCGGTCTACCGCCACCGCATCGGCAATGGCATCAAGCCCCACACTGACCATGCGCGAGGAGGAAATAACCGCGCCTTTTTCGTTCTTGGCTACCACCTCAATGGTGTTTTGTCCGTTCAGTAGAAAGATTTTCTTTTTGACAATCCCATTGATCATTTCCTTCGGATTCACCAGCGAGTTGACCACTTCGGTATTATCTGTATCCAGCACGCGCACGCGCACTTCTGCCAGCGGTAGCACAGACGTAACCAACGCCTCCACTTGCAGCTCGTTTTTTTGACTCATGGTAAACTCAACGGACGGATACAGCCACTTGATGACGGGCGTATTTTCAGAAGTTGGTTTTGCGTTTTCTTTGAAATTGAGATTGACTTCGTTTGTTTTTTGCACGAAACCCTGCGCCATCAAAAGGCACGGGTTGAACAGAAGGGCGAGAACCAGAAGATATTTCATACTGCTTTTGTTTACCGTTGTATCATGATCTTGGTTGATTTGACGTCAGCGCCTCGAGGGGAAGTGGCTGTGAATCTGGCAAAGAAAATACCACTGCCGTTGGGTGCCTCCGATGCCCAAGTGGCAGTGTGGAAGCCGGCCGGTAGCGCCTGATTCACCAAGGTAGCTACCTTTTTTCCTTGCAAGTCAAATATTTCCATCAGCACATGTGTGCCAGGCCCCACCACTGAGAAAGGGATTGTGACCTCCCCCCGCGAAGGCAGCGGATAGGGCGCGCCCAAGTGGTTGCGTTCGGGCCGAATGTCAGCCAGCGGGTAGCCGTAGTACACATAGAAACCGTGATTGGGTTGGGGTGTGAACGAATAAATGCCCTGCGCCCTCATGTCTATTATTTTCTCGTTTACCCGATCCACCAAATACAACTCGCTGCGCGCGCCCCCCAGTGTGGGGTGGTCCCAGGTGAGTTGAGCGATGGCCCGTGGCTGCGCCAATATGTCCACTTCCCACCGGTGCATGGAGGTGGTGGGCACCACATCACGCGCAAAATAGTTCATGAAATGGAGCGGTTTTCTAAATCGTATTTCGGTCACCTCTATGGGTGAGGGGGGCGCGAGGTCATCCCACCCGTCATAGTTTTCACTGGCATTTTGCGCCATACCAAAGCCGCCCAACGTGAAGGTGCGGTCGTGTTGTTGTAAGGACAGCGGGAGCAACCATTCTGTGGCATCAATATCCCTACCCAGTTCCTTCCTGCCCATACGCCCGCCCGTAGTGGTGCTGAACTTTACCGGAATGACCACCTCGTTTTCGGAGAACACGAATCCACCCTCAAACACGTTGAGGCCGTCACCATTGACATAATTGCCGCCCGAGAAAATCTTGAGCGGACCCACCCCCGCCACACCGGCCCGTACATTTTCCCAACTGATGGGCACGGTGTAGGGGTTTCCGATCAGATTAAAGCCGCGCTTGAGGTTGAGCGGAAACAGATTGCTCTGCGTAAAACTGGGAGCCCGCGTGTTTCCAAATTTGATGGTCGCTCCGTTTTTTGAGATCGCAAAGTAGCCTTCGCCACGCGCCAGGTTTTGAAACCCTTCCACCCATTGCTGCGGCTCGTGGTTGTATTTAAGCAACCGCCATTCTCTCGGATCGGGGGCGCCTAACTCATCAAATACCAGCCCTACCTGGCTGGTAGTCAGTTCATGGGGTATGGTGATGATATCATAGCCGCTCACGGAGTTCGAGGCCGTCAGTGACAACCCCACCAGTGCCTCAGGGAAAGACTTTCGTGTCAGGTGGAAGCCCGAACCGCTCGGGCTTCGGGTGGTATTGCCCGCTGCATCAGAGGCCTCAAAAAAGTACTCCATGCCCATATCGTCAAAATAAGTATTCTCGTTCAGCGCAAAGTCATATTTTGAGGTCGTAGCATTGAACTGGCCGGTTGCTTGGCTAAAGTCCGTGCGGGTCACCTTGCGGTAATTCATAATCAGGGAAGTGATGCCGCGGTTGTCGGTAGCCGTTACCTCCAACTTGGTACCCGGCCCAAAATTCTTGTCGATGTTCTCCAACGGGGTAAACGTGATTGCAGGCGGGATCACGTCAGGGGCCTCTACCGTGGTAAAAGTCCAACCGGTGGGTGCTATGGCCAGCGATGGATTCAAGTAAATATCTGTATAGGCCCCCGCGTCAATGCTCACAAAGTACTGTGTGAGAAACTGAAGCCCCGTGGCCAGCGTGAAGGTGTATTTGTTCCCTGCGCTGGCCACGCCATTAACCACGGGGATAGTTTGAAGCGGGGCTGCGGTAGCCGATCCTTGCCGAATAACCAGGTTTCGTCCGGCCACGGGGAAGGAAGGCTCAGAGAGGGTAATCTCCAAGGTATTTCCCACCGGTGCATTTGCCGCCCCGTTGGCCGGGTTAAGTGTAAACGCGGGGCCGGTCACGTCTTCAACAATGGTGATTTCTCGGTTTACGGGACTGAGGAATGAGGGGTTGGTGATCGTCTGGATGTTGCCGGATGGCCACCGTACCGCGATTTGGGTAATAGTAGTGGCCGATCCCAAGCCAAAATGCTGGATCAAGCTGCTTTGGGCACCATAACCCGTGGTCGAGAAGACTTCGCGTATCTGGGTGCGCGCGGGCGCTAAGGTAACCACCGTGATGCGCGCGCCAACAGCCGAGCGGTTGGAACTGGTGCCCACCAGTTTGATGGCGATCCAATTCCGCGAAGCAGACGGTGCGGTGGTATTCTTGTACAGCAGGCTGGGGAAATTGTTTCCGGTGCCGGCCGGGTAGAAATCCAAAAAGCCATCTTTATCAAAATCAGCAAAACTGCCGCCCGCTTCCGCGATGAAAGGATTTTGCAACAACTCGGGGTTGGGAGTACTGTACTTCGTAAATGTGCTGGTTGTGCCGCTGATGTTATTAAGGAATATCCCGTTCGCGGTTGAGTTAATAGAGATCAGATCAACATCGCCATCGTTATCAATGTCACCAAAAGCAGACCCAAACGTCAATGACACGTTTGTTCCCGGATCCTCGACAGCCGAACCGGTGACGCGGGTAAATGTTCCATTGCCATTGTTTCGATAGAGGCGGTCCAGTATGGTGTTCGCCTGCGAGCCAATAAACAGGTCTAAGTCTTGGTCATTGTCTATGTCGGCCCAACTTGATGTGCGCGCGTTCATAATGAAGTCTGTATCAAACACCAAACCGGTCACACGGTTAAAGCTACCGTTTCCCTCGTTTCGGTACAGCCGGACTGCCTCGTTGATGGTGGGCATCCCCGTTACGTTGTTAACTACTAAAATGTCCTGATCTCCATCGTTGTCGTAGTCGGCCGCGGAAAAACTGCGTGCACCGTTAAGGTCTGTGGTAAAGTCGCCCGCCAGCACCCTCGTAAACGAATTGCCCCCGTTGTTTTTTAACTGCACGGCCGTGAGGGTAAAAGGAACGCCAAAATCGTTGCCGAAAAATAAGTCGAGAAACGTGTCCTTGTCATAGTCTACCAAGGCCAGGGGTTTAAAGCCGGATGCCACCCCACCGGGAGCGACCGATTCGGCAATGGGTGTTTTGGTAAAGTCCCACGCTCCGTTGTTTCGCAGGTACAAACTGGGCAGGACGCCACTGCGAGCAATAACCACGTCCAGGTCACCATCATTGTCCATATCCATTAAATTGATTAATCGGCTAATGGCTGTATTTTCGTCTTCCAAACTGGGAAGGATACGCCTGGTAAACTGCCCGCCCCCCGTATTTTCGTAAAAGGCCGGAGGCACAAACAAACCGGTGCTGGCAGTAAATGAGGCTATGGCCAAATCCTCGTCCCCATCCCCGTCCAGATCGCCCCACGACACGCCCTGCTGCGAATCCGTGTTCAACTGGAGATCATTTTCCACCGGGCGAAACAGGGTAGGGCCGAGCGTGATGGTTGATTCCGGTGAGAGGGCTGAGGCGCCCGTGGCATTGACAGCCCGCAGTGCGTAAAAGTACGTAGCACCGGGCGTTAGGTTTTTATCAATGTAAAGATTTGTGGGGTAGGAAACGGTTGCCACTTGGGTGTAGGGCCCCCCGGCCACCGTGCTTCTAAAAACTCGATACTGTGTTTCAAACCCTACGGGTTCCCAATTCAAGAGCACTTCCGTGGGAGAATATAGATAAGGCGTGATCGAACCGGGTGCAAAGGGCACCGGATCGGTCGCATTGAGCACGTACGTGGTGGTTGCTTTGAAAGGCTGGAATTGAAGTCCCGCTTGCCACTTCACAGTCAATGTGTTGGTGGCCGGGTTCCACGTGCCATTGCCATTTGAAAAATCCGCATTTACTGTGGCATTGCCGGTGACGATTACTTGATCGCAGTTAATCGTTAGTTGCAATCCCTCTAAGCCAAACGGTCGTGCCGGCACCGGTGTGGGGGGCACAATGTTGTTAGCGTGTATGTCAGCAAAAATAGTAGTAGGACTGAATTTATTGATCAGGACGTTCGAGGCGGTAAAGGGGCCCGGGCCATTGGGGGTAAACCCGACATCCGCTACCGTGGTCACCGTCCAACTTCGGTTATTGGGGATGGTGTTATCGGCACAAGTGGGCAAGGTGGTCACAGAAAGTTCGTTGCTATAGGCAGACGCCCCCGCATCATTTTTTGCCACCACGCGCATGAAG
>JALONI010000092.1 GCA_025455015.1 Cyclobacteriaceae bacterium | reverse complement strand
ACCTGGGCTTGCCCGACGGTTCCGGCGTTGGTCGATGACTTTTATGGCGAGATTCTGCGGCATGACGAGACTCGCAATGTCTTGTCGAATGAAGCCCAGGTCATGCGGCTCAAGAAAACACTCGGCGCATGGATCGGTGAGCTCTTTGCGGGCGTATACGACGAGCGATTTGTCTTTCGACGTTGGTTGGTGGGCTATCGCCATGTTGAAATTGGGCTTGGGCATGTTTGGGTGAATGCCGCGATGAAGAAAAACCTGAAAGAACACGCAGACAAACTGCGGATGAGCCTGATTGGCATGACGGGGCCCAACTTGATCATGCTGGACGACAAGCTGCAGGTGAAATCCCTGTATGACATCAAAAAGAAATTTACCGTAGTGTATTTTTTTGATCCCGACTGCGGGGCCTGCAAAACGGAAACCCCCAAGTTGGTCGACTTCTACCAGCAGAACAAAACCAAGTTGAGCGTAGAGGTGTACGCGGTTTCTTCAGACACCTCGATGCAAAAAATGAAAGACTATGTGCGCGAGATGAAAATCCCGTTCATCACGGTAAACGGCCCGCGAACGCTGGTGGGCAATTACCAGAAACTGTACGATGCCTTTTCCACCCCTACCCTGTACGTACTGGACGAACGCAAGAAAATCATCGCCAAAAAATTGCCGGCCGAAAAACTGGCCGATTTCCTGTCCAATTATGAACGGTTTCAGAAGCGAAAAGAAGAAAATGCCAAATCGGGCAGCCCGGGAAAGTAAAAATCAATTGGTTGATATTCAATTGGATCAGCAACCGGATGACAAATTTGTGGCCGGCCATGCAACTATTTGCCCGTCTGCCAGTATCTACTAGGTGTGGCAGTTACCCCACATTTCCTATGGCGTTATTGAACTCCCTTTTTGGCAAAAAGAAAAAAGAACTGAAGGCCACGTGCCAGATTACCAAAGAACCCATTGAGAAGGGCTTTGGCTACATGCTCACTACCGACCAGGTGGTGACGAGCAAGCGCTATTGGGACATGATCATGACGGAGCCCGAAACCATGTCATACACCATTTCGCATTTTCAAAATCAGCCGAGCGGCACGCAAATGCGTTCCATGATTTTTGACAAGTACGCCAGCGTGTCGAAGCCGTGGATCGTTTCCGATTCGATCATTGGCTACTTTGAGGTAGACAAGCAGGAAGCACGCAAACGCGCGCAGGCGTGGTGGGAGAGCGAAGGCGCATTTGCACCCGAGAAGACGGGGCCCGCCTCGGCCCTGCTCAGCGAAGGCCTGTTCAAGACGTGGAAAGACTATGCCGTCCTCGAGGCAGGCCGCGAGAAGATCAAGGTGCTGTAAGCCTCTATTACTGAACACTCGTTAGGTTCGCACGGCCATTTAATTCATGGTGGCCGTAACGCATTGTGCCCATTTATTCTCTACCTTAGCCCATTGAAAAATTTCAAGAAAGCAAGGTAAGTATGGATTCTGTCATCAATTTATCGCGCAAAGAGCAAGTTATTCGCAAGGCAGCCGAGTTGTTTCGCGAAAAGGGCTATGCCGCTTCAAGCATGCGCGACTTGGCGCAGAAGCTGGGCATTGAGGCGGCCAGTTTGTATTCGCACATCAAGTCGAAGGAAGAGATCCTTCACCAGTTGTGTTTTGACATGGCCGCAGAGTTTCGCAAGTCGCTGGATGCGGTGGAAAAACAAAAAGGGCCGGCCAGCGAAAAATTGAAAAACGGCATCATCGGGCACATTCAAGTGATGGCCAAAGACCTGACGGCCTCGGCCGTGTTCATGAATGAGCACCGCCATTTGAGCCAGCCGCATCTGCGCGATTTTCTGCTGCTGCGCATCAACTACATCAACCGGTTTAAGGCCATCATTGACGAAGGTGTGAAAAATGGCGAATTCAAAGAACACATCGACCGCAAACTGGCCGTGATGACGCTTTTTTCATCGCTGAATTGGATGCCGATGTGGTATGATCCTAACAGCACCATTGTGCCCACCTCGCTGGGCCAGCAGTTGGCCGACATGCTCGTGACCGGGCTGCGGAAATAGCGGACGATGCATTGGCCGTTGCCTGACCGGATTTCGGGTGCCCGCAACCGAGGGTAGCAGACGGTTGTTGAACCCCACATTTTTGTCAAACCTCCAACCAATTACCCCCGAGTTTGTTACTTTTGCCAAACGGCCGTTAGGCCCAAACATCACGCAACTATGTACGGAGGAGGAAACACGTTTGAGGGCATCAAAAACGATGGCTTGGCCCAGGAAAACCCGGAAAAGCTGGCCGCCTTTGAAGCGCGCATCGCCCGGGGCGAGAAAATAGAGCCCACCGACTGGATGCCACAACTGTATCGGAAGCAGCTCATCCGTATGATAGAGCAACACGCTCACAGCGAGATCATCGGGGCATTGCCGGAAGGAACGTGGATCACGCGGGCACCCGGCTTCAAACGCAAAATGGCGCTCATGGCCAAGGTACAGGACGAAGTGGGCCATGCCCAGTTGCTGTACAGCGCAGCCGAAACGCTCGGCAAATCGCGCGAGCAGATGATCGATGACTTAATCACCGGCAAATCCAAGTACTCCAACATCTTCAACTACCCCACGTTTACGTGGGCCGACTGCTGTTTTATCAGTTGGCTGGTGGATGCGGGAGCCATCGTCAATCAATTGGCCAATGCCAAGGGAAGCTATGGGCCCTACTGCCGAGCGCTGGACCGCATCTGTGCCGAAGAATCCTTCCATTTGAAATACGGACACCACTGTGTGATTTACCTGGCCACGGGCACGGCCAAGCAGCGAGCCATGTTTCAAGAGGCCCTCAACCGCTGGTGGCCTCCGCTTATGCACTTCTTTGGGCCTTCGGACAAGATATCGGCCCACACGGAAATACTCATGCGCTGGAAAGTGAAGATGAGCAGCAATGACGACATCCGCAACCAGTTTTTGGACATGTACGTGCCCAAAATCTGGGAACTGGGCTTTACCATTCCCGATGCCAACCTGAAAAAGAACGAAGAAACCGGCAAGTGGGAATACACGGAACCCGACTGGGAAGAATTCAAGCGTGTGATAAATGGTGATGGCCCCTGCAACAAAGAGCGACTGGAAGTAAGGCGCATTGCCGAAGAGCGCGGCCGCTGGGTGCGCGAAGCCCTGAAGTCGCCCGAGAGCGCCTATGTGATGCCGCTGGCCTAAGGAAGAGCCATTACCCGACAACCTATGGTGCATTCCCTGGATCCTCGCGTGGGCCGATTACCAACCATTGGCACCCCCGGCATGGTGGTACCCAAGGTGCCGCTGGACCAGTTGGGCACCTTCGAAGTTTTTGTGCAACCCAAGGAAGGAAAGCCTTTTCAGCACGAGGGCATTGTGCATGCGCCCGATTTGGAACTGGCTTACGTATTGGCCAAGGAAACGTTTACGCGAAGATTCACGTGTACCTCGTTGTACGTGGTTGAAACCCGGCACGTGTACGTGTCACCCACTACGGAGGGAGGGGTGTCGGTAGCCGCAGTGCTGCCTGCCATTACCGGGCCGGACGGGGAGCCCCTGAGTTTTGAACTATTCATGTTGCCCAAGCGCGGCAAGCAGCACGTACACATCGGCACGGTGATGGCCACCCTTCCGCAAGAAGCGATGCACCGGGGGTTTCAACAAAACTTGCACGGTGGCAAAACCGTGTACAACCTGTGGGCTGTGCGCACCACCGATATCCGGTTCACCACCCCCGAGGAAAAAGAGCTGTGGCTTACGTTGCCGGAAAAAAAATTCCGCGATGCGGCCGAGTACAAGGGGGGCGACAAACTGAAAGCCTTTTTAGAAAAGCAACGGCCATGAACTGGCGCAGGCAACAACGGGTATTGGAACGGGTGGCCATCGGGGTGATTGTGGCGGGGGTGGTGTTGATGTATGCACACCGCGATCCGCACCACCACGTCATTTATGCAGGCTTTATGCTCACGGGCGTGGCCAAACTAACGGAAGCCGTATACGTGGTGGACCCTACCGGCAAAATCATCAAAATCACCGCCTGTCTGTGCATCCTGGTGCTGGGGCTGATCCATTTTGCCACGTTGGCGCGCACCATTGGCTACATGATGGTGCCGCTGCTGGTCTACTATTTTTTTCATTATCGACTGTGGTTCAAATCACGCACCCATGAATAACGAAGCGATCAAAGAACTCTTGTACAAAATGGCCGATGACCTGCTCATCTTGGGGCACCGCAACTCCGAGTGGACCGGCATGGGCCCGTTGTTGGAGGAGGACATCGCGTTCTCGTCCATGGCGCAAGACAAGGTGGGCCAAAGCCTGGCCTTGTACCAACTGCTGCACCAACTGGGCGAGCAGGATCCCGATACGGTGGCCTTCACCCGAAATGCCGGGCAATTTCACAACGCCATCATCACCGAATTGCCCAATGCCGAATATGACTTCAGCTTGGTGCGCCATTTTTTGTTCGATACGGCCGATGCCCTTCGCTGGCAAATGCTCACCCGGTGCGCTTACACTCCCCTGGCGCAATTGGCGGCCAAGGTGCGGGGCGAACTCAGATACCACACGCTGCACGCCAATACGTGGATCAAAAAACTGGGCTCGGCCACGGATGAGAGTGTTTCGAGACTGCAACATTCGCTCGATGAGCTGATGCCCTACGCGCTGGGTCTCTTCGAGCCTTCGCCCTACGAGGCAGACTTGATAGCCGATGGCTTGTTTCAGGGGGAAGCCGTACTGCAACAACGATGGCTGGCTGCCATCGAATCGGTTTTGGCACCAACGCACCTTCAACTACCCGATGTAGTGCTAATCGCCCCGGTGGTGGGTGGCCGCCAGGGCCAGCATAGCCCACACCTCCAACCGCTGCTGGACGAGATGAGTGAAGTATTCAAAATTGACCCCGCGGCCGAATGGTAACCGACATCTCTGGCATTGACAAAAAAACCGTTTTGGAATGGCTCGAAGCGGTGAAGGACCCCGAGATCCCGGTGCTTTCGCTGGTGGATATGGGGGTGATTACCCATGTGGAAGTAAGCGGCAAGCGGGTTGCGGTGGAAATGACCCCCACCTTTGTGGGGTGCCCGGCCATGGACATCATGAAGCAAGAAGTGGCGCAGTTATTAACGCAAAAAGGGTTGGAACCCACCGTGAATGTCTCCTTTCGCGAACCGTGGTCGTCCGACAAGATCAGCGAGAAGGGCAAAGCTGCGCTCAAAAAATTTGGGTTGGCACCTCCGCCCAGCCATGCGGCCCTCATCCATGACATTGATTTTTTAGAACACGTGCCGTGCCCGCGTTGCCACGGCACGGATACTGAGTTAAGAAATCCGTTTGGCCCCACGCTGTGCCGCTCCATCCACTACTGCCGCACTTGCCAAGAGGCTTTTGAGCAGTTTAAACCGGTGGGCTAAAATCCCAACCCATTTGCGTATCGTTGCGTTGTAGTAGGGCGTATGCGACTGACGGCTTTTGTTCTTCTTGGATCGATGTGGGCTGCCTGCACCTCGGGGGGCTCGGCTCATCAGCGGCAGATATCGCGGCTGGATTCGCTCACGGAAACCTACCTCCACCTGCACGACACGGTGCTTTTTACCTGGAACAGCATTTTGCGCGATGAACAACAAAAGATCGCGATGTTAAACGAATTGATCGGACGTTTGGAGACGTCACAACTCTTTGACGAAGCTACCTTGGCCAGCCTGCGCACCCGGTTGGAGCAACTCGAGCGCATCCACCTCACGCCCAAAACACTGGCCAATCCCGATGTGGTGGATGAATATGATTTCGCCTCCGCCCATTTAATTGTGGAACTGACCACCCTGTTTGAAACCAATACGGCCTTGCTAAACCACCCCGACTGGCAGCAGTTGATTGACGAGGTGAAAACCGTAGATATGCGGGGCTCGCTGGCGCGCGATACGTACGACTCGCTGGCCTGGCAGCTAAACCGTTTCATTGAGGAGCACCTGGACCTGATGCCGGACATCGCCCCCCAATCGGGGCTTGAGCGGGCGAACTATTTCAAGTAAGTAAGACGCTTCTTCGGGCTGGCACCACACCCTTGCCCGTCAAGGGCAACCTTGCTACCTTTAGCGCATGGGGCTGATACGCAAAATCGGTTTTTTTTCCGCTTTCATCATACCGGCTTTGGTGGTGGTCGGGTTTTACGGAGGCGGCTGGTGGAATTTCACCGCGCTCGCATTTGTGTTTGTTTTCATCCCGCTGGCCGACCACTGGTTAGGCCTTGACAAAACCAATGTACCCGCCCGGGAGGCGACCGTGGTGGGTGAAGAGTTCTACTATCGCTTTGTTACCTACGTGTGGACGTTTGTGCAGTTTGCCTTCGTGGGTTGGGCGGCCTACTCACTGGCCACCACCCCCCTGGCTGCGCACGCGTGGGTCGGTTTTGTGATTGGCACCGCGCTGGTCACGGGCGGCATCGGCATCACGGTGGCCCACGAGCTGGGGCATAAGAAGTCGGCTTTGGAACGGTTTTACAGCCAGGCCTTGTTGATGACCGTTTGCTACATGCACTTTTATATCGAACACAACCGAGGACACCACGTGTATGTGGCCACCCCGGAAGACCCGGCCACCGCCCGAAGGGGCGAAAACTTCTATGCGTTTTGGGTGCGTTCGGTAGTGGGTGGGTGGAAGCATGCGTGGAAATTGGAACGCGACCGGCTGCTCCGGAACGGCAAGCACGTTTGGTCGTGGAGAAATCCATTGATCGCGTATGCCGTGCTACCGGTTGTTTTTTGTGCGGTGCTGACGGCCGCGGTGAGCGTGCCGCAGGGACAAATAGCGTGGGCCATACCCACGTTCTTTTTCGCGCAAAGTGTGCTGGCGTTTACGTTGCTGGAACTTGTCAATTACGTGGAGCATTACGGCATTTTGCGCAAACAAATCACCCCCGGAAAATACGAGCGCGTCAACCCGCTGCATTCGTGGAATGCCAGCCACCTCATCAGCAATTTTTTCCTGTTTCAATTGCAGCGCCATTCCGATCATCATGCCAATGCCATCAAACGCTATCAGGTGTTAGACCACTACGATGAGAGCCCCCAGTTGCCGTTTGGCTATCCTACGATGATTTTGTTGGCACTCGTGCCTCCGGCCTGGTTTGCCGTGATGAACAACCGGCTGAACGATTGGGAAGAAAAAGTTTACCTCGCCTAACGGGGCCGTGTATTGCCCACCACCGCATGAAAAAGACCGTTATTCGAATCTTATGGGGTACCCTAGTTGTTGCATTGGTGTATGGCGTCAGCTATCTGTGGCGCGCCTTGCCCATCATTAGCGGGTACGGAGCCAAAAATTTATGCTCCTGTGTATTTGTGGCAGGCCGTGACGCCAACGAGGTCATCAGTCAAGAACTGGGCAACGGCATGTTGGCCTATGGCAGCTATGCAATTGACCGCACAGACTCCAGCGCTTCGGGCAGCGTGTTTGGGTTGGCTGCGCGAAAAGCCATCTACCGCGAGGGGCTGGGCTGCACCCTGGTGGCCGACATCGATGAAAAAGAGCTGCGCAACGTCCGAGTAGGCACCGACAAAAGCAAGGCTACACAATCCGACACCCTTGCCTGGCCACTGGGCGACCGGCTCGACTCGCTTTCCGTTCCGGTTGACAAGAGCAAACTGGAGGATGCGATCCGTTTTGCCTTTACCGAAACCGACACGGCACGCCCGATGAATACGCGCGCGGTGGTGGTTGTGTATGATGGACAACTCGTGGCCGAACGCTATGCCCCCGGTTACCATGCGCATTCAAAACACCTCGGCTGGTCCATGACCAAAAGCATTACGAACGCCATTGTGGGGATACTGAGTGCGCAGGGAAAACTGGACGTCAATGCACCGGCTCCCATTGAGGCGTGGCAAACCGATGCGCGCGCGAAGATCACGTGGCATAACCTGCTGCAGGCCAGCAGTGGGTTGGCCTGGGAGGAAGACTACGGGGGGCCCAGCAAAGCGACCAACATGCTGTTCAAAGAAAAAGACATGGGCCACTATGCCGCGCAGTCACCACCGCAAGTTGAACCCAATACCGTGTTCGAGTATTCGAGCGGCACCACCAATATTTTGTCGATGCTGGTGCGCCAGGCCATTGGCGAAGATGACTACTATCGCTTTTACCAACGCGAGCTGTTTGAAAAAATCGGAGCCCACAGCCTGGTCATCGAACCCGATGCCGGGGGCACGTACGTGGGCTCCTCCTACTCGTGGGCCACGGCCCGCGACTGGGCGCGGTTTGGATTGTTGTATTTGAACGATGGCCTCTTTGCCGGAAACCGCATTCTGCCGCCCGGATGGGTTCGCTACTCAACTACCCCAGCCCAGGCGGCCCCCCGGGGCGAATATGGTGCCCAGTGGTGGCTCAATGCGGGCGAGAAGGGAAATCCGGGCAACCGTTACTACCCCGATCTCCCCACCGATTGTTTTCAAGCCGAAGGATACGATGGCCAATTTGTGTTTGTGATCCCGTCCAGGAAATTAGTTGTGGTGCGCTTGGGCCTTTCGCAAAAAAACGAGCTGGACATGAATGCGTTTGTGGCCAAGATTATCGAGGCCTTGCCCGCGGATGCACCCTGACGAAACATTCCGCTTCCAACAATTTGAGGTGCGGCATGCAGGCGCGGCTACGCGCGTAGGCACCGATGCGGTTTTGTTGGGTGCGTGGGCAAACATCGCGCAGGCCCACCGTATCCTGGACGTGGGCACCGGCACCGGCATCATAGCCCTGATGGCCGCTCAACGAAATGCGCAGGCCACCGTGGAGGCCCTTGACATCCAAGCTGCGGAGGTGGCCCTGGCCGAGCAGAACTTTCAAAACTCACCCTGGGCCGGCAGGCTGTACGCCCATGCCTGCGCGCTGCAACACTGGGAAGCGCCCCCGTACGACCACGTCATCAGCAACCCCCCATTTTTTACCGCGGGCGAGAAGGCCCCCCGTCCCGCCCGAGCCATCGCTCGGCATGCCGGCCTGCTCCCCCACACCGACTTGCTTCGCCATGCCAGACGGCTGCTGGTGGCGGGCGGCAAGCTGAGTGTGATCATTCCCGCCAGCGAAAAGAACCGCTTCACCGAACAGGCACAGCACACGCGCCTTTTTGTGGTGCGGCAATGTGCCGTTCAAAGCAAGCCCAGCAAACCCACTGAGCGTTTTTTGTTGGAGTTGTCAGATGAACCGTGCGTGCCCGAAACAACCGTATTGACGCTCAGCGATGGAGGCGGTAGGCTCTCGCGAGAATACCACTGCATGACAGCCGATTTTTATCTGGAAAGACCAACCCGGAACCCCCGGTAACGGAATCCGCCAGCAGGCGCCCCGCGGTGGCGTGTTCCTCGTTCGGGAAAAATTGACCCCCTCTTGGTGGACCATGTTCAAGCTCCGTTTTTTGGACACAAAAAAAGACTACATTTGCTATGTACCTGAATCCCATTCTTTTATGCAGAAACTATTACTCACCTCGCTTGTGGTTTGCGCCTCTTGCAATCTGCTTGCCGCCCAAGAGTTTACGATCAACCGCCTGGAGTTGAGTGAAGGCAAAGTTGTTATTCACTACGATTTAAGGGACACCGTTGCCGGGCGGAGCTATACGATAAATACCTACGCCTCGCTCGACAATTTTGTGACCCCGTTGCAAAAGATCACGGGCGATGTGGGAACAGAAGTGAAGCCGGGCCTCGGCAGAAAAATCACCTGGGATGCCCCCGCGGAATTGGGGCCCTCCTTTGTCGGAAAAGTCTCCCTGGAGATCAGAGGCCGGGTGTTTGTGCCATTTATCAAACTCGACCGCTTTGAAGACTACAAAACCTTCAAACGAGGCAAGCCCTATACCATCGCCTGGAATGGTGGCCGAAGCAGCACCATTATGAACTGGGATTTGTATCGGGGGGAGGAGAAAGTGGCGACTTTCCCTAACGTAGCTAATTCCGGCAATTATGATTTGGTGGTGCCCACCACCGTTAAGCCCGGTACATATCGGCTCAAAATTGCGGACTCAAAAAATAAGGACGAGGTCATTTATACCAATAATTTCAAGGTCAAACGCAAGTTTCCGCTGTTGGCCAAAGTTATCCCGATTATCGGCTTGGGAATTTTAGTTTCGACTTTGGCCGGTGGTGGTGGCGGAGAAGTGGCACCCGAAGATGGCCCTTTACCAACACCCCAGTTTCCCCCCAATTGATTCAAGCTCACTAATTGTCAAGACAAAAAATGATATCGACTCACATGCGAAACGTTACATTACTTTTCCTAGCTGCAACCTTATCGATAGCCGTTGGCACCAGCCACGCCCAGACATGGACGGGGTTATCCGGACCTTTTGGAGGCACCATCATTGATTTAGCAGTGCATCCGGCATCGGGTGCATGGGTGATCGCGTCACAGGGTAACGGGTTGTGGCGAAGCACAAACAATGGTGGTTCCTGGACAAGGCTTACTGTGGGCATCGATGTTGTTTTTGTTGATCTGGACGTTGATCCATCAGGGAATATGTATGCTGCTTCCAGTAGCACGCGCATCTATCGTTCGGCCGATGGGGGCGCCACATGGTCTCAATTGGGCACGGGTATCACGGCCGGCACCATCATTTCGAAAATCCGAACCCCTTCTTCCACTACTCTTTGGGCCGTAACAACCGCGGGTGTCCTGTTCCGCTCGGCCAACTCAGGGGTGTCGTTTGGACAAGTAAACACCGTGTTAACACCCAACATCCAGGATCTTGAGGCCAATGGAAACCTTGTTTACGTGATTTCGAACAATCGGCTGCAGTATTCAAATGACAACGGGGCTACGTTTGTCACCTCGTCATCCTTCACCGGCTCGCTGGCCAACACCAGCTTATTCGCGTATTCGGTGGCACTCAACCCCACCACGAACCGGGCCTTTGTTTTGTATAGTGATGGTCCACACACCTCCACCAACGGGACCGCCTGGAGCAGTATAAAGGGCGGCATCGCGGATGCCAGTTTTCAAGGTACTCTCGAATTAGATCCCGGTCAAAACCTCTACATGACTAATTTGATGACGAACGTGCGCAGAGTGTACTCGGGTAACGCCTTGGGTGTTTGGAACTCCAGCACAGGGGTTTTGCTACGTCCCGAACAACAGGTCACCTGCTTTTTGCCCCGCACGGCCACCGAATGGATTTTGGGTACACAACACTACGGGGTATACAGAACCGTGGATGGAGGCTCCTCGTGGACGGAGGCAAACAGCGGCCTGAAATTGGTCAGCGCAACCGGCATTTTTTATACCCAGCAAAACCGGATTTTGTTGGCCGTGGGTGGCGTGGGGTACTACGAGTCGATTGACGAGGGCTCCACCTGGACCATCCGAACCTCGGCACCACTTCCGCAGGGTACCGTACGTGGATTTGTCCGGTTGTCGGACGGGTCGGTGCTAGCCTATGGCTCCGGTGTCTTTCGGTCTACCGGCCCCACCATCGGCAACGCGTGGACACAGCAGAGCACGCAGGCACTTTCACAAATTGTCACATTTGATGGGATTAATCTGTTTGGATTCGTGGGCAATCAGCTTTTTACATCAACCAACCAGGGTGTCACGTGGACGCTCCGATCGGTGCCGGCCATCACTACGTTCATTAATAAAATCCAGGTGGGCCACAACAACGATCTGTTTATTTCCACCAGTAACAGCCTGTTTCGCTTGCCTGTAGCGTCTACCATCGCGACCGTTATCCGAGGACTAACTTCCGATTTTACGGTGTTCGCCTCCACGGGCAACACCACCATTTACTTGCTGGCAAACATAAATACCTTGGAAACCTCGCTCGATGGAGGTGCTACGTGGAGCTCACGATCCATCATTTCCACTTCCGCCAACAGGATATGGGCCTTTCGAAACAATGTGTTGGTGATGCAGAGCCCGAATACGTCCAACTTCTTTTACTCCCGTGATGGCGGAGCCAACTGGACCATCACACCGCTGGCTGACGCGGAAGCCCGGGCCACGGACGTGGTCTTGAGTGGCTCCGAACTGGCCTACATAGCCACCGCCAACTCCGTGGCTTACAAAAGTCAGGCATTGATCATCCCTCCTACCGCCCCGACAGGGCTGGTCAGTGTGGGGGTATCTTCCAACCAGATACAAGTACTATTTAACGATAACTCAAGCAGCGAAAGTGTCTTTGAGTTAGAGGTGTCAGTAGGCAATAATACTAACTTCCAAGTCAATCAGCGATCATCGGCCTTCAACACGTTCCAACAGAAGGGGCGGTTCGTTGTGAGTGCCTTGGCACCTGGTACATCTCAC
>JALONI010000018.1 GCA_025455015.1 Cyclobacteriaceae bacterium | reverse complement strand
AATACTTTACCTTACCCGGCCAACAAATGTTTTTGGCGCCTTTCAGCGAAAGCTGCCACCAATCCTTGTACATTTTGTTGTAGTCGTGGATGGGCACTTTGCGCTTGAACGATCGGTAAAACTGGCGCGGCCCCTTGCGGAACTCGGCCAGCTTTTCCTGAAAGTCGTAGTATTTACCAAACTCCGTGTCGGCCGCCTCGATCATCAGCTTTTTGAGTTCGTTTTTTTGCAACTCGGCCGGTGAACTGTATTCCTGCTCCAAACTTTCGCGCAGTTTAATGCCTTTCTTGAGCAAGGTTCCGAGTATAGCCATACCTTTGTCGTGTTTGGATAGAAGGGCGAAGATAGGCAAATGAGCATTAAAAGTAATATTGAACACCTTGAACGGGGGCTGGGCCGCGGCTGTCGGCTGATTGCCGTGAGCAAAACCCAACCACTGGAAAAAATACACGAAGCGTATAACGCGGGCCACCGTCTTTTTGGCGAAAACAAAGTGCAGGAGTTGGTCGATAAATACCAACAACTCCCGGGCGACATCGAATGGCACCTGATCGGCCACTTGCAAACCAACAAAGTCAAATACATTGCTCCCTTTGTCTCGCTGATCCACTCAGTAGACTCCGAAAAACTGCTGGTCGAAATCAACAAGCAGGGTGCCAAGGCCAACCGCGTGGTGCCGTGCCTCATCCAACTCTACATTGCCCAAGAAGACACCAAGTTCGGGGCCGATGTCCAAGACCTGCATCAATGGATCCGCACAGGCCTGTTTGATCGGCTACCGTTTGTGGAAGTACGCGGGCTGATGGGGATGGCCTCGCTCACCGCGGACGAAGCCCAGCTCCGCCAGGAGTTCCGAACCCTTAAACAGACCTTTGAAGCCCTCAAACAGGAGCCGCTGCCCGGCAACGTGCGCATGCAGGAGCTCTCCATGGGCATGAGTGCCGACTATCCGATAGCGGTGGAGGAAGGGAGCACATTAATCCGTATCGGAACGGCTATCTTTGGCAACCGCACGTAGCTACTTAGTATGAATCGCTTTGTTTCATCGTATCAGGTGTTGATGTTGGCTGGCTTGCTGGGTTTTGGCGCAGTGGCGTTGGGCGCCTTTGCAGCGCACCGGTTGGAGCCCGCCTTGCAAGCCCTGGGCACCACTGACACATTTGAGCTGGCCGTTCGGTATCAGTTTTATCACGCCATAGCCTTACTGGCCGTAGGGGTTTGGATGCGCACCCACCCGGCCGCACTTCCCATGCTGGTAGGGGCCGTTCTTTGCTTATCCGGGGGGGTGGCGTGCTTCAGTGGGAGCTTGTATGTCCTCGCGTTTACAAAGTCCATTCAGGTGTGGTGGGTTACCCCGCTGGGTGGGCTGCTGCTACTGGCCGGGTGGTTGCTGCTGATGTTGGCGGCCTGGAAAGAGCGGCAACGCTAGCCACCAACCTTTATTGGTCTACCTTTTTTTCCACGATCGTGGCCGTAAAGGTGACCTGGTTTTTGGCGTTGGTGGCGTTGGAAACAACGCGCACCACTTTTGTTACGCGGCCCACCTTGCCCGCGCTATTGAAGGCTACGGTAAACTCACCTTTTCCACCCGGGCCGATCGGATCGCGCGGCCATCCTTTGGGGGTGGTGCAGCCGCAGGTAACTTCAATGTTAGTGATGATGAGGGGCTGCGCGCCCGTATTGGTAAACCGGTACACGTGTTCAATCTTGGCGCCTTCGGTGATCTCGCCAAAATCATGGCTGTCGGCTTCCCAGACAATGTAAGCCCCCTCTTTTTGAGGCTGGGCCAGGGCCCCGCTGACCAACAGCAGGCATCCCCACAAAAAAGGTAGTTTCAACATGCGTGGTTATCTTTTGAGGTGTGCATTCTTTGAGGGCAACGGCTTACATTCACGAATTAATATCGAATTTACACAATGATTTACAGTAATCAACGAAAGAATGGATCATCCCGTTCATAAATTTTACGGAAATCGGTTACGGGTGCGCGTATGCGGGGTGTGCATCCGCGACCAGCGCCTGTTGCTGATTAACCACCGCATGGCCCACGGCCCGTTGTGGGCCCCGCCCGGTGGCGGGCTGGAGTTTGGCGAAAGTGCTCCTGCCTGCCTGGCGCGCGAGTTTCGGGAAGAGACCGGACTCACGGTGGAAGTCCGTGACTTTTTGTTTGCCTGCGAATTACTACATCCGCCCCTGCACGCGGTGGAGTTGTTTTTTGGGGTTGAGGTAGTGGGTGGAATACTCATGACGGGCCATGACCCGGAGGCCGGCAGCCCGGCCGTCATTGAGGAGGTGGCCTGGCTCAGTGCCACCCAGGTGCTGGCACACCCCCCGGCACACCGGCACCGCCTGTTTGGCCAAGTGGCCGATCCGCTCCAGATAGCCTCGCTACGGGGTTATTTTAGGCTCTGACCGGTTGCAGGAAACACCAGAAATTAAGTATTATTGCAAGCTAAATCTGTAAACCCGATGACTCTAAACCGAATCCTCACCGTTGTTTTACTTGTGGCCAGCCTGGGTCTGTTTTATAAGCTGGTGCGCAGCATCAACGGAACCATTGAAGAACGCGAAGCCATTGCCACTAAAGAAGAAGCCATTATTGAGCGGCTGAAGTTGATACGCGAGGCCGAAACGGTGTTCCAGGAAGTGCATGGCCGCTATACCGCCAATTGGGATTCGCTGGCCAACTTCATTGAAAACGGACGCGTGGCCATTGTGGAGAAAAAAGAAATTATTGAGCAGCAGGCGTATGGCGGAGAAAAAATCACCATCACTTACGATACCCTCGGCTTCATTGCCGCCAAAGAACGCATCTTCAAGAAGAACTTTACGGTAAATGCCTCAGACAACGGAACGTTTATGGGCTTTAAGGTGAACGTGGGCGAGCAGTTGATCAAGAATCAGCGCCCCTATGCCATCAAGGTAGGTGACAAAACTAATGAACCGCCCCTGTCAGAAGATGGCACGGTGATTTCATTTGCCGATGTAAAGCCGGGCGATGCGCTCAAGAAGGGCCAAATCCTCATTAATATGTGGCGCTATCAATTCAACCCCAATGTGGACCTCGCCAAAATAGGCTTCATTCCGGGCCGCGAAAACCAGAAGTTTGACATTTACGTGGGCAAGGTGGACAAGTCGGGGCTGAAGGTGGATGTGATCGAAGTAAAAGACCCCACCCCTGACGACAAAACCCGCAACGAGCGAAACGAAGCGAAAAACCGCAAACCGCTTCACTTTGGGAGCAAGGTAGACGTATCGACTGCCGGAAACTGGGAATAACCAATTATTTTGCAATCGCCTGCCAGTTATAAGTTAATCAAGAAGATCAAAGATGATCGATTTGATGAAGAGCAGCTTCATCAATATCAATTGATTGTACAGTTTGGCGTGCGCGACTTTCAGGCTGCCGTAGTCGAGGCAGACGAAAATCGGGTCCTCTTCTTTGAAGACTACGTGCTCAATGAGTTGTCCAACTATGCCGAGCAGTTGGAGGTCATCAAGCAATTGTTTGACTCGCATCCCGTGCTGGGGGCCGGCTTTTGGAAAAGCGTGCTGGTGTCCATCAAGAACAACAAATTCGTGCAGGTTCCTTCGGCCTTGTTTCAACCCTCGGCTGCCCCGGAGTACCTGCGGTTCAATGCCGTGGTGACCCCTGGCGAAGAACAGGTCTTGTTTACGTCTCACCCCGGCCAGGAAGTAGTGACCGTTTTTGCGGCACAACTACCCCTGATTACTTGGCTACAGAGCCTTTACCAACACTCGCATCTGCGCATCACCCATCAGTCGACTGCGTTGATTGAGGGCGTGGCTGCCTACGCCAGCGCCCGCCCGCAGGGCAATCCGTTGTATATTTATGTAGACCGTTTCAAACTCCATATCCTCTCCGTAACCGGTGGCAAGCTGTTGTATTACAACCAGTTTCCGATCAAGCAGTTTTCGGACTATGTCAAATACATCATGCTGGTGCTGCATGCGCTCAACATGGACCAAACGACCAGCCATGTGATTTTATGGGGCTACATTGGGAAAAACTCCCCGCACTACCAGGAGTTTTACAAATACATTCAGAATGTGGCCTTTGGCGAGCGACCGGCCAATGTGCGGTTTGGTTACTTGTTTGACGAGATTCAGGAACATCATTTTTTTGATTTGTTTTCGCTGCCCTTGCTGCTGTCCGAAGCAGCGGCCCATTAGCGACTCAATGCCCCGGTTATGAAACGCATTGCCCTTTTCCCCGGCTCGTTTGACCCTTTTACCAAAGGGCACGAGGATATTGTTTTGCGCGGCCTTTCGTTGTTTGACGAAATCATCGTGGCGGTAGGCTACAACAGTGGCAAAAGCCAGCGCTACTTCAAAATTGATTTCATGCTGGAGCGCATCCGCCAGACGTTTGAAAACCAGCCGGCCATCAGCGTGATAACCTATTCGGAACTGACAGCCGAGTTGGCCAAGCGCGAAGGTGCACGTTTCCTGCTTCGCGGGTTACGCAATACCACCGACTTTGAGTACGAAAACAGCATTGCCCAGATCAACCGGAAGTTAAATGCCGAGCTGGAATCGGTGTTTTTAATCACCTCGCCCAACTTGGCGGCCATCAGTTCGTCCATCATCCGCGAGGTGCACCGCTATGGTGGTGATGTATCAGACCTGCTACCTTACCGGCTCGAGTAGTCGAGTACTAAGTCGCGCAACGCGGTCTGCCGTTCTATGGCAGTACCATCAAAAAAGAAGGCTGTCCCACACATTTGTCTTTGAGAACGCATGCGGGAGACAGCCTCTTTACCTTCGCTCCGGGTTATTCCTGCCGGGCGGGTGTTAGTTGGTTTTCTCTAGGTTGATCTTGGTGGGTTTTTCATAGCCAAACAATTCATCCAGCGTCAACTGCTTTACGGTGCCATAGTTCTGAAGGTCTTTCAGGTTCAACTTGTCTTTGGAGCCCACCAATACCACGTTGAACTTCCGGCCTTTGATGTATTCCTGCTGAAACGTCTCCAAATCGGCCAGCGTCATCGTTTGGATGTCGCGGTAGATGTCCTTGCGGATGTCATGATCCAACCCGCGCTTTTGGGCCGACTCGTAGTTGAACAAGATGCTTGTTTTGGTGATGCGTTCGCTCTCCAACTGGTTGAGCAACGACTGCTTAGCGATGTTGAACCCGCCTTCCGATTTCGGGAACTCCTGGATGAGACCCATCATGGCCTTCATCGACTCGCGCTGTTTGTCGGCCTGCGTGCCAATGTATCCAAAAAACGAGTCGTTCTTGTCTTTTCGCTGGGCCGTGTTGTAGCTGGCAAATGCCGAATAAGCCAACCCTTGCGCTTCGCGTAATTCCTGAAACACGGGTGAACTCAAGGTGCCGCCAAAGTATTCGTTGAACATCCGAATTTTGGCCGCCCGGGCGGGGTCATACGTCTCGCCTTTCGACAGGAAAATGATCTCGGCCTGCACCATGTCGTAGTCGGTCCAGTACACCGCGGGCTTCGACATATCGCTCATGGCGAAATCCACGGGAGCCGGAGCCGGTTTGAGCGCGGCCGGCACGTTGTGGTGTGCATTGAGCGCAGCCAGCAGTTCGGTGTCGGACTTAGGGCCAAAGTACAGCACGCGGTGCTGCGTTTGGGTGAAATCCTTAATGATCGCAATCAGTTCGTCTGAGTTGAGTTGACGCAAGTCCTTATTTGACAGTATATTCGTAAAGGGGGAGTTGGCCCCATAGGTACCGTAGTTGACCAGCCCATCCCACAAAATGGCAAACTTGTCCAACTTGGTATCATCGCGCTTCTTGAAGGTGCCCTCGATCATCTTGGCCAACGCGGCCTCATCGGCTTTCGGGTTGGCCAACAGCTTTTCAAACAGTTGCATGGCTTTTTCCATGTTTTCCGTGAGGCCCGACAGGGACACATAGGTTTGATCTTCGCTGGCAAACACACCGAAGTTGCAGCCCAGTTTGTAAAACTCCTTTTTGAAGTCTTCTGCCGTCATTTCGTCTGTACCGATGTATTCTAAATACTCCAACGCGTGCTGCATGCGCGGATCGTGGTTCGTGCCTTTGTCGGCCAAATAGTACAGCGTGAACAGGGCATTCTCTTTGTTCTGTGTATACAGCACGTCAATGCCTTTGTCCATCTTCAGTTTCTTGATGTCCTTATCGTAGTCAATAAACACGGGCTGCAACTTCTCTACCTGATTGGCCAAAATAGCTTCATGAAAGGGTGACTTTGCCTCTTTGTTGAGGGCCACTTTGGTGATGGCGGGCTTCGGTACCTTTTGGCTGTTTGGGTCTTTGCCGGTGCGCTTTTTGATGATAATGTAATTGTCGTTGTAGTTGTCGTTGGCAAACTTGATCACATCTTCCTTGGTGTACTTCTTCAATTCATCCAACGAGGCCACATACTTATCCCACGAAATGTTGTTGGTAAAAGCCATAACCATGTCATTGGAGCGGCTCCAGTTGTATTCGGACTGTTGCGTTTTTTGCTTTTTCAAATCGTTGATGACCGCCTCCAGCAACCAGTCGTCAAACTGTCCTTTTTTTACAAGCTCAATTTGCTCGAGCAGCAGCGCTTTCACGTCATCCAGCGTTTGGCCTTCGCGGGGGCGCGCAGAAAACGTGTGGAGCGAGTAGTCGTTGAGGTCGTTCACAAAACTGGTGGGCTCTAACACCTTTTGCTGCTGCTTCAGGTTCAGGTCGATGAGCCCGGCTTGCGAATTGGCCAAGATCATGTCCGTCAGGCGCAGCAAAGCAAAATCCTGGCTGCCGGTGCCTTTGAACCGGAAGGCGATATTGATCCACTCGGCATCCGGGCCGTACACTTCGCGTTCGATCGGTGCGGTGATCGGCTCTTCTTCAATGGGCGTCCAGGCGGTGAGTTCGGGGTTGGGCTGCCAATCACCAAATTTTTCTTCAATCAATTTAATGGTTTGGTCATAGTCCAGGTCACCGCTCATGCAAAGGGCCACGTTGTTGGGCCGGTAGTATTTGTTGAAATAGTTTTTGATTTCGGTAATGGACGGGTTCTTGAGGTGTTCGATGGTGCCAATGACGGTTTGTGTGCCGTAGGGATGTTTGGCAAAAGCGGCCCGATACATTTCTTCGTAGGTCTTCCAGTAATCATTGTCTAAGCTGCGGTTTTTCTCTTCGTACACAGCCTCCAACTCGGTATGGAAAAGGCGGGGCACGATTTCCTTAAACCGGTTGCCTTCAATGGTAAGCCAATTGGCCACCTGGTTGGCGGGGATGTCATTGATGTACACGGTGCGGTCTTCGGTGGTGTAGGCGTTGGTGCCTTTGGCGCCAATGGCTGACACCAGTTTGTCATACTCATTGGCAATGGCAAGCTTCGATGCCTCGTTCGAGACCTGATCGATCAGCTTGTAGTACTCCTTCCGCTGCGTGGTGTCGGTAAGCGTGCGATAGTGCTCAAACATCTGCTCAATGCTGTCCAACAACACTTTTTCGTTGTTCCAGTCTTGCGTGCCAAAAGCGCTCGTCCCCTTAAACATGATGTGTTCAAGATAATGGGCCAGCCCGGTGGCGTTAGCCGGGTCAAACTTACCCCCCGCCTTGACCGCGATGGCGGTTTGGATGCGCGGCTCGGCCTTGTATTGGCTCAGGTAAACTTTCAGCCCGTTTTTTAGGGTGTAGATGCGCACCTTCAACGGGTCGTTGGGCACAAATTCGTAGGAATATCCTCCGCTTTCGGCCGTTTGGAGGGTGTTGGGGTCTTTGCTGCACGACCACAGGACCAAAGCGAGCAGCGCCACACCGGAAATTTTTTTCAGCATACGTATGTTGGTTGGTTGACGGGTTAAAGGTACGCAACGTTCAACGGAAGCGAAGCGGTATTGCGCCCAGAAAAAAGTTTTGACAAAAGGGTGGAAAATGAGCCGGATCGGCCTGCCGCACCAACCGCTGGCACCAAAAAATCGTATTTTTAGCTCATGAAACGGAAAAAATGGCTGGTGGCAGCCGTGGTTTTGATGGGGTTGGGAGCGTTGGCGATGACGCCCCCCGCGGAGCGGTATTTCGAAATCGCCAAAAACCTGGAGATTTTCGCCTCGCTGTTTCGCGAGGTAAACACGCTGTACGTGGACGAGGTAAGCCCTCAAAAAATGATGCGCACGGGCATTGATGCCATGCTTAACTCGCTCGACCCCTACACCAACTACATTTCGGAGGATGAAATTGAAGACTACCGTACCCAAAATACGGGGCAGTATGGGGGCATCGGTGCCTTGACCCGGCAGTTTGGCAACCGCACCGTGGTGACCATGGTGTACGAGGGGTTTCCGGCCTTCAAAAACGGGTTGCGCATTGGCGATGAAATCCTCAAGCTGGACGAGGTAGAGCTGGCACGGCTCACCCCTGAGGAGGCCAACCAACTCATGCGCGGCCAACTGGGTACCACCATCAAGTTGACCGTCAAGCGATGGGGTGAAAAAAATCCGCTGACATTGGAATTCAGACGAGAGAAAATCAAAATCAACCACGTACCCTATGCCGGGTTGGTGGATGGCGAGGTGGGGTATGTGCAGGTAACGGAGTTTACCCAGGACGTGGGACGTGAGGTACGGCAGGCCATCGCCTCGTTAAAAGAAAAAGGCGCCAAAAGCATCGTGCTTGACTTGCGCGACAACCCGGGCGGCTTGCTGATGGAAGCCGTGAACATCTGCAATATTTTTCTTCCCAAAGACAAGGAGGTGGTCACCACCAAGGGCAAAATTGCCGAGCGCAATGTTACGTATCGCACGCTCAACAGCCCCACTGACGTAGACCTGCCCGTGGTGGTATTGATCAACCGAGGCAGCGCTTCGGCTTCCGAAATTGTGGCGGGCACCTTACAAGACTATGACCGTGCGGTCATTCTGGGGGAGCGTTCTTTCGGAAAGGGGCTGGTACAAGAGCCCCGGCCGCTGTCTTACAATTCGCAGGTAAAAATCACCACGGCCAAATACTACACACCCACCGGCCGCTGCATTCAAGTGCTGGACTATGCCCACCGCAGGGAAGATGGCAGCGTGGAATCCATTCCGGATTCACTCAAGAAGGAATTTAAAACCGCGCGAGGCCGCTCGGTTTATGAAGGAGGAGGCATCGATCCGGATATCAAACGACCCGCCAAGCCCTTATCTTCGCTGGCCATTGCCCTTTACTCGCAAGGCTGGCTGTTTGACTACGCCACTGAGTATGCGGCCCGGCACAGCACACTTGTCCCCGCACGCCAGTTTGCGCTGACCGATGCCGAGTACCAAGACTTTGTCGGGTGGATCAAAGCAAAACCCTTTCGCCACGAGCCCGCCATCGAAGCGGAACTCAAAGCACTGGAGGAAGAAGCCAAACACGAACGCTATTACGAGGAACTGAAGCCACACGTGATGGACTTGCGCCAGAAACTGGCGGAAAGCCGCAAGCACGAGTACACCCTGTTCAAAGATCAGATAAAAGAGTTGCTGGAGCGCGAGATCGTGAGCCGCTATTATTTTGAAGCCGGGGTAGCGGAGGTCGGATTCCAGTATGACGAAGATGTGAAGCAAGCCGTGCAACTGCTGCGTACGCCTACCGAGTACAAGAAGATTTTGAAACTGTGATCACCCTCTCGGAAGTCCGTTGGAAGGGACTTTGGATTACCCTGCTGGCCGGCTTGGCTGTGATGCTGCTGATGGATTCGTGCATGCAATTTCGCATGAGCCGTTCCGAAATCGACCGTTTTTTCTGCGATAAAAAATTTAAGGGGACGTTGCACCAATACCGGGTGGGCCAACGCACGGTCAACTACCTGCACGTGGGCGATACGACTAAGCCCGTGGTGGTGTTCATGCATGGGTCGCCCGGTTCACTCAGCGCGTTTATTGACTTCATGGCCGACAGTGCCCTGCTGGCGCAGGCGCAGTTGATTTCGGTGGATCGCCCCGGTTTTGGCAGCTCGGATTTTGGGCGAGCGGAAAAATCGCTGGCCGCCCAAAGTGCGCTGCTGTTTCCGGTGCTGGAAAAACACAAGCGCGCGAACCCGCTGGTTTTGGTGGGGCACTCACTGGGTGGCCCCGTCATCGCGCAAATGGCCATGGACTACCCACAATGGGTGGATGGACTGGTCATCGTGGCGGGCTCAATCGATCCCGCGTTGGAACCCCATGAGTGGTTCCGTGCCCCGCTGGCCACGCCCATGCTGAAGTGGATGATGCCGCGTTCGCTGCGCGCCTCCAACGATGAAATTTATCGGGTAAAACCCCAACTGGAAGCGATGCTGCCGCGGTGGCAGGAAATCACCATCCCGGTAACGGTGATCCAAGGCGGCAACGACAAGTTGGTGCCCCCCGGCAATGCCCACTTTGCCAAACGCATGCTGGTCAACGCCCCGGTACAGCTCGTGCTCATTGACGACATGAATCATTTTGTGCCGTGGACACACCCACACCTGATACGGGCCGAGGTGCTCGAAATGATCAAGTCACTTACGCAACCGTAACAAATTGCTATTTTTGCCACCCGATTCTTGACCGGAGAGGTGCCAGAGTGGCCGAATGGGACGGTCTCGAAAACCGTTATACGGGCAACTGTATCGAGGGTTCGAATCCCTCCCTCTCCGCTTCACCCTCCGAAGTCTCGCAAAAAGCGAGACGAAGGAGGGTTGCCAAAAAATACCCCAGGCCATCAAAAACACTGAATGTCTCACCTCCCTGCTCAAAACATAACAGCGGTTTGGCTGATTTAAAGAGTCCGAAGTCTCGCAAAAAGCGAGACGAAGGAGGGTTGCCAAAATACACCCAAGGCCATCAAAAATACTGAATGTCTCACCTCCCTGCTCAAAACATAACAGGGGTTTGGCTGATTTAAAAAGTCCGAAGTCTCGCGAAAAGCGAGACGAAGGAGGGTTGCCAAAAAATACCCCAGGCCATCAAAAACGCAGGATATTCAATACCGCCCACTCAAAGGCAAGGCAGCCACCGATACTCTTATTCGAACCGCAGCGACTCGATGGGATCCAGCTTGGATGCCTTGTAGGCCGGGTAATAACCCGAGATGAGGCCTACCAAGATGCAAATCAAAAAGCCCACCATGATCCACGTCCACGGAATGACAAACGCACTAAAGCCGATGGCGTTTGAGATGACGTTGCCGATCAAGATGCCAAACAGCACGCCCGCAATGCCGCCCAGCACGCACACCACGATGGCTTCGATAACGAACTGCTGACGGATGCGCAGCGGGGTGGCGCCCAGGGCTTTGCGCACCCCCACCTCGCGCGTGCGCTCGGTCACGGACACCAGCATAATGTTCATCAGCGCAATCGATGCACCCAACAGGGTGATGAACCCAACCCCAAATCCTCCAATGCGCAACCCGCTGGTGATGCTTTCCAACTCTTGCGCCAGCGACTCGCTTTTTTCGATCTCAAACGAGTTCTCTCGCCCCACCTGGTCGTGGCGGATTTTTCGCAACAGCCCGGTGGCCTCCCCCATGGCCACATCTACCTGATTGGGATCTGTAACCCCCACGGCCATGCGGTAGTAGAGCTGTTGCCCACCCGAAAGTTGGTTGGCTACAATCACGGGGATCAACATCATGTTGTCGAAGTTATTTTCCGAAATGCTTCCTTTCTCCTTCATCACGCCAATTACCTTGAATTGATTGCCTTTAAAAGATAGCGTGGTGTTGATGCGTTCTTTGCGGGTGCCAAATAAAGTCTTGGCGAGTTCACTGCCCACAATGGCCACCCGCGTACCGTACTGAATTTCAAAACGCGAAAAATTCCGCCCTTCCTCAATGCTCAGCCCTTTGATGGCCATGTACTCTTCATTAACCCCCATCACATTCACGTTGGGGTTGGTTTTGTTTGACTTGTACCGGATTTCAGCCAGGCTGGTCAGGCGGGCATTGATGCTCACCGTGGCCGGAAACTCATATTGGTTCACAAACCGAAGCACCTCTTGAAACTGTAAGGGAGGATATACTTTTTCTTTGACCCCTTCCTGGCTGCTGCCGCGATTGAATTTGGAGTAGACATCAAAGGTATTGACCCCCAACGATGAAAGGCTTTCCGACACCGAAAACTCAATCCCATCGATGGCCGTCAAAATGCCCACCAATGACATGATGCCGATGGCCACGATGACGGCCGTGAGCACGGAGCGCAGCAAATTGGCTTTGACCGAGCGCAGGCCCTCTTTTACGTTTTCAACCAAGTTCATAACGACTTGTTTTGGGGGTTTGTTGAATGGCGGTTGTGCGCACAAAAGTATATCTTTCGCCTGGCATTGGCGGGACCGACACTTTTTAATAAAATGCACACATGAAGCCTTTAACGAAGCAATGGCTGGTTGGGTTGTTGATTGGGTTGCTTTCGGGGCCGGTCTGGGCCAATCACATCCTCATCCCCATGGACGCCAAACAAGTAAACCACCTGAAGGCGTATGGCATCACCTATTGGATTCTCCGAAACGAAAAAGAAGTGGACTGGCTGCTCAACTATCGGGGGGGCAGCTTCCTGTGCGCCTACGAGCCCAACATCCAAAATGAATTGATTGTGCGGGGCGTTACCTACGAGGTGATATCCGCGGCCCAGGCCAACACCATCCTGGCCGAAGTGGCCAGCCCGGCCGTCAACTCGGATCTGATGAAGTTGGAAAAGTATCCCAAAATTGCCGTGTACTCGCCCAAATCCAAGCAACCGTGGGACGATGCCGTCACGCTGGTGCTCACCTATGCCGAAATACCCTACGAGGTGGTTTTTGACGAAGAAGTGTTGAATGGCGCGTTGGCCAAATACGACTGGCTGCACCTGCACCACGAAGATTTTACCGGCCAGTACGGAAAGTTTTATGGCTCCTATGCCAACATGCCGTGGTACCTGGAGCAGCAGAAAGAAGCCGAAGGCACCGCCCGCCAGTTTGGGTTTCAAAAGGTGTCACAGCTAAAACTCAGCGTGGCCAAACGAATCAAAGAATTTGTAGCCGGAGGCGGCTTTATGTTTGCCATGTGCTCCGCCACCGACTCGTATGACATCGCCCTGTCGGCCGAAGGCGTGGACATCTGCGAACGCATGTACGATGGCGACCCGGCCGACCCCCAGGCTCAGCAAAAGCTGAATTATGAAAGCACGTTTGCCTTCACCGACTTCCGCCTTTCGCGCGACCCCTACGAATATGAATTTTCAGACATTGACAACAAGCCCAACGAGCGCGGGCTGCGGCAGGACAACGACTATTTTTCCATCTTCCAATTTTCGGCCAAATGGGATCCCATCCCTACCATGCTCACACAAAATCACACCCAGGTCATCAAAGGGTTTTATGGCCAGACCACCGGCTTCAAAAAAGGATTGATCAAACCGGACGTCACCGTCATGGGCGAAAATAAAGAAATAGGCGAAGCCAAATATTTGCACGGAGTTTTCGGCAAAGGATTTTGGACTTTTTATGCGGGCCACGATCCGGAAGATTACCAGCACACCGTGGGTGAAGAACCCACCGATCTGAATTTGCACCCCACGTCCCCCGGCTTCCGGTTGATTTTGAACAATGTGCTGTTCCCGGCTGCGAAAAAGAAAAAACAAAAAACATAGGCCATGCGGTTGCTTCTGACAGTGATGGCATGGAGCATGCTGCCCGGTTGCCTGATGACGTGCAAAACCGCCCAACGGAAACCGGCCGTGGCCGAAAACACAATGACCGCACAACAACCCGCCACCGACAAAAAGCGGAACGAAACGGGTGAGTATGAGTTGCACACCCAGGCGGCTAATGCCGCAGGCCGCATGGAGGTAAGCGTAATCCGCGTAAGCGACCAAAAAGTTGTTTGGCAAAAAAACATCCGTGCAGGCTATGCCAAATGGGTAGGCACCACCTGGCTGGAAGTGCTGGACGCCCCGGGCACACTCAAGCAACATGAGACCATGGACGACTACCTGTTGAGAGTAGACATCGCAGTCATTAGACTAAACTAAGTTAGACACCCCCGCATGAACCATACCTACCTACGCCTTGCCCTGGTGGCTTACTGTGCCGTTATTCTCTGGGTTTCGGCTACGCACCCACCTTCGCCACAGACCGTGCCGGCCCCGGTGCCGGCACCACTGGATGGCCCGGGATATTTTATTGAATTTCACCGAGCCATACGCACGGCCGAAAACGCAACCGGACCGGAGTATGAACCCGGTCATTTGCTGCGCGAACGACAGGCGGCCCGAACCCGCGCAGCAGCCCGAAAGCGATCGGCTTGGGCCCGCACCCAAAGCAATGGCGTATTGGAATGGACCGAGCGCGGCCCCTCCAATGTACCCGGCCGCACGCGCGGCTTGATCGTAGATCCGGATGACCCCCAGAAAAATACGTGGTATGCCGGATCGGTAGCCGGTGGGGTTTGGAAAACCACCAACGGGGGTCTGGCCTGGACGCTGCTCACCCCCGACCTGAGCAACCTGGCCACTACCGTGTTGGCCATGGCCGAGTCCAACCATAACGTAATTTACCTGGGTACGGGCGAAGGGTTTGGCAATTTGGATGGCGTGAGCGGCAATGGTATGTTCAAGTCCATTGACCGCGGCAACACGTGGACCTACCTGCCTTCCACGAGTGACTTTGATGACGTAAACCGGGCCATCGTAGACCCGACCAACGAAAACATCGCGGTGGTGGCCACCAACGATGGTATCTACCGCACCTCGGATGGGGGCACCTCGTGGACAAAAACGTTTGATCAGCCCTTCATCCAGGACCTGCGTGCCAAGCCGGGCGATTTTGCCATGCAATATGCCGCACGCAACAACGTGGGGATATTCAAGTCGACCGATGGAGGACTCACGTGGCAATCCGCATCGACCGGGCTGGTGGCCCGGGGCCGGATCGAGTTGGCCATTGCGCCCAGCAACCCAAACCGGCTGTATGCCGCGGTGGAAAACGATGACCTGGCCAAGCTGTACACAAGCACGAACGAAGGCATACTGTGGAATCCGGTATCCGTGCGCTTCAACAATACGGACATCGACTTTTTGGGAGGACAGGGCTGGTACGACAATACGTTGGCCGTTGACCCGTTCAATGAAACGCGCGTTTACCTGGGCGGGGTGGGCATGTTCCGCACCCAGCTACTGGGCTCATCGCCTACGCTGGTGAAGAGCTACTCCATTGAAAACAACACGGGGTTTATTTCGCTGACAGACTTTACAGCCGCGCACGCAAACGGCACGTTGGATGTGGGCACGGGCAACAACACCACGGTGGAATTGCGCTTCGGCCCGGGCATCAGTCAACTGGCGCACCGTTTTGAAGTGCCGGCCACAGGCGGCCCGCAAAACGATGGCGGGGCAAGCATTCCTGACCCCCAATACACCTACCGAAACTATGTGCCGGTTCCTTTTCAAGCGTGGGAGGTGGACACCGAAGGCAACGATGTTCGCCAGTTGATGGTGTCGTTCCGCGACCAAGAACGCGATGGCAGGTTCAATTTGAATGTACCCAACGGCAGCGCGTTGTTAAATGCGCGCGAGTACGTGTACGTGCATACCCTTCCTTACAGTACCACCGCAGCTGCGGCCATCACCACGCCCGCCACCGCAGGCCACACCCGCAACCGCATGTACTTTTTTTGGCCGGTGTTGAGCGCGGGCGCCACGTGGAACGAAACCAACTTACCCACCAGCGAACTCAGGATTGTGGTGACGGAACGACCCGAAGTATCCGCCACGACCATCACGGTAGCCGATGTGTATGGTGAGTACGATCGGAAAAACGAGTTCGTCACCTTTGGCACCGACTTCCATCCCGACCAGCATAACATTGTCATGATCCCGATGTCGGGCTCCACCTACAAGATGCTGGTGGCCAATGACGGAGGGCTGTTTGTTTCCAACACGTCTGCGACTCCCGGCATCAACGCGGGCGATTGGGAAATGCGCGGAAACACGTTCAACACTACGCAGTTTTATGGGGCGGACAAGCGGCCGGGCCGGCAAGAGTACTTTGGCGGCACCCAGGACAATGGCACGTGGTATTCCCGCGACAGCGAAAACGCCAACCGTGCCTCTTCTTATGTTTTTGCCATCGGGGGCGATGGATTTGAGGTGATCTGGCATAATCTGGACGACAAAAAAATGATCGGTGGTTCGCAGTTCAACAACTTTCGAAGATCGACTGATGGTGGGCGCACGTGGGCCAGTGCCACCCTGGGCCTGTCGGGGACCCACCCCTTCATCTCCAAGCTGGCCAACTCAAAACACTTCCCCGACCGAATCTTTACGCTTTCTTCAGAGGGTGTTTTACGATCGGAAAATTTTGGCCAAAACTGGACGCTTACCCGCATCGCCCCCAATTGGGGAACGGCCACTTCATTTATGGACGTGGAGGTCTCGCGCGCGAACGCCAATATCGTGTGGGCCGGCAGCGGCATGACGGCCACGCGCAGCCTGCACGTCTCCACCAATGGCGGCACTTCGTTCGCGGTAACGCCCAACTACACCAATGAAGTAATGGGCGGCATCACCAAACTGGCAAGCCACCCCACCGAGGCCAACACCGCCTATGCCTTGTTTTCAATGGCGGGTAAACCCAAAATTCTGCGCACCACCAATTTGGGCCAAAGCTGGGCCGATATCAGCGGGTTTGAAGGAAACCCTGCGGGCACCCGGGGCTTTCCAAATGTGGCGGTTTATTGTTTGTATGTTCACCCCCACAACACAGACATCCTGTGGGCGGGCACGGAAATTGGTATCGTAGAGTCGCTGGACAATGGTACGACCTGGGCATTGCTGGATGAGTTCCCGAACGTATCGGTTTGGGATATGAAAGGGCAGGACAACGAAGTCGTGATTGCCACGCACGGCCGCGGCATCTGGACGGCCACCATGAGCGCGGTGCAAGAAACCATGACCGCCCCGCGAGTTATTGCCGGTGGCACAGCCCCCAACGGGGCATTGGCACTCGAAGTCGATTTTCAAGATACGTTTGATTCCACCGATTTTTTTGTTGATGACGTGAGGGCCGCCCGCTGGCGAGCCAAACCCATCGGCAGCCATGCTACCCAACTCAAAAACGTATCCCCTGGCGACCGGTCCGTACACCTGGTTTCCTACCGGGGCGGGGCCCCGTTCCGGTCGGCTACCGTCACGATTGCGCACTTGGCCTTACGGCCTGTGGCCGATCAGTATTTCGATTATTTTGTCAACGGCTCAAATTGGTTCGTGCGGCAAATGAACATTCTTTCGTTTGGGCCCGGCAACCAGGCGCTGCAAAGTTTTCACACCTATGGCAATAACGCCAACAGCACGGCCACGCTGCGCCAGCCCATCCGGGTGACCAACTCGCCTTTCTCGTTCAGCTACGATGACGTGGCCCTGGTGGAGGCGGGCAGCGCGAGCGCCACGTTTGGCCAACCCGAATTCAAAGACTATGTGATACCCGAAGCAACCAAGGATGGGTTGCGCTGGGTAGCGCTGAAGGAGGGATACAACGCCTCCTACAATGCTGCGTGGCAAGCGGCCGTGGCGGCCAACACCGCGGGCCGTCCGGACATGCTGGTCAACCACTCCCTCCAGTTGACCGATCGCTTTGCCGAGTCCGACACCCTTTTGTTTCGTTTTCGATTGTATTCAGATGCCTCCGGCTCGTTTTGGGGCTGGGCCCTCGACAACTTATACATCCAGCAGAAGCCCACCTCCATCACGGCTGAAAAAACAACCGCGTTGCGTGTGTATCCCAACCCTACCGAAGGGCCGGTCACCCTCGCCTTCGACCTGGCCGAACCAGGTCCTGTTTCAGTGGCGATCTATGACACGCAAGGCAAATTGGCTGCAACCGATTCCTTTGCGGGCGTGCGTGGCCGAAACGAGAGACGGCTATCGCTGGCACGCGCAGGTGTGTATGTGGCGCGTGTGAAAGGAAATGGTTTTGAGACATCGGTGAAGGTAGTGGTGCGGTAAAAAGACATCCGCCAAAAAGACGATCTGTTTAGCTGCATCTCAATCGCCCAAACCAGCGATGGCTTTTTAATGCATGCGATCGGCCCGAATGCCCAAGGCGCGCACCACGTCAGCCTCCTGTTTGAGCAGCTCACGCCAGCGCGTTTCCACTTCTTCGGCCGGGGCGTACTCCTTGGCCAGTTGCAGAAAATTCTTGTAGTGGCTGGCTTCCGACACCATCAGTTCATGGTAGAACTGGCTCAGTTCGGCATCTTGCACTTCTTTCCACAACAGGCGGAAACGCTCACAGCTTCGGGCCTCAATCAACGCATTCATCAGCAATCGCTCCACCAGCTGCTGGTCGCGGCTGCCTCCCTTTTTCAGCAGTTTGCTCACCCCCTCCACATACTCGTCCTTGCGCTGCGGGCCCAGCGGCAGGTTTCGTTTGCGCAATTGGTCCAGCACACGTTCAAAATGATTCCACTCTTCGGCCACCACCGGGGCCAGCACCTCCACCAACGCGGCCTTTTCGGGATACTGGACAATGAGCGAAATGCAGGATGAGGCCGCCTTTTGTTCGCAGTAGGCGTGGTCAATCAAGATGTCGTGAATGTTCTTCTGCGCAATGTTTACCCACCGCGGGTCGGTCGCCAATTCCAGTCCCAATACATGCTTGTCCACCACCATATCGTCAATCAAATAAAATCAGGTCAAATCCAAAGTCGAGCAGGTTGCGCTGCCCCGGGTAAGCCGGCACGGGCATAAAGCCGAAGCCCAAAAATGGCTGCAGCAAATTATTGTACTTCACGAAGAAGCGGCCCCGTTTGAATTGGCCGTTCACAAATAAGGTCAGGTAGCGGTACGCGGGGGTTTCCACTTCGCGCTGCACAAAAAACTGTTGGATGGAAGGCGCATAGCCCATGGCAAAATAGGCCGGCCGGGCATGCACATCTACGCCCACCTGCACCCGGATGGCGTTTTTGAACAGCACATTCTCATAGGCTATTTGCACGTTGGCCAGGTACGAAGGCAACGCCAAGGCCTGATCGGCATTTTGAAGAATGGCATTGTACACCGCGTAGGGGCGCAGGTGAAAGTGACGGAAAAAGCGAAGGTCAAACCGGAGTTCGGGCATAAACACCTGCTGGATGCCGCCCGACTGATACGGCAAAACAGTTTGGCCTTCGGTGCCACGTTTCTCAAAATAGATGTAGTTGCCGGTGAGCGAATACGAAGCACCGGGCATCAGCAGTAACCGACCCCATTTGATTTTCAGGAACGACCGGGCGTACAGTGAAGCCACATCGTCAAAATCATTCACCCAAAAATTGTATCGGCCAAAATATCCTTGCGGTTTAAAGGCCGCCTTAGCAAGGCTGTTAACAAGGTACCCCTCTATCCAAGGGGTCACCAGTTGCCCCTGGATGCGGTAATTTCCGTCCAGCAAGTACTCGGCATGACCGCTCAGGAAATTGACGGAGTCAAATTGGGTTGCTACCCGTGCCCCCACGTAGTTTTCGATGCCGCGTTGAAAGAAGCGAGGGTCTGTTCGGGCCAACCCGGGATTGGCATTTTCGAACGACCGAAGCCGATAGTAAAAGTTGTAAAATAAGAAACCGGCTGATCCTTTGATCCCGACCTCATTTTGGGTGAAGTTGAAGTTGTTGCGATCGTTGGTGGTGGCCGAAAGCGATACCGGGATGGTGAGCGTGTCATAGAACCGCTCCTGTTCGGCCCCCGGCTGATCGCGATACGCGTTGAACTGGCGGCCGGCATCGAAAACGTGATACACCTGAAACGAGTTTGCCAATCGGTATTGATGAAACAGGTGTGCCTGCGTGCGTAGCTCTTCGCTTTGGGCCGTGGTTAAAAACGGTTGGATATTCTGCGAAAAGTAATCGGCATACACGCTATCGCGATTGTTCAGAAACACCCCTCCGTTGTCGTTCACACGGTGGCGCATCCGCTTCAGGCTGCCCAGCAGAAAATAGTTTGAGTCTTTCGATAAAAACGTGGAGTACAACTCATACGAATGGTGGATGACAAGACGGTCGCCTTTCCTGCGCCTGTCTATTTGCTTGTCGGTAAGGATGGGGCGATAGTTAAACCCAAAATTCCAGCGCGGGTTGATGTTGCGACTGAACTCCACTTTTGTTTGCGCGCGCCCCAGGCCGCCCCACACCAAGTTAAAGCTGGAATAGGGCGAGCGCGTGTTGTAGTAGTGCGAATCATCAAGCGTGTAGTAGGGTTCGTAAACGCTGAACCCGGGCGTGGCGCCTATGGTGGTTGTGGGAGTGGGCAAGATGGGGTTCAGCGCGGTGCCGTTCACCCCCAGGTCTTGGTAGAGAAACTGCAAGCGTTCCATGAACGTCCACCAGTGGTAGTTGGTAATGAGTGTGTCCAGCGGCCGGTAGGCGGGGCGGTTGCGAAAGAAGTCGGTTTCCGTAGACCACAGGGTGGTCTTGGGGCCATACACGTTCTTGGTGGAGTCGTCTACGATTTGCGATCCCTTGCCTTTCCGACTCAACAAGGGGCCGCGCACGGTGTCTACGCGGTTGCCACCCATGCCTTGGTAGTCGGTGGCGGGGGGCGCGGGGCGTTGCGCCCCCACGTCTGCTGCCAGCAGCCCACACACGCAAACAAAGAAGAAACGCAAAAACACGTACAAAAATAACGCAGTTAACGGATACTAAGCTGATTTACTCGATTTGCCAGCCACCACGGCCCGAATCATCGAATCAAATATTGAACCATCTTTCAGGATTTCGATCGTGATAGGTACGTAACACCAGTGCTCGGCCTGCCATGCGGGGCGTACCGAAGGATGAATCAATTTCACGAAGTCTTTCTCGGTGGTGACAAACCGTGCCCCGGGCGGCCGTTGCCGCTGCAGCGCGTCCACTTCCGCGGCCGTGTAGCGATGGTGATCGGCAAACCGCACCGTGCGCACCACCGTGGCTTGGGCCTTCAGCGCGTTTTCAAACACGGATCCATCGGCCAAGGCGGATACCGCCACGCAGCGATCGAGGCGGCACAGTTGCCCATCGAAGCCAATGGGCGCGCCATAGGCAATGCGCGAAAAGAAAATCGGGGTGTCGCGCTTCAAATACGGAGCGAGGGCCTTCGCAAAGGCTTCGCGATTGGCGTCTGATAGATCGGGCGGGCATTTCGTCACCAGTATGATGTCTGCGCGACTGGCCTGGCTTCGCGGCTCGCGCAAGCGGCCCACAGGCATCAACCGATCGCGAAAGAACGGACGGTGATACTCCGTGAGCAGGATGGACACATCGGGTTTCACGGCCCGGTGCTGAAAGGCATCGTCCAATAAAACCGCCTGGATACCCGGGTGCTGCTGTTGCAAAGTGGCGATGCCGTGCGCACGGTGTTCGTCCACCGCCACATACACGGCCGGGTGATAGTTGCGATAAAATTGAAAAGGTTCGTCACCCAACGTCTGCGCATCATCGTGCGTATTCGCCAACCGAAACCCACGGGTGGCCCTACCATAGCCACGGCTCAAGGTGGCCACTGTAAAGTCGCGCGCCAGCAAGCGGATCAGGTACTCGATGGTGGGCGTTTTACCGGTGCCTCCCACGGCCAGGTTGCCCACGCAAACGGTGGGCACTGCAAACGTGTGTTGTTTGAAAACGTGGATTTGATAAAGCCAACTGCGCACAGCCGTAACCAGGCCAAAGAGCCAAGCGAGCGGAAAAAGCAGTACTTTTAAAATCGACATCGGCACAAAGAAACAGATAATTTACCATGGCTGAAGCTATTGCATCCATCCTATCGCACCTGGAAGCGTGGGCGCCCCTGGCCTACCAGGAGGACTACGACAACTGCGGGCTTATCACCGGCAATCCTTCGTGGCCCGTGACGGGAATCCTGGTTTCGCTGGACTGCACCGAAGCGGTGGTGGAGGAAGCCAGGCAACAGGGCAGCAACCTGATCGTGGCGCATCACCCCATCGTTTTTCGCGCCTTGAAAAAAATTACCGGAAAAACATACGGTGAGCGGGCTGTGCTGCAGGCCATCAAACACGACATCGCCCTGTACGCCATCCACACCAACCTGGATCACATCCACACGGGCGTAAACAAGAAAATTGCCGATCGGCTGGGGCTGCAGAACGCGCGCATCTTACAGCCCAACACGCGCAGCCTCTCCAAGCTGGTCACATTCATTCCCAACGACCAGGCCGCCCAGGTGATGGCCGCTTTGTATGCCGCGGGCGCAGGCGCTGTGGGCCGGTACGCGGAATGCAGTTTTCAGGTGCAGGGCGTGGGAACATTCACTCCGTCTGCGCAGGCCAACCCGGCCATCGGGCAGCGGGGCGTAGCCGAGCGGGTGAACGAAACCCGAGCCGAGGTGATCTTCCCCTCCCATCTGTCGCACCGCGTCATGGCGGCCCTGCGCGCGGCCCACCCCTACGAAGAAGTGGCCTACTACCTGACCGAGCTGAAAAACGAGAATCAGGAGGTCGGTGCCGGCATGATTGGCGAGCTGGCGGCACCCGAGGAACCTTTCGCGTTTTTAAGGCGTTTGAAAAACGTGATGCAAACGGGATGTGTGAGGCATACGGCCGTGGTAGGCACCGAGGTCAGAAAAGTAGCGGTTTGCGGAGGCGCGGGCAGCTTCTTGTTGCCTGCGGCCATAGCCCAAGGGGCCGATGTGTTTATCTCGGCCGATTTCAAATACCACGAGTTTTTTGATGCCGAAGGCAAGATTACCGTGGCAGACATTGGCCACTACGAAAGCGAGCAGTTCACCAAAGACCTTCTGGTGGAGGTTTTGAGCAAAAAATTCCCTACTTTTGCAGTCAATTTTTCAAAAACGGTCACCAATCCAATAAGCTACCTGTAACGAATGGAAAATCAAACAGTTGCACAAAAACTTGAAGCCCTGGTAAAACTCCAATCCATTGACTCGAAACTGGACGAGCTGCGCAAATTGCGGGGTGATTTACCCGATGAGGTGCAGGACTTGGAAGACGAAATGGAGGGGTATAAAACCCGCCAGAGCCGCTTCGAGACAGAACTGAAGGACTTGGAGGAAGTGATCAAGAAAAACAAGGAAGGGATCAAAGAGGCCGAAAAGCTGGTCAAGAAATACAACGACCAGCAGAAAAACGTCAAAAATAACCGCGAGTTTGACGCCATCACCAAGGAGATTGAGCTGCAGGAACTCGAAGTGCAGATGTGTGAAAAACGTATCAAAGAAGCCAAGGAAAAGATCGAAGCCAAAAAGATAGAGATTGCGGGGATCGAAACCCTCATCAAAGACAAAGCAGAAGACCTCAATACAAAAAAAGACGAACTGAACGACATCCTGGGCGAGAGCCAAGAGGAAGAACGCAAATTGTTGGCCGAACGCGAAAAAGCCACTAAGAAGATCGAAGACAAATTGTTGAAGCACTACGACCGCTTGCGCAGAAGCCTCTCGAACGGGCTGGCCGTGGTACGCGTGGTACGCGGGGCAGCCGAAGGATGCAACATCATTATCCCTCCCCAAAAGATTGCCGAGATACGCGAGAAGAAGAAAATCGTCATCGATGAACACTCGGGCCGCATTTTGGCCGATGTAGACATGGGGCCGGTAGAGGAAGAAAAACCAAAAAAGGCCGCGCCCGTTAGACGTACCAAGAAAGCAAGCGCGTAACCCATGAAAGGAACCCCACAAAACAAGGCAGGATGGTTAACCTGCCTTTTTTGTTGGTCGATGCTGTGGGCCGATGCCAAGGACGTTGTATGGCAGTTTGATGCCGACCTGCAAAAAGCACATGCCCTCATCCTGAATTTGCAAACGGAGCAAGGCCTGAAGTTGTTAGAGGCCAATAGCCGCTCCAATGAACTGCACCGCCTCTACCTGAGCAGCCTGGGCGAAACCATCGATGTGCTCATCAGCGAGGACCAAGCCAAATTTGACATCATCGATGCCCGCTTCAAACAGCGGCTCAAGAAACTGGAAGGCATGACGCGCAATGCCGAAACCCTCTTTTTGCTGGCGGAGTTGCACCTGCAACGGGGCTTCAACTTTTTGAACCTCGGAAAGGAAATGGAAGCGGTCTTTGCCATCCGGAAAGCGCATCAATTGGCGCAAGCCTGCCTCAAAGAATTTCCCGATTTTGTTCCCGTGCTCAAAACCAATGGCGTCATCCAGGTGATGATCGGCTCGGTGCCTGACAAGTACCACTTTTTTATGAGCCTGTTGGGGATGCGCGGCTCGGTTACCACCGGGCAGCACCAACTGCAACGGCTGCGCGAGTCGGGGTCGTCCCTGAGCGTGGAGGCTTCCATCCTGTACTTCACCATCAAGGGCCTCATCAACCAGCAGCATGCGGAAGCATCCAAAGGCCTAACGGCCATGCTGGCCAAAGAACCAAGCAACCGGCTGTTGTTATTCTTGGCCATCAATATGATGGTCAAAAACACGCAGAGCGAAGAGGCCCTTCAACTGATCCGGCATTTGGATGAACACAACCAAGGTTTGCCCATCTACTACCTGGAGTATTTGCGCGGAGAGATTCTGCTCCAAAAAGAAGAGTATCACGCTTCGATTGCTGCCTTCCAAAAATTCATTGTCACCTACAAGAGCAGCAACTTCAAAAAAGACTCTTATTTCAAAATGGCCCTGTGCCACCATTTGCTGGGCAACCCCACCGAAGCCAAGCGCTTTTTTGAAAAAGCCAAGGCCACCGGGCGCGAGGTGGCCGAACCGGACAAGTATGCCGCCCGCCAATTGGAAGAGGGAGGTTTTCCCAACGCCAAGCTGTTGAAGGTGCGCTTTGCCACGGACGGAGGCTACTTTGCCCAAGCCCGGGCGGTACTTCAATCCATACAACCGGCCGACTTGCACAGCGGCAAAGAAATTGCCGAGTACATCTACCGCCAGGCGCGGCTGGCCCACAAAACCAACGATCTCATTTCTGCCAAGCTGTTCTACGAGCAGGCCATCCACCTGAACGGCCAAAATCCCTGGTACTTTGGCGCAAACTCAGCTCTCAACCTGGGCTATTTGGCGCAAGAGCAAAAGAACTATGCAGAGGCAAAAAAATATTTCGAGCTGGCGCTGTCATTCAAGAAACACGAATACAAAAACAGCATTGACGGCAAAGCCCGCTCTGCGTTGGAACAACTGCCCTCGGCTAAGTCGTGAGCAGCGATGACGGAACCCCCGCGGCCGTTTGCACCCGGTGGGTCAGGTGCGACACGTCATTGTGCTTTTTGATGGCAAACAGCGTACCGGTGAAGTCGAGTTGATACAAACACAGGTTCTGGTGCTCAAAGGTGTCCATTTGGCGCAGCGGATACTGAAGCAACCGGCACAACAGGATACGCAAGGCGCGGCCGTGCATGCACACCAAAATGGTGCGTTCATTTGTTTGCTGCATGATGTGATCCCACGCTTCGCCCTGCCGATGGGTTACGTCCTCGGGGCTCTCGCCCCCTTCAATGCGGTGATGGGTTTGCCCCTCGCGCCATTGCTGCAGCATCCAGTGGTAGTAGGCGTCTTCTTCGGGCGTGATGGACTGGCCCTCTTTGGTACCCCAACTGATTTCATTGAGCCCGGACAATGCCACGGTGGGCACGCCCGCATCCATAAACGGTTGTACCGACTCACGCGTGCGTTTCAAGGCCGAAGTGTAGATTTTATCAAAGGGCACCGTTTGGTACCTGTCAAAAAAAGCCTGCGCCTGGGCACGTCCCCGGTCATTCAACGAGGAGTCCACCCCGCTGCCCTGCACAATGCCTTTCAGGTTGTAATCCGTTTGCCCGTGGCGTATGATGTATATTTTTTTGGTGTTCAACTTCGTGTTAATTTTAAGGCCGTTCGCTTGGCGGGCGCAAAAATAAAGAAATAGTTCAATCTCAAGACGTTACACGCCCTTCATGCCCATTTTTAACAGAGAGGTAACACCCGCCCAGCTAAACGCGTTTTCCCATCACACCTTGGTGTCGCATTTGGGCATTGAAGTAGTGGAGGTGCGGGACGGCTGCATTCGCGCAAAAATGCCGGTAGACGCGCGAACCCACCAGCCCCTTGGCCTGTTACATGGAGGAGCCTCGGTGGCGTTGGCTGAAACCTTGGGCAGCGTGGCCGCCAGTTGCTGCCTCGACTTGTCGGTATGCTATGCGGTGGGTTTGGAAATCAACGCGAATCACATCAAAAGCGTCCGCTCGGGGTTTGTGTATGGCGAAACAACGCCCGTGCACATTGGCAAGCGCACGCATGTGTGGGAGATACGCATCACCAATGAACAACACGAACTGGTGTGCATCAGCCGCCTCACGATGGCCATCATAGATAAGCGATGAAGGGATGAAAACCGCCACGTCTGCTCGTACACATACCACCGCCAGGCAAGGGGTCACCCACTTCTTGGCATTGGGGCACTCGATCGCCCTCTGGCGCATGCCCCATCATGACGAAGTGTATTTGGCGGCCAGTGACGTAGGCATCCGCACCGTGGACGACCTCTCGCTGGAGGACACCGCACCCGGCTTTGTGATGGCCCCTTTTGACCCCGCGAAACCCGCCTGGCATTTATCGGCACAGGTACTGTTGACCTTCAAAAACCAGCGGTTGCATGCCGCCCAAGGGATAGACGAAGCAACAGGGGCGTCACTCGAAAAAGTAGACACGAGCGCGCGGCCCGCTTTTCACTTCCGGCCGGGTACTCATCCGAACGCCAACCCATCCAGCTATCCGGCTTTGGTGGCGCGATGTGTGCAAGCCATTGGCGACAAGAAATTTGAGAAGATTGTACCCTCGCGCTACAAGGATGTGCCGTCTGGCAATACCCATGCGCTCGTGGACTTTTTTCACGCGCTGTGCGACCGGTATCCGCATGCCTTGGTATCCCTTGTGTCGAGCCCCGAAACCGGAACGTGGCTGGGTGCCACGCCAGAAGCGCTGGCCAGTGTAGACGAGCAGCACGTGTTCCGCACCGTGGCCTTGGCGGGAACAAAACCCTTTGTGGAAGGCATGGACGTGCGCAATGTGGCCTGGACTCAAAAAGAAATTGAAGAACAAGCCTTGGTGAGTCGGTACATCATCAATTGCTTCAAAAAATTGCGCGTGCGCGAATACCAGGAACACGGGCCGCGCACCTTGGTGGCCGGCAACGTCATGCACCTGAAAACCGATTACGAAGTGGATATGAAAGCCATCCATTTTCCGCAATTTGGCACGGTGATGCTGCGGCTGCTGCACCCGACCTCGGCTGTGTGCGGCATGCCGCTGGAGGCCTCGCTGAACTTTCTGAAACGTCATGAAGGATACGACCGCAGTTTTTACAGTGGCTTCTTAGGTCCGGTGGGCCTGGGGCACGGCAGCCACCTGTTTGTCAACTTACGCTGCACGCAGGTGTTTGACGATCGGTTTCGGTTTTATGCCGGGGCGGGCGTCACCCAGGATTCACAGCCCGATGAAGAGTGGGCCGAAACGGAATGGAAAATGAACACGCTGGCTTCGGTGGTGTTGTAATGCTATGGCCCAGCGACTCCAACCCATCTATGACATAGCCGAACTTTGTGCACTGCAGGGAATACGTGAGGCCATCATTTGCCCGGGTTCGCGTTCCGCCCCGCTTACGCTTTCCTTCGCGCGCCATGGCCGCCTGCATACCCGTGTGATCAATGATGAGCGTTCGGCCGCATTTCTCGCCCTGGGCTTAGCGCGCGAAACGGAGGCCACCGTGGTGTTGATCTGCACTTCGGGCTCGGCTGCTTACAACTTTGCGCCTGCCGTGGCCGAGGCGTTTTATCAACACGTACCCCTCTTGATTTTGACGGCTGACCGCCCCCCCGAGTGGATCGACCAAATGGACGGACAAACCATTCGGCAGCGCAGCCTCTTTGGCCGGCATGTGAAAAAGTCTTTTCACCTGCCGCACGACTATGACCATGCCGATGCTTCGTGGCACATCAACCGCTGCCTCAATGAGGCAATCATCGAAACACAAGCTCCCGCAAAGGGCCCCGTACATGTGAACGTGCCGCTGCGCGAGCCGCTGTACCCGGCTGCCCACGAGGCCATCGGCTATTCGGCCGTCCGCGTCATCCATACGCACCGCAGCAGCCCCCTGCCCGCGCCCCACACCGTTGCATGGATGGCCGAGCAAATCAACCGCGCGCAAAAAATCATCGTGCTGCCGGGCCAACACAAACACAACCCCGCGCTACAACAAGCGATAACGGCCTTTGGTAAAAAAACCGGTGCCGTGCTGGTGGCCGATGTGCTGGCTAATTTTCATGGCACCCCGGCCATCGGCACAGCCGATCATTTTCTGGCCCATGCTTCAGACGACCAAAAGAAAGAATGGCAACCGGATTTGTTGATCACGTTGGGCCAATCCGTCATTTCGAAACACACGAAACTGTTTTTGCGAAAGTATCCCGCAGCACAGCATGTACACGTGCAGCCCCACGAAGGCGTGGCAGACACGTTTCAATCGCTGACGCAGGTGGTGCTCAGCGAGGAAACCCCTTTCTTTCAACAGCTACTCCCCATGCTGGCCGAAAAAAAAGCGAGCCCGTTTTGGCACGCGTGGCAGGCGCTGCACGCCCGGACGCAAGCTGTGCTGGAGACATTCATGGCTGCGTGCCCTTTCTCTGACCTGGCTACCGTGGGGCAGGTGTTGACCCGGTTGCCCGCTCAGGCATCGCTGCACGTGGCCAACAGCATGTCGGTACGCTATGTGAATATGCTCGCGCCATGGATTCAACAACCGAGCGTGCGCATTTGGGCTAACCGCGGCACCAGTGGCATTGACGGCTGCACCAGTTCGGCCCTGGGCCACGCGTGGGCAAATGATCAACTGCAGGTGTTGATCACAGGCGATCTGGCATTTTTTTACGACCGCAATGCCTTTTGGAACGAGCATGTGCCGCCCAATCTGCGCATCGTGCTGCTGAACAACCACGGAGGTGTCATTTTCAGCTTGATTGACGGACCGGGCCATCTGCCGGAGCGGGATACGTACTTTGTGGCCACCCAGCGGCTAGCCGCGCAGTCGCTGGCCCACGAAATGGGACTGGATTATCAACGGGCCCACAGCCTGGAAGCGTTGAGCGAGATACTCCCGCATTTTTTCAACGCCCACCCCCGCGCCCAAATCCTGGAAGTCGAAACCGATATCGAAACAAATCAACGGGTATTCGAAAACCTGAAACAACAAATCAAACAATCCTTATGACCTTGAAGTATCCCTGGAAGCCTGCGAAAGAATACAACGAAATTTTGTTCCACACGTGGGATGGCATTGCGCGCATCAGCATCAACCGGCCAAAGGTACACAACGCGTTCACCCCGCTTACCGTGCAAGAGCTGATTGACGCGATGTTGATTTGCCGCGAAGACGCCTCCATTGGGGTCATTATCTTGACTGGTGAAGGCGGCAAAGCGTTTTGCAGCGGTGGCGATCAAAGCGTGCGCGGTCATGGTGGCTACGTGGGCCAGGATACCGTGCCTCGCCTGAATGTACTTGACCTGCAAAAAATCATCCGCTCGATACCCAAGCCGGTCATTGCAGCCGTGGCGGGTTGGGCCATTGGCGGTGGCCACGTGCTGCATGTGGTGTGCGACCTGACCATCGCGGCCGACAACGCACGCTTCGGCCAAACAGGCCCCAAAGTGGGCAGCTTTGATGGTGGATTTGGTGCCTCGTACCTGGCGCGCATTGTGGGGCAAAAGAAAGCGCGAGAAATCTGGTATCTCTGTGATCAGTACAACGCAGAAGAAGCCATTGACATGGGGTTGGTGAACAAGGTGGTACCGTTGGATCAGTTAGAAGAAACCTATGTGGCGTGGGCCAAAAAAATTCTGGCCAAGAGCCCGTTGGCGATACGCATGCTCAAGTGTGCATTCAATGCCGAACTGGATGGACAGGCAGGCATCCAAGAGCTGGCCGGCAACGCCACCTTGCTGTACTATCTCAGCGATGAAGCCAAAGAAGGCAAAAATGCTTTTTTGGAAAAACGCGAACCGGATTTCTCTAAATACCCAAAATTTCCCTGATGAAATGGCTGGGGGTGCTAGCGGTTGTTGTCTTTCAAAGTACCGCCATGGCGCAGCGCGATGACAACCTCTTACCCAGCCGCGGTATGTTTTACACCCTACGGCTGGGGCCCAAAGCAGATCTGAAAAAAGAACTGCTTCGGTTAGCGCACGCCCATGGGTTGAAAGCCGCGAGCATCGTCACGTGCGTGGGCAGCCTGGAACACGTGGCCTTGCGATTTGCCAATCAAGAAGTTACCACCACACGAGCCGGGCATTTTGAGATTGTTTCCTTGACCGGCACACTCACCTCCGAGGCGTGCCATCTGCATCTGGCGGTGAGCGACAGCGTGGGCACTACCACGGGCGGCCATGTCATGGATGGAAACCTCGTGTACACTACCGCAGAGATTACGCTGGTAGAACAAGCCGAAGCTGTATTTGAACGCAAAGTAGACACCACATACGGATATCGGGAGTTGGTGGTCAAACCGCGAAAGCGAAAGAGGTGATGGCCTGGCTTCAACTCAACAGGCGCGCGCGCCTCTCCTGGGATGATGTCAAACGAGGCATACGCTGGGCCGATGCAACGGCCTTTGAGCAATCGGTCATCCGCTTTTGCCACGCGTGGCTGAACGGGGCCGACTCTTTCCTATTGCAAACATCCGGCTCCACGGGTGCCCCCAAAACCATTGTTGCCTCACGTAAGCAAATGATTGCCTCGGTTGAGCGATCGCAAAACGCCATCGGATTTCGTGCGGGCGAAACAGCTTTGTTGGCGCTTCACCCCGACTATGTAGCCGGTAAAATGATGCTGGCGCGCTGCCTGTACGCAGGACTGTCGGTGGCCGCAGCAGAGCCAACATCAAACCCGCTTCGATCCCTCGCACCCGATACTCCCATTGATTTTGTGGCTTTGGTTCCGCTTCAGCTACAGACCATTTTGGAGAGCGAAGATGCGCTTCGGTTGGAGCGCATTCGAAACCTGTTGATAGGCGGGGCGGATGTGTCAGAGGCCGTACGCGCTCGCCTGACGCGATTTGAAAATAACATCTACCTCACCTATGGCATGACCGAAACACTCACGCACATTGCATTGCAGCGCCTCAATGTACCCACGCCCGCGCGCGTCTTCACCACACTGCCCAACATCGGTATCTCAACTGATGACCGCGGTTGCCTGGTGGCCGAAGCTGAATATTTCCCGGCCGGCCGGGTGACAACAAATGATCTGATTGAGATCGTTTCGTCCACACGCTTTGTATGGCTGGGCCGATGGGACAACGTGATTAACACAGGTGGCCTCAAAGTGATCCCCGAACGCCTCGAGCCAACCATTCAAAAAGTGTTTGACCAGCTTGATTGCGGCCATCGGTTTTTTGTGGCCGGACTACCGCACGACCGCCTGGGCGAGGAAGTAACGCTGTGGGTGGAAGGCCAACAATGGCCCGCAGAAGAACAACTCCGGTTGATCCGCGAATTGGAGCAACGACTGGGTCGGTTTGAGGTACCTCGCACCATCCGGTTTGTTGACCGGTTTGCCGAAACCGAAAACCAGAAAGTCAACCGAAGGCAGACAATCAGTGCCGCAGTATCTCCACCCACCCCGTGAAGGTTTGACCCGCGGTGTTGATGCGGTAGTAGTACACCCCGTCCGCCAACTCGCCACCCGACCAGTTATTTTGATAGTCGTTGGACGAAAATACTTCCTTGCCCCACCGGTTGGTGATGACCACCGAAGTAAACTCGGTCTTGTTGCGTATGTAGAACACGTCATTGACGCCATCTCCGTTGGGGGTGAAAATGTTCGGGATCACGAGGTTGGTATCAAACAACAACTGCACGTTCTCAAAAATACGCTCGCACCCGGCCGCATTTCGCACCGTTATGCGGTAAAAGCCGGCAAACAATGTCGCAAAGCTCACTTCCCAGTTGCCATTGGCCGGATTGACGACAGCCGGTTGAAAGCCGGATGAAAACGTTTTGCCTTCAAAGGGAATAGACTGTACCAAGTCCAGGGCAACTTCATACGGACTATTGCCCTCGTCTACCAAGCCAACGGTGAGCGCGCCTGTCGGTAAGTCAGGCAGTGAAATCGTGCGGTTCACATACAACGTATCTATGTTAATCACATTGGATATGGGCACCAACACTGTTTGCGTGGCGGACAAGCATCCGTTGACATCGCGCACCACAGCATCATAACCGGCCGGGCCGGGGGTCGAGACCAGGTCTGTGAATATCGTTTGATTGGGAATGAAAGGGCCCGCGGGGCCGGTGATGGAGTAGGCATAGCCCGGTGTGCCGCCCGTCACGGAGGTAAATTCGAGGGTGCCGTCATTGTTGGCACAAGATGCCGCGGTGGTTGCCACCGTGGCGGTGATGACGGTGCCGGCAGCCACCGTGACTGTGCCGGGCACCGACCGGCAGTTGACTGCGTCTTTGATTACCAGCGAATAGGTGCCCGGAGCCAGCGCTGAAACGGTGGCCGATGGCCCAAAGTTGACCCCATTGTCGATCGAGTACGTGTACGGTCCGGTGCCTCCGCTTTCGCCCGAAAAGGCAATGGCACCGTCATTGATGCCCAGGCAAACGGCCGGACTGGGCGTGGCAGAAAATACCAACTGGATGGCGTTGTCTACGGTGACGGACGCGCTGGTCTGGCAGTTGTTCGCATCGCGCACGGCTACCGTGTAGGTGGCGGCCGCCAGGCCGGTAAATGTGTTGGAAGGTTGGAACGCTCCGCCATTGAGCGCGTAGGCATAACCAGGCGTGCCACCCGTGACGCTTGACACCACAACGGTGCCATCGTCAATTCCCAAACACGAAGCATCCGTATCGGTAATAGCATCGATGGCCAACGGGGCAGATGGTTGCGTAAGCGCGACCGTGGTGGAGGCAATACAGCCGCGGCTATCGCGCACTTGCAACGAGTACGCGTTGACATTCAAACCCGAAAAAATTCCGGAAGACTGAAACGCCCCGCCATCAAGCGAAAACTCATAAGCAGCTGTTCCACCGGAAGCAGAGGCGTTAATTTGTCCCGTGGTTTCGCCAAAGCAGGCAATGGGTGTGGGCGCTGCAGAAATTGACAGCGGTGCCGCTGGTTGTGTGATCGTCACCTGCGAGACGGGCGCGGTGCAATTGTTTCCATCGCGTACCACCACATCATATACACCCGCAGTGAGGCCCGAAAAGACATCGGCAAGCACGAACGAGTTTCCATTGTCAATCGAGTATTCATACTCGGGCGTGCCACCCGAGGCGGTCACTGTGATCGCGCCAGTGCTGCCACCGAAACAATTCACTCCGGTAACTGCTGTGGAAAACGACACCGCTGCGGAAGGGCCGGTAACGGCAACACTACGGGGCAACGTGCGGCAGTTGTTCGCGTCCTGCACCACGATGGAGTAAGTGCCTGCCGGCAACCCCGCGAAGACATTCGAAGCTTGAAAAGAGGTACCACCATCGCGCGAGTACGTGTAGCCGGGGGTTCCTCCCGAAGGGGTGACGGCAATCTGGCCGGTGGCATTGCCAAAACAAGCCACAGCCGTTTGCACGGAACTAAAGTCAAGTGCTGCCGCTGGGCCGGTGATAGTCGCGTTGGTTACCGCGGTTAAACAGAGGTTGGCATCGCGTACCAAAAGCTGGTACACGCCCACCACCAGGCCCGTGAACGTATTGGTCGTTTGAAACGTAGCACCACCATCGCGCGAGAATTCATAGGGTGCGGTGCCCCCCGAAGGAGTAACCGTGATCGAACCGGTGGCCTCGCCAAAACAAAGTACATTCAGTTGCGTGTTGGTCAACGATAAAGCCGCGGCCGGTTGCGTCACCGAAACGCTGCCTGTGGCATTGGGGCAGTTGTTCGCATCACGCACGGCAATGGAATAGGTGCCTGCCGACAAACCCGAAAAAACGTTGGACGGCTGAAAAGCTCCGCCATTTAACGAGAACGTGTACGGAGCCGTGCCTCCGGAGGCGTTGATCGTGATCGCCCCGGTGCTTTGGCCAAAACATCCAACATTGACCACAGCGGTACCAAACGTAACGTTGGTGGCAGGCTGGTTAATGGTGATGGCTGTGGGGGCCGAAGCACAATTGTTAGCATCCCGAACAATCACATTGTACGTGTTGGCTGTCAAAGACGAAAACGTAGAAGTGCCCACGAAGCTGGAGCCTCCATTGATGGAGTACGAATACGGGGCCGTACCGCCCGAGGCTGTAAGGCTGATTGATCCGTTGTTTCCGCCCAGGCAGAGCACATCGATTTTGGACGCGGTGAAGGTGAGCGGAGCGGTGGGCCCTCCTACATTGACCACCGAGGCAACGGTTGTGCAGTTTTTGCTATCGCGAACTAAGACATTATAATTGCCGGCCGCCAAACCCGAAAATACATTTCCGGCCTGAAACGAAGTGCCATTGTCGCGTGAGTATTGATAGGGAGGGGTACCACCAGTGGCATTCACGGTGATGCTGCCATTGGCATCGCCAAAACACAAAACACCGACAGAACCAAAAGTAAAGGAGACGGGCGCTGCCGGCTGTGTCACATTGACCACCGTGGCGGCTGACAGACAACCATTGGCATCGCGCACGCGCACGTTGTAGCTACCGGCCGTCAAACCCGAAAATGAGGGCGATGCCTGAAAGGTGCTGCCGTTATCGCGCGAGTATTGATAGCCCGGGGTGCCCCCGGCAGCGGTGACGGTGATGGAGCCATCGCTGCCCCCGTTGCAACTTACATCCGTCTTAACACTGGTAAACGTTACCTGTGTAGGCGAGGTGATGATGACGGAGGTGTTTTTGACACAACCATTTCCGTCCGTCACGGTAACAGAATAGGTGTTCGGTACCAGCCCGGAAACATCTTGCGTAGTGGCCCCGTTGGACCACGCGTACGAATACGGCAATGTGCCTCCCGTAACGGTGAGATCAATGGCTCCGGTGGCGGCCCCAAAGCAAAGGGGATTTGTCTGGGTCGTGGAGAGCAACAATTCGGTTGGCTGCGTGATGTTTACGGAGGCTATGGCCGTACAACCCCGCGTATCGGTAACCGTTAGCGAATAGCTGCCCGCGGCCAGGCCCGAGCGGTCTTCGGTGGTGATGCCATCGTTCCACAAAAACGTGTAGGGCGCGGTTCCTCCGGTAGCGGTCAGGTTAATGGAGCCGTTTGTCCCACCAAAACAGCTAACATTCACAAAAGTGGTAGTGGCCATGAGCGTGGGCGGCACTACAATCGACACCTCGTCTTGTCGCGTGGGGCATGGGCCTACCGTGGTGGTGATGGTCCAGCGAAACACGTTGGTGCCAAACCCCAACCCGGTTACCGTGGTGGTGGGACTGGTGTTGTTGGTAATGGTGCCCGATCCGGACACCAGCGTCCACAGTCCGGATTCACCCGCTCCGGGTACGCTGCCCGCCAGGGTGGTGGCGTTGTTGCACAGACTCTGATCCGGGCCTGCATTGGCCACGGTGGGCACGGGAATGGTCACGGTGACGTTCGTTGTGCAGTTGTTGGCATCGCGCACGGTGACGGAGTAGCTGCCCGCATTGAGGCCGGTGCGGTCTTGTGTGGTGGGGCCATCCGCCCACGCGTACGTGTAAGGCGCGGTTCCACCCGAGACCGTAACATCGATGGAACCGTTGCCTGTGATGGGGTTGGTATCGCAATCGGGTTGGAAGGTGGCCGAAGCGACCAAGGCCGTGGGCTCTGTGATTTCAAAACCAAAGGGTGGATCGATGATCACACGGGTCGTGCATCCTGTTTTGAAAACCACCACTTGGTAGATGGACGGTGGAACATTGGAGAAAACCACGCGGTTAAAGGGTCCAACGGTGCGTGTAACGGTGGGGGTAACAAACGTCCCCAGGAAGTTATCGTACAACTCAAAGTTCAGCGGTGCTGCACCATCGGCCAACTCCACAGTGATGGTGCCATCATTCGCGCCAAAGCACGTCACGTCCGTACTGGTGCGCAGCGTGGTAGCCCCCGTGGGGCACTGCGCCCGAAGCGCAGCGGGTAGCAGCCCGATGGCAACCAGAAAACAACCTGCGTAGAGTTTCGCCATCACTTCTCCCCCAGTTTGATGCCCTCCAATCCGCCCAACCCCAACGGGCGCGCGCACTGATCCGTTTTGATGTAAACCACATAGGTGGAGGGCGGTGCTTTGGTGAACACCCGGGTAGCCTCGCCCCGGCTGAGAAACAGGCTTTTTTGGGACACCACCTTGCCTTTGAACAGGTCGTAAAGCTCGGCCGTAACGGTACCCGATTCGCCCTCTTTGAGTTCAAGAAAAATATCGTGCGATCTCCCGGCCGACTGCACCGCATAGTCGATCTTGACGGCACACGGCTGCTGGCCCGATGCACCCATGGAGCACACCATCCCGCCAAGGAATACGATGAAGCCACTAAGACGAACCATAATCAATGAGAAAAATACAGTTTTTATCGAAAAAACGGGTTTACACGCGCCTTCAAACTTCTCCAAAAAAATGCAAACCAAGGGTTTGAGGTAAGTTTTTCAGCTTTCTCGTCTATTTTTAGAAGCGCCTTTGGAGTATTTCGCTTATGATAAAAGCCTTTTTGAAGCTGTCCGGGTTGCGGATCATTTGCCGATACGGGTTTGCCGCGGCCGTTTTGGGCTTGCGCTTGTATTCCTTGAACTGCCCAAACCGCATATCCGTTTGCTCCAGGGTGAGGGTCTCTTCCAGCGAGGCACGCTCAAAGGCTTCGCGTTTTGCCTTGTCGTATACTTCGTAGATGTTGTCCTTTTTGCGGTAGTCGTAGTCCGCATTTTCGAGTTCCTTTACTTCGTCTTCCAGTTCATCATCGTAGTCTTCAACCTCGGTGGTGGTGGTTTCGTAGCTGGTGGGGCCTGGCTGATAGGGAGGCACGTACGCGGGCTTAGGGGCGGGTGGCTGCGGGGCTTTGCTGGCCTGAATTTCACGCAGCAGTTCTTCAAATGACTTGGGCTGTTCGGTGGGGGCCCCGTCCGAATACCTGCGTTCACCCGGCTCGGGTTGGTTTTTCTTTCCGCCCAACGCGCGGGCGATGAGCGAGATGGCACTGATAATCAGAAATATCCAAAAACTATCCATCCCGCAAAGTAACACAAAAACGCGTCAGCCCATCGCGTCAAGCGTTTTTTAGTCGATTTTACCAGCCTGCACCCGGGCAGGCGGCCCAAACTTATCCACACACACAATGTGGATGGAATGGGAACAGACCCGTTTCCAATTGTGGGGGCTACCGCTATATTTGCCCTCTTAATTTTTTACAACCACTATCAATTTTCGCGGTTCATGCAGTTATCCAAGCTCGAAATCAAGGGTTTCAAAAGTTTTGCGGACAAGATCGTAATCAATTTTGACGAGGGCATCACGGGCATCGTAGGGCCTAATGGCTGCGGCAAATCCAACGTGGTGGACTCCATCCGCTGGGTGTTGGGCGAACAGAAAACCAGTGCTTTGCGCTCCGAGAAAATGGAGAACGTGATCTTCAACGGCACCAGCGGCCGCTCGCCCCAGCAAATGGCTGAAGTGTCGCTCACGATCAACAACACCAAAAACCTGCTGCCCACCGAGTACTCGCAAGTAACCATTACGCGCAGGCTGTACCGCTCGGGCGAAAGCGAATATCTGCTGAACGGTGTCGAGTGCCGATTGAAAGACATCACCAACTTGTTTTTGGATACGGGCGTGGCCTCCAACAGCTATGCCATCATCGAGTTGGGCATGGTGGATGACATTTTGAACGACCGCGACAACTCGCGCAGGATGCTGTTTGAAGAAGCGGCCGGTATTTCGAAGTTCAAAAAACGCAAAAAGGAAACGCTGAAAAAACTGGAAGACACCGATGCCGACCTGGAGCGCGTGGAAGACTTGCTGTTTGAAATTGAAAAAAACATGAAGAGCCTGGAGAAACAAGCCAAGCAAACCGAGGCGTACTACAAAATCAAAGAAGATTACAAAGAGAAGAGTATACACCTGGCCAAGGTGGTGGTAAACAAGCAAAAGGAAAAGTTCAACACCATCAGCAAGCAGGTGGAAGGAGAACATGACCGCAAAACGAAACTGGCGGCTGAGATTGGCGAAAAAGAAGCGCTGATCGAAAAGTCGAAGGCGGAGCTGATCATCAAAGAAAAAACGCTGGCCTCGCGTCAAAAGGCCATCAATGAACACGTTTCGAAGATACGGCAGTACGAAAGCGAGAAGCAGATTAAAAACGAACGCCTGCGATTTTTGAATGATCGGGTCGCGAACCTGAAAGACCAGATCGACCAGGACAAAAAAAGCAACGAACGCGCCCGCTTCAGTATCCAAAGCCTGGAAACCGAGCGCGAGTCGGCCCAGGCCATCCTGCAAGAGATCATCACCAAGGTGGACACCCTGAAGGCCGACTACGATTCGCAGAAAGCCTCGACTTACACCCTGCAGGGCGAGGCCGATGCCCTGCGGCAAATCCATCGCGCCAAGCAGGAAGAGGCATTTCAGTTGAACAAGGCGGTAGAAATACGCGACATTCAAGTGGCTTCGTTTAAGCAAGAGTTAGAGCGCACCGCCTCGGATACCAGCCAGCAGAGCGCCAGCCTGGCTGAGTTTGAAAAGAAGCTGGTGTTTCTGCAAGAAGAAGTGGCCGGCAAAACGCACTATCATGAAAAATTAAAGGCCGAAGAAGAAGACATGCGCCAGCGCATCAGCTCCTTGGAGAAAACCATTGAGATGATACGCGAAGAGATGACTGAGAACGGCCGCAAGCTGGACGCGCGCCAAAACGAGTATCAGCTTACCAAATCGCTGGTCGAAAACCTCGAGGGCTTCCCTGAAGCCATCAAGTTTTTGAAAAAGAACGTAGGTTGGACCAAAAACGCCCCGCTCCTTTCTGACATCATTGGCACCAGCGAAGAGTACCGCGTGGCCATTGAAAACTTCCTGGAGCCGTATCTAAACTACTACATCGTGGAGCACGAAGCGGAAGCTTACGAGGCCATCAATATTTTGAGCGATGCCAGCAAAGGCAAAGCCAATTTCTTTATCCTCGACAGCTTTGAGCGCTTTCAGCCGTCACCGATTCAGATGTACCCCAACGCCTTTCCGGCCACACAAATCATCGAGTTTGACCCGAAGTACACCAAACTGATGGCGTATATTTTGGACCGGGTGTATGTGTTTGAAGGCGATGTCAAAAGCCTCCCTGCCGGGGATGAGAGCGTCTTCATCACCAAGAGCGGCAAGGTCACCAAGCGCAAATTCAGTCTGTCGGGTGGCAGCGTGGGCTTGTTTGAGGGGAAGAAAATCGGACGGGCTAAAAACCTGGAAAAGCTCGACAAGGAAATCAAAGACCTGACCAAAAAGGTAGAGGACATTCGCCACTCATTGATGGATCGCCAGCGCGAGCTGGAGCGCTTGCGCAACAACACGTTGAAGCAACAAATTGACGAGGCATTTTCCGCCATCAAGCTGGTGAGCGATGAGTACATCTCCGTGAAGACCAAACAAGAGCAGTTTGCCACCCTGCTCAACAGTGCCGATTTGCGCAGGGAAGACATTGCCGAAAAAATCGACTCATTGCTGGTTGAATTGGACGACCTGAAGCCGAAAGCACAAGCCGCGCAACACGAGCTGGCCCAGCACGAAGAAAAGATGAAAACCCTGGCCACCCAGTTGGCCAGCCAGAACGAACTGCTCAGCCAAAAATCGGCTGCCTATAACGAGCAAAACATCTTCTTTCACCAGCAGGAAAACCGGGTGAAGAGTGTAGAGCAAGAGATACGCTTCAAGCAGGAGTCGATGGAGCAAAGCAGCGTGCGCATTGAAACCAACACGCACGAACTGCGCGCCAACGAAGAGGAAATCAAAATCACGATTGAGACCACCCAAAACAGCGATGACCAACTCATCGGCATGTATGCCGAAAAAGAAGAGATGGAGAAAGGGTTGAGCGAAGCCGAAAAAGAGTATTACTCGGGCCGTGGCGAAATCGACCAATTTGAAAAAGACCTGCGCGAAATACAGCACCAGCGG
>JALONI010000091.1 GCA_025455015.1 Cyclobacteriaceae bacterium | reverse complement strand
CGGCAAAAAGGTGTCAGGCGAGGAATAACGCCCGGCACCTTACCCGGACCTGTCCATTAAAAGCGTTCGAAACTCATTCAGCATCATGGCTGTAGCGCCCCACACCACCTCGCCTTCAATGGCGAAGTGTGGCGCGCGCATGGTAAACGCCTGGGCGGCCAAAATGTCTTTTGTCTGCACTGCCCCCGGGGCAATCAACTGGCGCAGTTCGCCCCGGAGGATACGGGCCACCTCGCGCGGGTCGGGCGTCAATGCCAGCGGTCCGTTGGCGAATGCGACCACCGGGGTAACCAAAAAATTGCTGGGGATCACAAAAAAGTCGCTCAGCCGCCCGATTACCTCGACCTGGCTTGGCAGCACACCGATCTCTTCCTGCCCCTCGCGCAACGCGGTTTCGATAGACGTTTCGCCCGGTTCGGCCTTTCCGCCCGGCAAACTCACTTGGCCGCTGTGGGCCCCCGTGTAATCGGGCCGTTTGATCAATGGGAAACAAATCTCGCCCTCGTGTTCGTAGAGCAAGATCAGCACACTACCGGGTTTGGGCGGAAGCGAATGGGTAAAGTTGGGGATGGTTTTGCCGATGGGCACCGCGCGCATGGGCTCATGGGCGCGCGCACCCGGCAGCGGGCGCGCAAGCGCTTCAGCCAAGTGATCGCGTACGGAGGAAAGGGTCAACGTTTGCACGACTCAAGATAAACGTTTTCGACCGGGGTGCCGGATTGCAGGGCCCGGGAAAAGGAAGCGCATGCCTCCGCCCGCTTGTCCTGATGAAAATAGGCGACACCCAAATAGTAGTCAATTTTGTCAATGAACGTATCGCGGTCGTAGGCTTGCCGCAGCAGTCGTTCGGCATCGGCATACTGCTTTTTAGTCAGGTAAAAGATGCCTTTGTTGCGATAGGCCCAACCGTTGGCCGGGTCTGCCATAATGCTTTCGTTGATGTCGCGCTCGGCTTTGTCGAGGTCGCCCAACTGGAGGTGAAAAAAGCCTCGGTTATTGACGAAATAGGCATCGGGCTTCAGGCGCAAGGCCTTCTCCACCAAGCGGATGGCCTCGGCATAATTTTCGGCTTCCGCCTCGATCAGCGCCCGCGCATTGTAGATGTTGGCTTCGTTGGGGTTGAGTTGCTCGGCCTTTCGCAGATCGGCCCGCGCCCTTGCAAAGTCTTTCTGGTAATAGGCCACCGTAGCGCGGTTTACCCAAACTTCCGCGTTGAGGCTGTCCAGCGCCAGGGCACGATCAAAAGCGGCCATCGCCCCGGCAAAATCACGCATCTTTGTTTTGACTAACCCTTCGGTAAAAAACGCAATGGCGGTATCGGGTTTGGCCCGCTTTGTGCGCTGCACGTCAGCCAAAGCCAAATAGAGCTCATTTAACTCGTAGTACGTGTTGGCGCGGTTGATGACGGCCGGCAGAAAGGATGAATCGCACGCAACGGCCTTTTCATAGCTGAAAAGTGCTTCCGAAAAGCGACCCGCTCGGTAGTGCACGGTGCCCAGGTTATTCCAGGCATCTACGTAACACGGATCGAGCTCGGTGGCTTGCGTATAGTAATACAACGCCTGTTCGGTATTGGCCTCGCGCAGTGCCAGGTTCCCTTTTAACAGAAATTGAGCCAGCCGCTTCTCTTTGCTTTCGCAGGATATCAATGCCAGCAGCAGGCAGGCCAGAAAAGGAAGTCGCGTCATGGGTGCAAGGTAGTGTTTACAGGCCACCGTCAGACCGGCACGGGCCTGTCCGTGGGTTCAACAACCAAGTATTTTCATGTGTTCTCTTTTGAAATTCAAATTCCTTCCCCTTTCTTTGAGGCGAAATGAGAAACCTCGGTTACGGCCAGCACCACCACCACCGCTTCGGAAACGTTGTGGCAGGTCTGTAATTGTTTTAATAAAACCAATCACGAAAAAGGCTTGTCAATTGTGACAGGCCTTTTTTATTACCTGAAAACCAACTAGTTAGATGTTACGAATTGCGATCCAAAAATCCGGGCGCCTGCAAGAAAGTTCGCTGCAACTGCTTAAAGAAAGCGGCCTCTCCTTTGCCAACGGAAAAGACCAGCTCAAAACGCAGGTGCGAAACTTTCCGGTGGAAGTGCTCTTTCTGCGTGACGATGACATTCCGCAGTACGTGGAAGACCGCGTGGCCGATGTGGGCATTGTGGGCGAAAACGTATGGGCGGAAAAACAGAAAAATAACGACCTCGTCAGGCGGTTGGACTTTGCCAAGTGCCGCCTTTCCATTGCGGTACCCCGTTCCGAAACCTATACCGGCATCCGCTCGCTGCAGGGAAAAAACATCGCCACCTCCTACCCGGTCATCGTCCAAGGCTTTCTGAATAAACACGGTGTTCAAGCGGGAATACACGAAATCAGCGGCTCGGTGGAAATCGCACCCGGCATTGGCCTGGCCGATGCGATATGCGATATTGTAAGCACCGGCAGCACGCTGCTGAGCAATGGCTTGAAAGAGGTGGAAGTGGTGATGCAATCCGAAGCCGTACTGATTGCCACGCCCGGTCTGGCCCCGGAAAAGAAAACGATCTTGGACCAATTGCTGTTTCGCATCGAGGCGGTGCAATCGGCCAAAAACAACAAATACATTTTGCTCAACTGCCCCAACACGTCCATCGAGAAGATCACCAGCGTCATCCCCGGCATGAAAAGCCCGACCATCATGCCGCTGAACCGCGAAGGGTGGTCTTCGTTGCATTCGGTGGTCAATGAAAACGACTTTTGGGAAAAAATCGGGGTGTTGAAGTCGCTTGGTGCCGAAGGCATTTTGGTTATCCCTATTGAAAAAATGATCGCCTGACTATGAACGTTGTCATCAATCCCGCGGAAGCGGACTGGAAGAGGCTGTGTGAGCGGCCCGGCTTGGAGTTGGAGTTTCTGGAGAGCGCGGTAAACAATGTGCTGCACCGCGTAAAAACCTCGGGGGATGCGGCCGTGCGGGCGCTGACCGAGCAGTTTGACCGCGTAAGCCTCACCGATCTGGCCGTGTCGGCTTCCGAAGTAGCACAAGCAACCAACCAGTTGCCTGCGGCATTGAAGTCGGCCATCCAAACAGCGGCCGCCAACATCGAAAAGTTTCATGCCGCCCAAAGGCGCGATACGCTGGAGGTGGAAACCATGCCCGGGGTGCGTTGTTGGCGCAAGGCGGTACCCATTGGCAAAGTGGGCATCTACATTCCCGGAGGAACGGCTCCCTTGTTTTCAACGGTGCTGATGCTGGCCATACCGGCACACCTGGCCGGTTGTGACGAAATCATTTTGTGCAGCCCGCCCGACAAACAAGGCAACATACACCCCGCCATCCTGTTTGCTGCGTCCATCACGGGCGTTACAAAGATTTTCAAAGCCGGGGGTGCCCAGGCCATTGCGGCTATGGCCTATGGTACGCAAACCATCCCGGCCGTGTACAAGATATTCGGCCCGGGCAACCAATACGTGACCAAAGCCAAACAAATGGTCAACCAACAAGGGGTGGCCATCGATATGCCCGCAGGACCTTCGGAGGTGCTGGTGATGGCCGATGCCGCGGCCGATCCCGCGTTTGTGGCGGCCGATCTTCTGTCGCAAGCCGAACATGGCAGTGATAGCCAAGTGGTGTTGGTCACCAACGACCGGGGCCTGATCGAAAAGGTAAACGTGGCCTTGACGGAACAACTGGAACAACTGCCGCGCCAAGAAACCGCGCGACAAGCCTTAGCCAACAGCCTGACCGTGTTGTTCGATCATTGGGACGAGGCCATCGCGTTCACCAATGCTTACGCGCCCGAACACTTGATCATCAACACCCAACAGTGCGATGCGTTGGCGGATCAGATACGAACCGCGGGCTCCGTCTTCTTGGGTGCCTTTACCCCCGAAGCCGCGGGCGACTATGCCTCGGGGACGAACCACACATTGCCCACGAATGGTTTTGCGCGTGCCTACAGTGGTGTATCGCTGGAGAGCTTTATGCGCTACATGACGTTCCAGAAAATCAGTGAGGCAGGCATACGCACCCTGGGGCCGGTGGTGGAGCAAATGGCAGAAGCGGAAGAACTGATCGGACACAAAAACGCCATTTCGGTACGATTGAACCCACGGCCATGAAATCCATAGACATACACCAACTGGTACGCGAAAACGTAAAGCGGCTAAAGCCATATTCTTCTGCGCGCGATGAGTTTCAGGGGCTGGGCGCCTCGGTCTTTTTGGATGCCAACGAAAATCCCGTTGCCACTGCTTACAACCGCTATCCCGACCCCCACCAGCGAGAGTTGAAGAAGATACTGGCGGAAATCAAAGGCATTCCAACCGATCAGATTTTTTTGGGCAACGGAAGTGACGAGCCTATCGACTTGCTGTTCCGCGCCTTTTGCGAGCCGGGCAAAAGTAACGTGGTAATACCCCAGCCTACCTACGGCATGTATGCCGTCAGTGCCAATATCAATGCCGTAGCCATCAAATCCGTTTTGCTAACACCCGGTTTTGACCTCGACATTCGCGCCATCCGCCAGGCGGTGGATAGCCAAACGCGAATGATTTTTTTATGCAGCCCCAATAACCCCACCGGCAACCGCCTGGATGGAAAAAAAATCGAAACGCTCCTGAATGAATTTGCCGGGTTGGTGGTCGTTGATGAAGCGTACATTGACTTCGTAGAAGGCCCGGGGTTGGTGCCGGCACTGAGCCATCACCAAAACCTGGTGGTGCTGCAAACCCTGTCTAAAGCATGGGGGCTGGCGTCTATCCGGTTGGGTATGTGTTTTGCGCAGGCCGAGGTCATCGCCATACTAAATAAGATCAAGCCCCCTTACAACATCAGCCACCTCACCCAGCAAACAGCCCTTTCGTATTTGTCCGATCCACAAAAGAAAGACAGGTGGGTGGCGATGATCCGACAGGAGCGGCAGCGGGTAGCACGCGCGTTGTCAACCCTGCCGCTCATCCAAACGGTATTCCCCTCTGAGGCAAACTTCCTGCTGGTGCGGGTGGACAAGCCAAAAGCCATTTATGACCAGTTGGTGGCAGCCGGCATTGTGGTGCGCGATCGTTCCACCGTGCCGCTGTGTGAGGGCTGTTTGCGCATCACCATCGGCACCCCTGCGGAAAACGACAAGGTACTCGCCACGCTTCAACAACTTTCAGAATGAAAAAAGCCCTATTTATCGACCGCGATGGAACGCTGATTTTAGAGCCACCCGATGAGCAGATTGATCGCCTTGAAAAACTGGAGTTTTATCCGGGCGTTTTTCAAGGACTCGGCAAAACGGTCGCGCTGCTCGACTATGAGTTGGTGATGGTAACCAACCAGGATGGATTGGGCACCGATCGCTTTCCCGAAGACACCTTTTGGCCCGCCCATGAAAAAATGATGCGAACGCTGGAAGGCGAAGGCATCCGGTTCGCGGCTGTTCACATCGATCGTTCCTTTGCACACGAAAACAAACCCACGCGCAAACCGGGTATTGAAATGCTGCGGCCCTATTTGAATGGCGGGTATGATCTGGAACATTCGTTTGTCATTGGTGACCGGCTGACGGACATTCAACTGGCCAAAAATCTGGGGGCCAAAGGCATCCTCATCAACAACGGCCCGCTTCAGCCCGCGCTGGAGAAAGAAGGCCTCATTCCCCACTGCGCATTGGTGACTACCTCATGGGAGGAAATATTTCAATGCCTACGCGGCAAGCGAACGGCCACCATCCACCGGAAAACAAAAGAGACCGACATTCTCATTGATCTTAACCTGGATGGCACCGGTCAAAGCAATATCCAAACCGGCCTTGGTTTTTTTGATCACATGCTGGACCAACTGGCACGCCACGGAGCGGTTGATTTGCGCATTACCGTGAAGGGCGATTTACACATTGACGAACACCACACCATTGAAGACACCGCGCTGGCGTTGGGCGAGGCGTTTGCCAAAGCGCTGGGCGACAAACGCGGAATTGAACGCTACGGCTTTTTGCTTCCGATGGACGACTGCCTGGCGCAAGCAGCCATCGACTTTGGCGGAAGGCCCTGGCTGGTATGGCAAGCCGAATTCAAGCGCGAGAAAATAGGGGAAATGCCCACCGAGATGTTTTACCACTTCTTCAAATCGTTTAGCGATACAGCCAAATGCAACCTGAACATACAGGCCGATGGCACCAATGAACACCATAAGATCGAAGCGATCTTCAAGGCATTTGCCAAAGCCATCCGCCATGCCGCAACGCGCACCGAGAGCAACCAACTACCCACCACCAAAGGCACCCTGTAGCAGATGAAAGTAGCGGTGATCAAATACAACGCGGGAAACATCCAATCGGTACGCTATGCGCTGGAGCGGCTGGGTGTTGACTTTGTGGTGACCGATGCGCCCGAGGAAATACAGCGGGCGGACAAAGTGATATTTCCGGGTGTGGGAGAAGCCAGCACGACCATGAACTACCTGCGCGCCCGTCAGTTGGACACGCTCATCCGCGATCTGAAGCAACCCGTGTTGGGTATTTGCCTGGGTATGCAATTGATGTGTGCCCACTCCGAAGAGAACGACACTCCGTGTTTGGGCATTTTCGATCAACCCGTGCGCAAGTTCGTAGCCGCGTCAACCCAAAAAGTACCGCACATGGGCTGGAATGACCTGATCGGTTGTACCGACTGGCTGCCCGCCTCACTGAACGGAAAATTTGTTTACTTTGTGCATAGTTTTTATGTGCCCCTGGCACCGTATACTTCGGCCCAATGTGATTACGGTATTCGTTTTAGTGCCGCTTTGCACCGCGACAACTTTTATGCCGTGCAGTTCCACCCCGAAAAATCCGCGGACGCGGGAGAACTCGTACTTCAATCATTCTTTCAAGCAACCTCATGAGAATCATACCAGCCATCGACATTATTGACGGAAAGTGTGTGCGCCTGACGCAAGGCGATTATCAAAAGAAAAAGGTGTACCGCGAAAATCCCGTGGAGGTGGCCAAAGAATTTGAAGACGCAGGCATGGAGTACCTGCACCTGGTAGACCTGGATGGCGCCAAAAAGGGACAGGTCATCAACTGGGATGTGATCGAAGACATCCAAGCCGAAACCGCGCTCCATGTGGATTTTGGCGGTGGGGTGAAAACGGAAAAAGAAGTAGAAAGCCTGTTGGAGTTGGGCGTAAACCAAATCAACGTGGGCAGCCTGGCCGTCAAAGATCCGGCCCGCTTTGGCGACTGGATACGCGTGCATGGCCGCGAAAATTTTATTCTCAGTGCCGATGTGATGAATGAATACATCCGCATTGTTGGGTGGCAAGAAGACAGCCAGGTCAAGATTTATGACCTGGTGCATCAATTGGCTGACTCCGGGCTGAAGTACATCACGTGCACCGACATCAGTGCCGATGGCATGCTGCAAGGGCCCAACTTCAACCTGTACCGCAAACTCAAAAGCAAATTCCCCGACATGAAAATCACCGCCAGCGGGGGCATCTCCTCGTGCGATGACCTGGAGGAACTCAAATACATGAAGCTGCACGGAGCCATTGTAGGAAAGGCCATTTACGAAGGCAAAATAAAACTGGACGAGTTAAAGTCAGTGGTGTAATGCTTACCAAACGTATCATCCCCTGCCTAGACATCAAAGACGGACGCACCGTAAAAGGGGTGAACTTTGTGGGCTTGCGCGATGCAGGCGACCCGGTGGAATTGGGCGCTTCCTATGCCCACCAGGGGGCGGACGAGCTCGTGTTTCTCGACATCTCTGCCACGGACGAAAAACGAAAAACCTTTGCCGGCCTGGTGCGCCAGATCGCGCGGCACGTCAACATCCCCTTCACGGTGGGTGGTGGCATCGGCTCCGTGGAAGATGTGGATCCTTTGCTGGAGGCAGGAGCAGACAAAGTCAGCATCAACTCGGCCGCGGTCAAAAATCCCCACTTGATTGACGCGTTGGCCAACGCCTTTGGCTCTCAGTTTGTGGTGGTGGCCATTGATGCGCGCAAAGTGGGCAACCAATGGACGGTACACACCCACGGTGGGGCAAGGCCTACCGAGAAGAAGCTTTTTGCGTGGGCTAAAGAAGCGCAAGAGCGAGGCGCGGGAGAAATCCTGTTTACCAGCATGGACCACGATGGAACGAAAAACGGGTTTGCCATCGACCCCTTGGCAAAACTTCATCAGCTCTTGGCCATTCCTGTCATCGCCTCGGGCGGGGCGGGCCACCCACAGCACTTTGCCGATGCTTTTCTTCTGGGCCATGCCGATGCCGCATTGGCGGCCAGCCTGTTTCACTTTGGCGAATTGACCATTCCTGACCTAAAAAAAATCCTGCACCGGCAGGGCATCGCCACGCGCGCTACCTATGAAAATTGACTTTACGAAAATGGACGGGCTGGTGCCCGTAGTTGTGCAAGACAGCCGCTCACAGCGTGTGCTCATGGTGGGCTTTATGAATGACGAGGCCTACGCCAAAACCACCCGCGAACAGAAAATAACATTCTACAGCCGCAGCAAAAAACGCCTGTGGACAAAAGGCGAAACCAGCGGGCACTTTTTGTTGGTGGATGAAATTCGCGTGGATTGCGATGCCGATACACTGCTGATCAAAGCAACGCCCACAGGGCCCGTGTGCCACACTGGCAACGACACGTGCTTTGACGAGCGCAACGATGTATTCAGCCTGGCCTATCTCGAAAAAATCATCCACCAACGAAAAACCGAACCGGTGGAGAAATCCTACACGCGTGCCCTTTTTGAAAAAGGGATCAACAAAGTAGCGCAAAAAGTGGGGGAAGAAGCCGTGGAGTTGGTGATTGAGGCCAAAGACCATGACCGCGAAAAGTTTTTGGGCGAAGCTGCCGATTTATTGTTTCACTACCTGGTGCTGCTGGCCGCAAAAGGCTATTCGTTAGCTGATGTCGAGGCGGTTCTGAAATCGCGCCATCAAAAATAACTGTCGGGCCCGCGACTGACCGGGGCGTTGGCAGACCCACTGAGGGCCGGGCACGTGGCTATTTGCTATCTTCAAGGCATGGAGCAATCATCCCAAAAGTGGGTAGGTGGATTTCCGTTTGTCGAATACCGCCCCACCCGAAGGCCGCCCGAAGACATGGTGCGCACAAGCCGCGATTTCTTTCAGGCCATGCACGGGCGCAGAACCATCCGCGCATTTTCGTCCGATCCGGTACCCTACGAGGTGATCGAAAACTGTATACGCACGGCCAGCACCGCACCCTCTGGCGCCAACAAGCAACCCTATACTTTTTGCGTGGTGTCTGACCCAGCCATCAAGAAAAAAATACGCGAAGCAGCCGAGAAGGAAGAACACGAAAGCTATCACCACCGCATGAGTCAGGAATGGCTGGCGGACATCAAGGCCTTGCAAACGGATTGGCACAAACCTTTTTTGGAAACAGCCCCTTACCTGATTGCGGTGTTCAAGCGGGCCTATGAGGTGGGTGACGACAAGAGCAAGAAAAACAATTACTACGTGAGCGAGTCAGTCGGGCTGGCGTGTGGCTTTCTGCTGGCGGCCCTGCACCATGCAGGGTTAGCCGCTTTGACGCATACACCCAGCCCCATGGGTTTTCTCTCCCGCGTGCTCGAACGCCCCGACAACGAGCGTCCATTTTTGCTCATCCCCGTGGGATACCCCGCGGACGACTGTTGGGTGCCCGACCAAAAACGAAAAACCAAAGACGAGTTTATCGTTCGCTATTGAGCCCCCGCGCCAACATTACCGCATCACCCGAAGCCGTAGGCTGCTAAAAAACGATATCGGAATAGGCCCCCCCCGCATACGACCGGCACGATATGCGGCCGCGCAGAGCCGTAGGCTTGAACAGCGACTTCCCCATGAGCATGCGCACACATTCCTGAATGCCCTCGGTAATCGAAGGATGGGGGTGCACACACTCGGCCAATTCTTCGATGCCCTTATCCATCGAAATCAAAACGGCCACGGCCTGGATTGCGCTGGAGGCATGATTGCCAACAACCTTCATGCCCAGTATCTTCATGGCATCGTCATGGGTGACCAACAGCTTGATAAACCCCTGGGTATTCCGCTTGGCAATGGCGCGCGGAATCACGCTGTAATCCAACGTCACCACTTTGTAGTCCATGCCTTTTTCGCGGGCCTGGATTTCGTTGAGGCCCACCCCGGCCACCTCGGGGCTCAAAAACATGATATTGCTGATGTTTTCATACACCAGTTTTCGCTTGGGGAGTCCAAAAATCTTCTCCACGGCATACCGTCCCTCCAACTCCCCCACGTTCACCAGCGAGATATCAGCCGTTAAATCGCCCACCGCATAAATATTGGAGATCGCGGTTTGGGTGTCGTTGTCTTCAATGCCTCTTTTGTTGATGGTGATGCCCACGCTGTCGTCCCACAAGTCCTCCAGGTTCGGAACGCGCCCCACCGATACCAACGCTTTCTCGACATTGAACACCTCCTTGGAGCCATCGGTGTACTCCAACTCATATTCTACCCGGCCATGCAAAATCTCCATGCGGATCAGTTTGGAGTTGCGGTGAATGAGCACGCCATTGTTTTCCATGTTGCGCTCAATGATCTTCACCACGTCTTCGTCTTCAAACGGGAGGATGCGGCTGCCCTTGTCGATCAGGTGGACTTTGGTCTTGCCAAATCCGGCAAAGATGGTTGCGTACTCACAGCCGATTACCCCGGCCCCCACAATCACCATGCTCTCCGGAAAATCATCGATGTTTTCGATGCCATCGCTGGTCATTACAATCTTCTCATCAATGGGTAACTCGGGTAAATAGCGCGGCCTACTTCCCGTAGCCAAGATCACATAGTCGGCTTCCACCACCTCGGTTTGGGCGCCCTGCGAAATCTCCACTTGGTGCTGGTTGATCAACCGGGCGGTACCGGTTTTGAAGTCGAGCAAACTGTGGTAATTCGACTCGCGCAGCAACGTCATGTGTTCTTCCAACATGTGTTTGCGTTCGTGCACCGCACGCCTGACCTCATTTTGGATTTCCTGATAGTTGACAGACGGTGCCTGGATGTTGAATCGCTTCAGGTTTTTGCGGAAGGCGGCCGTCTCACGCGATAACTCCCACCAGGTTTTGGAAGACAGGGCTCCGTTGGTCACGCCCGCCCCGCCTACCTTGCTTTTTTCAATCAGCAGCGTCTTCTTTCGAAAGTCCAACGCGCGCATGGCGGCAGCATACCCTGAGGGGCCCGCGCCAATAACTACCAAATCGTATTTCATAGATCTAAAGCCAACGCCTAAAGGTAGGCACACCGGTGACTAAATTCAATGCCTCGGGGGCAAATGAATATCGGCTACCATGCAGCGCACGCCCCCTCCGCCAATCCGCTGGAGGGTAGGTATGGATACGGTGAGGAAGTCGCCAAACAACTCAAGGGCGTCCGCCTGGCCGGGGTGGAGGGAGTGCCGTGCCGACTCTGACATCAAAAAGTAATTGCGACCCACGCGGTCAAAGACTTCGATGGCATTGCCGGCAAACGCACGCACCTGAGCCTGACTCAAGGCGATCACCTTGCGTTGCGTACGCTCGAAAAAATCCAGCAGCCAGTCTTGCTCCGTTTCGCTGCGGATGCTGTCCAAACAAAGGGCCGCCACGGTCTTGCCCATCCACAGCATCACGTTGGTATGGTAGATGGGCGCATGGTCCTCATCCACGGCATGGAAAAACAGGTATTGGTAACCCAACCGGGCACACAAGTCATCGAGTACGGCCTCGCTGGTGCGCGCGGACGAGCAGGCCAACACCGTCTTGGCTGCATGGTCAAACACCAGGCTGCCGGTACCCTCCAGAAACTGTCCTTTGGCTTCGTAAAAAGTCAGGTCAATGACCCGGCTCACCTCATACGCATGGCTCAGCGATTCGAGGATGTCCGTCCTTCGCTCATGCCTTCGGCTGGGGGCCATCATCGGGTAAAGCACCACTGTGCCGTCTGGGTGGGCACTCATCCAGTTATTGGGAAAAACAGCGTCTGGCTTGGGTGGCTCCGGGGTGTCTTGCACCACGAGGTGGGGTATTTCGGCCTGTTGCAGCACGTCCACCAGGGCTTGAAATTCCGCCAAAATAACCCCAGGGGGCACCTCGGCCGCTTGCTGATAGCGATTTGAAAGGGCGGTTTCGGGGTTAAAGCCAAAATGGGTTGGTCGAACCAAGAGCAAATTCATGGCGAATGTGATAGGCTTTTGCGTACTTTTGAAGGCCTTAGTGGTGAAAAAAGTCTGGAACCAAATCTCCCTGTTGGGCACAGCAAAGGTAACCGATCCGCTCGAGTTGCAGTCGCTCATGCTCACCAACCGCATCAGCATGATCGCGGTCGTATTGATGCCTGTCATTGGGGTGCTGCTGGGGCTCAACCAGTGGAACGAAGAATCATTTTCAGTCTTGGCTTTATCCGTTGTTTTTGGCTCG
>JALONI010000017.1 GCA_025455015.1 Cyclobacteriaceae bacterium | reverse complement strand
ATGCTGGGCAAAATTCAGGATGCCAAGCCCGGTCACATTGCCTTTCTCTCCAACCCCAAATACGAACAGTACCTCTACACCACACAGGCCACAGCCGTCATCGTCAAGAAGGATTTTGTGGCCAAAAAAGAAGTCACAACCACCCTCATACTGGTGGATGATCCGTACTCAAGTTTTACCGTATTGCTGGAGGAGTACCACAAACTCATTTCGTTTCAAAAAAATGGCGTGGAAGAACCCAGTGCCATCGGCAAGAACTGCGCGCTGGGCACTGGCCTCTACCGGGGTGCCTTTTCGTATGTGGGCGACCATGTCACCCTGGGGAACAACGTTAAAATATACCCGCACGTATTCGTGGGCGACAACGTGGTGATCGGAGACAACACCATTCTTCATCCCAACGTGAAACTGTATGGAGGCACGCGCATCGGAAAAAATTGCGTGATCCACGCAGGCACCGTGATCGGGAGCGATGGTTTTGGGTTTGCACCCCAAGGCGATGGTACCTACAAAACCATTCCCCAGTTGGGCAATGTGATCATCGAAGACAACGTGACCATTGGCGCCAACACGGTCATTGATTGCGCCACCCTTTTTGGCGATTCCACCATCATCCGGCAAGGTGTAAAACTGGACAACCTCATTCAAATTGCGCACAATGTGGAAGTGGGCAAAAACACGGTCATCGCTGCCCAGGCGGGCGTATCCGGATCCACGAAAGTGGGCGAAAATGCGATGATTGCCGGCCAGGTGGGCATTGCGGGGCATTTGGTGATTGCCAACCGCACCCAAATCGGGGCTCAAGCGGGTATTTCCAAATCCATCAAAGACGAAGGCCAGCAGATCATTGGCTATCCTGCCTTCGACATCAAAGACTATTTCCGCTCGTATGCCGTTTTCAAACGGTTGCCGGAGCTAAACGACCGCCTGCGCGAACTGGAAAAAAAGATGGCGGCCGCTGACAGCTTGGCACCCTCGGATACGCCAGCGTCTTGATTTTCACGGGTTTGGTTATCGGGGCATAAGCGTTAAATTTGCGCACTTTTGCGCTTTATGCTCAACCACAAACAGCAAACCATCAAGAAGTCCGTGTCGATTTCGGGCGTAGGCCTGCATACCGGTGCCCAAACCACGATGACTTTTTTGCCGGCCAAGCCCAACCACGGCATCAAGTTTCAGCGGGTTGATTTGCCCGGCTCACCGATCATTGATGCGGATTGTGACCGCGTGGTCGATGTATCGCGCGGTACCACCATTGAGCAGAGCGGAGGACGGGTGAGCACGATCGAACACACGCTGGCCGCCTTGGTCGGGCTTGAAGTTGACAACGTCTTGATCCAGATCGATGGGCCCGAAGCCCCCATCATGGACGGCAGCTCCATCCAGTTTGTGAACGTGTTGAAGGAAGCAGGCACAGAAGAGCAAAACGCGTTGCGCGACTTTTTTGAAGTACAGGACAGCATTTTCTACCGCGAGGCGGCACGCAATGTGGAGATTGCCGCATTGCCGCTGGACGACTACCGCGTGACGGTAATGATCGACTACAACTCGCCAGTGCTCGGCAGCCAGCATGCCTCCATTACCAACATACGCCAATTTGAAAAAGAAATTGCCTCGTGCCGCACGTTCTGTTTTTTGCATGAGCTGGAGATGCTGTACAAAAACAACCTGATCCGCGGGGGCGATTTGAACAACGCCATCGTGATTGTGGACCGGGTGGTGAAGGATGACGAGTTGGCCAACATCGCCAAAATGCTGGGCAAACCCAAGGTGGAGGTCAAAAGCGAAGGCATCCTCAACAATATTGAACTGCGCTACAACAATGAGCCCGCACGCCACAAACTGTTGGACATCGTGGGCGACTTGGCCTTGGCCGGCCGGCCGCTGAAGGCACAGATACTGGCCGCCCGCCCGGGCCACGCGGCCAATGTGGCGTTTGCCAAGAAATTAAAAAAGGCCATGATCGAGTCAGACAAGAAGGGAGTGCCCCGCTACAACCCTTCCCTGCCCCCCGTCATGGACATCAACCAAATCAAAAACACACTGCCGCACCGGTATCCGTTTTTGCTGATCGACAAAATCATTTACCTGGATGGGGAAAGCGTAGCGGGCGTGAAAAACGTGACCATGAACGAGCCTTTTTTCCAGGGCCATTTCCCCGGAAACCCCGTCATGCCTGGCGTTTTACAAGTGGAAGCCATGGCTCAAATCGGTGGCATATTGGTGCTGAACACGGTGCCTGACCCCGAAAACTATTGGACTTATTTTTTAGGCATTGATGAGTTCCGTTTTCGCAAAATGGTGCTGCCAGGCGACACGCTGGTGATTCAGTGCGACCTGCTCGCGCCCATTAAACGGGGCATTGCCAAGATGTACGGCCGTGCATTTGTGGGCAACACATTGGTGTGCGAAGGAACCATGACGGCCAGCATTGTACGCAAAGATTTATGAGCAAATACCCCTTGGCCAACGTACACCCGGAGGCAAAAATTGGCAGCAACGTAGTCATTGAGCCGTTTGCCACCATTCAAAAAAACGTGACGATTGGCGACCACAGTTGGATAGGACCCAACGCCATCATCTGGGATGGCGCGCGGATAGGCAAAAACGTCAAAATCTTCCCGGGCGCGTCCATTTCAGCCGTGCCACAAGACCTGAAATTTGCAGGCGAGGAAACCGAAACATTTATCGGTGACAATACCGTCATTCGCGAATACGTGACCATCAGCAAGGGTACGGCCGACAAGTACAAGACTGTGGTGGGCAGCGACTGCCTGCTGATGGCCTATGTGCACATTGCACATGACTGCCTGGTGGGCAACCATTGTATCCTGGCCAACACCGTTCAGGTGGCGGGCCACGTGACCATCGATGACTGGGCCATCATTGGCGGGGCCAGCGCGCTGCATCAATTTGTCAAAGTCGGTGCCCATGTCATGATCTCGGGCGGATCGCTGGTGCGCAAAGATGTGCCACCCTACACCAAAGCAGCACGCGAGCCCCTCTCCTACGCGGGCGTAAACACCGTAGGCTTGCGCAGACGCGGCTTTAGCACCGACAAGATTGGAGAAATACAAGAAGTGTATCGCTACATTTTTTTGAAGGGACTGAACAACTCCAAGGCCATCGATTTGGTAGAAGCCGAAATTACCCCCAGCGAAGAGCGCGACTACATTTTGAATTTTTTGCGCAATTCCGAGCGCGGTGTGATGAAGGGCTTCGCGGCCGGCTCCTCGGCCGAATAGAGCATGGATATCCAGGTTGAAAATCTGTCCAAACGTTTCAACTACGAGTGGATATTCCGCTCCCTCACGTACCGATTTTGTTCCGATCAGCTGTACGCCATCACGGGCCCGAATGGCTCGGGCAAATCCACCCTGCTACACGTGTTGTGGCAGCAGGTGCCACCCACAGGGGGCACCATCACCTACCGGGATGGGGCGGCCGCGGTACCGCTGGAGCATGTTTACAACCGGGTGGCCATTGCGGCACCCTACATGGAGTTGATTGACGAGTTTACCCTGCGCGAAGCCATCGCCTTTCACTTCCGTTTCCGCCAGCCGGTGCCGGGCTGCACCACCGCAGCGCTGCTGGACCAAATGGAACTCAGCCATGCGGCCGATAAGCCCCTGCAATTTTTTTCCTCCGGCATGAAGCAGCGGGTGAAGCTGGGGTTGGCTTTTTTTACGCAGGCCCACGTATTGTTTTTGGATGAGCCCACCACCAACCTGGACGAGCGGGCCGTGCACTGGTACACCGACCTGCTTCAGCGCAGCCGCCCGGGCAAAATCGTTATCATCGCATCCAATCAGCCGTCTGAGTATCCGCCCGAGGCCGAAATTGTCGATATTCGGGATTACAAAACGGTTACAAAACCTGCCTGACGTGCATGTAACGTGGCCGTGTACGATGTTTTGACTTGTGACGGAAATAGCTAATTTTAGGGAACTTTAACGCAGTACAAACACATGAAATGGATTAAAGGAATGGCAGCGATGGTATCGGTTGCCGTATTGATGGTGTACTCCAGTTGTGGTGGCGGCAGCGACCCCGCACCTCCCATTACTGACGTGCAGTTAGAAAAACTTCGCGGCACGTGGGTAATCCAGTCTGTACAAGGGCCCGGTGGCAATCGCACCAGCGAGTTCCCAGGGTTTTCGTTGACGCTGACCGGAACAAATGGCAACACCACGTTTAACTATACGGCCGCCAACCGCCCTGCGTTAAGCCCATGGCCCGCCAGCGGCACGTTTACGTTCGATGACCAAAGTCCGGAAATCGCGATTATTCGCAACGATCCCAGTCCGCGGCCTGCCGTGCTCACGGCTTATCGCTTCCTGAATAACGACTCGCAATTGGAATTGGAATTTGATTTTGACGGGCAAGGCTACACACGCACCAAAGTGGTAGAAGGTACTTGGACGTTTGTGTTTAACGCCCAATAGCAAAAGATAAAACAGTCAAAAAGGCACCGCGGAGGTGCCTTTTTTATTTCTCCTCCAGCAGCCGGTTCAGTGTTTCCAACACATCGGCTTCTGCGGCAGGTTTGTCCTTTCGCCACCGGTGTATGCGGGGGAAGCGCAGGGCAATGCCCGACTTATGACGGGTTGACTTTTGAATTCCGTCAAAGGCTATTTCAAACACCAACTCCGGCTTGACGCTGCGCACCGGGCCAAACTTCTCCACCGTATGGTTCTTGATCCAGCGGTCTACCTCGGCTATTTCATCATCGGTAAGGCCGCTGTACGCCTTCGTGAAGGGCAGCAATTGGCCTTGGTGCCACACCGCAAAGGTATAGTCGGTGTACAAGTTGGCCCTGCGCCCGTGACCGCGCACAGCGTACACCATCACGGCATCTACCGTGAAGGGATCTATCTTCCACTTCCACCAATCGCCCCGCTTGCGCCCATCGCGATACCCCGAGTTTTTGCGTTTGAGCATAATGCCCTCGCTCAGAAAAGTGCGCGACCGCAGGCGCTCTTCGGCCAACACCGCCCATGACGCAAAAGGCACCAGGGGTGAAAGGTGCAAAACAGACGAGGCGATGCCGCACAGCTTCTCGAGCCTCTCCCTTCGCTCCCAAAGGGCCCTGGCCCGCCAATCAACACCCTCATGCTCCAGAACATCATAGGCCATAAACACCACCGGCACTTCACTCCTGATTTTGGGAGTCACGTTTTTTCTTCCGATACGTTGCTGCAACGACTGAAACCCCAGGGGCTTCTCGTCTTTGAACGGAAGAATCTCCCCATCCAGTACGGTACCGTCCGGCAATAGATCAATCAATACCCGGTACTCCGGATACTTGTCCGTCACCAACTCCTCCCCCCGCGACCACACAAACAACTGACGGTGGCGAACGATGACTTGTCCGCGGATACCATCCCATTTGCGTTCCGCTTGCCAATCGGCCGGGTCGCCTAAGCTGGCCGGGTCTTGCTCTAACGGATAGGCCAGATAGAAGGGATACGGCTTGGAGCGATCGGCATGGGTATCATCCGTCTGTACCAATTGCTCCAACGTTGTAGTATCAGGCGACCAATGGCCCATGAGTCGATGTGCCAGATAACTTGGCTCCAACTGAAAATGGTGAGCTAAGGCCTTCACCACCAACTGTTGCGATACCCCCACCCGAAAGGCCCCGGTGATCAGTTTGTTAAATAAGAAACGTTCGGTCCCCGCCAGCATCATCCACGCATCCTGCACCCGTATCTTTTTTTCCTCTATGGCCAATGGCTCCAGCGCCCGAATGAAGTCGATCCAATCGCGCAACGACTGATCAGCCGAGTGTGTGGGCGAAGGCAACACCAGCGCGAGGGTCTCGGCCAAGTCGCCTACTACATGATACGACTCCTCGAATAACCAGATGGGTATGCGCGCCTGCTCGGCCGCCCATTGCGCCAGTAGCGCAGTGCTTACGGTGCGTTTGGGCCTGCGGTGCGACAACAACGCAACCGCCCACAGTTGATCATCGGGGTGTGCTTCCTCGAAGTAACGTACCAGGGCCGATACCTTTTCGCCTGTTTTAGTGGTTTGGTCAAGTTCGGTAAACAGTTGGGCAAATCGTTTCACAGCGCGCTCCGTTAGGTTTCTGCTTCTACGTCAAACTGCGTCCTCGCCTCATACGCCTCTACCCCCCGTTCCTGCAGCCAGCGGGCGAAGACTTCCGTGTACCCGTGTGTCACGAATACCCGCGAAGCCCCGCTGGCACGCACGGCTTCGTTGAGTTGGCACCAATCGGCATGGTCAGACAGCGCAAACCCGCGGTCGGCCCCGCGTCTTCTGCGCGTACCACGCAAGCTCATCCAGCCGCTGGCGATCGCCAACGAGTACGGTTGGAATTTTTTGATCCATGGAGAACCCAAAGCTGAGGGCGGGCAAAGGATCAAGCCGCCTTCCCAATCGGTGCGGGTGGACTGCGCGGTGACCAGGCGCGTGTGCGGCAAGCGGAGGCCCTGGGCGGCCAGCACGCGCTGCACGGTGTCGATCGCACCGTGTACCCACACCGGCCCAAGGGAATGATCTACGTTGACCAGAATGCGTTGCGCTTTGCCCAACGCATAGGCGGCCAACACGGAGGTCTTCCCTTGGCTTCGATTGCTGCGCCACCACCGGTTGATGTCCGCAAAAATATCGGACTGCGTTTGCCACTGATAAACGGGCAAACCAAAGGTGGACTCGGTAATGAGCGTATGACATCGCAGTGGCTCAAAGGGCGTACTTAGCCCGTCATGTTCCAATTTGTAATCCCCGGTGAAAACCCATACTTGGCCTTGATGCTCCACGCGCACTTGAGCAGAGCCGGGGATATGGCCCGCAGGATGAAACGAAAAGATCACTTGGTTGATTTGTAGGCGTTCGCCATACGCAACGGTTTGTACTTGATCGGTCAGGTTAAGGCGGTGCCGGATGACGGGCGCGGCCACATCGGTGCAGAGATAGCGCTCGTGCCCCGCGTGTGCATGGTCACTGTGGCCGTGCGTAATCAGGGCGCGTTTTACCGGTTTCCAGGGGTCGAGAAACACGTCTGCCGCGGGGCAGTAAATTCCATGGTCGGTGAACTGAAGAAGATCCTTCAAAACGACTTACTTTGCACGAGGGCCCAATCGCCTTTCGTCTATGAGAATGTCAAAAGTGTTCATTTTGTTCAGTGCCGTGGTGTTGTTTTCCTGTGGCAACCGCATCCTCTACTATGGCCGTGCCTATACGCCCACCGAAAAGGTGGATATTTTCTTCCGCGAAAGCGATGTGGCCGAGCCCAACGAAATCATGGGCAAGGCTACGTTGGAGGTGTCGTCCAAACGGAATTCAGACAAGGTACAGGCCAAGCTGATCAGGCGCGCGAAAAAGAAGGGCGCGGATGCCTTGATTTTTGATGACATTTCGCTGACCACTACGGGTGCCGCCACGGGCGGGGCCGCGGCAGGCGTAGGCCGCAGGCGCGGCTTTCTGGGAATCTTTGGCAGCAAAACGAAATACAGCCGCGGCCAACAGGTGAAGGCCACCTTGATCAAATACAAGAAAAACATTCCGGGATAGCATCGGCTGCCGGTGCCGATTACACCAGACGGATTCAAAAAGTGGTTGGAGATTCTCAATACTGCAATGCCACCAGCGAAGCCACTTTACCCTTTTCCGACACGGTCACAATCAAGACTGTACCGTATTCGGATTCGGAGAAATCCGCGCGTTCCGGTCGGCCTAACAACGCATTAGCCATCCATGGCGTGGTGTTGCTATGGCCCACCAGCAAAATGGTTTTCCCCGCGTGCGTGGTGAGCATGGCCTGAATGACTTCGTCTTTGAAGGGCTCATACGGCACCACCGGTAGGTTCTTAACCTGTGCCACCGGTTCTGCGGTTTGCCAGGTGCGCATAAAACGCGTGGAATACACTGCGTCCAGCGAAGTAGATGTTAACAATTCCGCCAACCGCTGGGCCCGCTCCCGGCCCTTTTCGCTCAGGTCGGGATCGGTTGGATGATTGGTCGCCTTTTCGGCATGGCGCACCAGAATAAACGTGGTGAGCGATGGCGATTGTGCCGGTGCAGGCAAGCCCACGGCCAGTAGCCACACAAAGAGTAAGCGGGTTTTCATGGAGCGGTATCGTTAACGAAACGGGGCTGCGATGTGCTCCGGAATGGTACATCCCTCGCGCACCCGTGTATCGGCCAACTGAAAAATTTTCCACTCGCCTTCAGCCGTGCGCATCAATTGAAACGAGTCAATACCGCAATGTGAAAATTTCTTTCCCACATAAAAAGCATAGCGCGCCCACACGTGCGCCAATGCACCTTCGCGCTGCACCTGCACGTCCCAAATGGGCTCGCTCCAGGGTTCCGCATGTGGCGTGCCCACGGCCACCAATAAGTTTTTGATTGATCGGTCTGTGCGTCTTACCGCCTTTCCCGCTTTGTCGGTACCGAGCGTTACCAAGCTCACCTCATCGGCAAAACATGCGCGAACCATGGCACTGTCACCCTGGTTCATACCCTGGAAAAGTTGCGCGATGGGCTGCATCACGGCTTGGTCTTCGGCCGGCTGCGCAAAGGCGGCTGCGGATACCAGGGTGAGAAGAAATGAGATAACCGATTTCATAGGCCTTAACGGGATAACGTTGACCAAAAAAACGTAATTTCAGGTCGCAAAACGATTCTATGAAGAACTATTTGATGGTCGGGTGGCTGATGATGGCGCTACCGGCCTTTTCGACCGACAAAATCGACAGCCTTACGCAGGCGTTGGCGTCTGCCAGGGGTGACCTGAAAGTGAAAACGCTCAACGAGTTATTTCGCGCACACCAAGAGATTGACCCCGTGGTGGCGATTGGCTTCGCGCGGGAGGCGCTGGCCTTGGCCACGGAAATCGAAGATACCAAAGGCATGGCAGCCGCCTACAACAACCTGGGCGTATCCTACCGGATGCAGGGCGCGCTGGACAAATCGCTCGAGTACTACCTGCGCTCGCTGAAGTTGTACGACCAGCTTCAAAACAAAGAGGGCATTGGCACCACCAAAAACAATATCGCCACCATCTATTCCCTGAAAAAGGACTATGGCCAGGCCATGAAGTACTTCGAAGAATCGCATCAACTTTTTACCGAGCTGGACGATAAACGTAAAATTGTGGGCTCGTTGAACAACCTGGGTAACCTGAACAGCGACCTGCAACTGTATGAGCAGGCGTACAAGTACTACACCCAAGCTTACCAGTTGAGCGAGCAGACGGGCGAGCCTCTGCTGGACCCCATCAGTAACATTGGCAATTTGTTTTTCAAACAGGGGAACAACCAGCGCGCCATCGAATTTTATGAAAAAGCGGTGGCCATGGCCGAAAAAGAAAACAATCGCTTGAGCGTACTGACAATCACCAACAACATGGCGGAAGTGTTCACCAAGGCAGGCCAACCCGCACGGGCGTTGCCCTACCTTGAAAAGGCCCTGGCGCTGAGCAACGAATTGCAGGCGTTTATCTACGAGCCCAACATTTTGCGCAACACAGCCATCAACTACGCGCGGATGGGAAAATACAAAGAGGCGTTTGATGCCATGCTTAAATACGATGCCGCCCGCGACCGCGTCTATGGCGAAGAAAGCAGCCGCAAAATTGCACAGATGGAGATGGCCATGCGGCTGACTGAAAAAGAAAAAGAAATGGAGGAACTCAAAATGGACGACCAGATTAAAACACTGCAATTGCGCCAGACCCGGCTGGTTATCTTTTTGACCATTATGGGCATTGTGGTGGTGCTGGGCGGGTTCAATCTGTTTTACGGCAAACGCAAAAGCATCCGCGCCAAATAATGAATCGAAGCGAGGCAGAAGCCCTGCTGGCCGGCATGACGCAAAGCCCCAGCTTGCTGCGCCACATGAAAACCGTGGCGTTGGTCATGGAGGCATACGCCAAACACGTTGGGGAAAACGAAGAGGAATGGTATGTGGCGGGCTTACTTCACGATGCTGACTACGAGGCTTTTCCGGATCAGCATCCCCAGGTGATCGTGGCGCGCCTGCGGCAGCTGGGCGAAAGCCGGATCGCCAACGCCATTGCCGCCCATTACACCAAATGGAACCAGCCGTATGAAACCCGGCTCGACCAGGCATTGTTGGCGTGCGATGAACTGACGGGCTTTATCGTGGCGTGTAGTCAGGTGCGGCCGGACGGCATCGCGGGTTTGGAAGTGAAGTCAGTTGTTAAAAAGCTGAAAGACAAGGGATTTGCCGCCAAAGTGGAACGGGATGAGGTGTACCAGGGGGCCGAACGTCTCGGGGTGGAATTGACCGCACACATCGGTTTCATCATCCACGTGCTGCGCCCACATGCCGCGGAACTCGGCATTTAAAAAGGCGCGCGTTTTCATTTCCGACTTTTCACGCTATTTTTGAGGCGATATTAACAACACAAGCTATGTTTGATCAAATCGTGGCCGATGGTGCCAACCTGTTTATCCTTATTGTGGCCGTGCTGGTTGGGTTTGGTGCTGCCCTCGGATTCATCGACTATCAAAAAACCAACAAAGCCGAAAAGAAGTAGCGTTTGGTTGGTTTCGATACCCACAAAAAAAGCCCTGCTGAAGCGGGGCTTTTTTTGTGACAACATGGGGTCCGCGTTAGTCCACACGCTTTTCCAAATCAGCGATGCGGGCTGCGGCTTGGTCGTTGCCCAACGATTGTGCCTTTTTGTAAAGCTCTAATGCTTCTTTCAGGGTCTCTTTCTTTTTGCGGGGGGCCAGTTTAGTGCGGTTGGCGGCCTCCTCTACGGCCTGGGCGCGCGCGTAGTAAGCCTCGGCTTCGGTCATTTTGCTCTGCACCATCAACTCCTGAATGCGCGCTTCGATGAGCGCCAGCTCTTGCTCCTTGGCCGCAATCTGGGCTTCCTTATCGCTCAATTCAGCCTCTTGCAAGTCGATGGTGATTTTCATGTTTTCGTTTTGATTGCCCAAGTCGGCCACGCGCTCTTGCAACGAAATAATCTCTTTGTTCTTTTCCTCCAGGTCGGCCTTCAGCTTTTTGATGGTGGCCGCGTAGCTGTTGGCGTTGCCCTTCGATTTTTTCAACGCCTTTTCCAGGTCATCGATTTTGGTCTGGGTGTCTTTTACATAATTATTAATGTCGCGCATGCGCGAGGTGTAGTCGTTATAGCTGGTGCCTTCCATCATGTTTACCCGCAACAGTTGGCGGTTGGCATCAATGGAATCCATCAGCACCCCTACGTCCGTCAGGGTTTTGACAAACTGCTCGCGGGCTTCCAACTCCACGCGCAGCGAATCGACCTGTGTGCGGAGTTTGTCTTTTTCGCCACCATCGCAGGCGGCCAATACTACAGCTGCCGAGGCTACGGCAAGAAATCGGTTGAACATACGGTTTGGTTTGTTAGTGACCCAAAAATACAGGGAAACGAATCAATTCATCTCGGGGCAAAATATTTTTTTAGAAATCCTTCGCCAACCTGTAATTTAGCGCACGATTTTGATCAGAAATCGCAGTTAAATGCCCAAATTAATCACCACGCGCACGCGTATCGCGGACCTGGGCAAACCTCGCATCATCGTAATCGGTGGCGGATTTGGAGGGTTGGAAGTTGTAAAGGGACTAAAAGGCCTAAAAGCCCAGGTAGTCCTGTTTGACAAATACAACCACCACACGTTTCAGCCCTTGCTGTACCAGGTGGCCACGTCCGGGCTTGAAACCAGTGCCATTGTAGCCCCCTTTCGCAAGCTTTTTGCCTCGCAGGCCGACTTTTACTTCCGGCTGGGTGAGGTAAAAAAAGTGAGGCCCGAAGAAAACTACATTGAAACCTCCATCGGGGGTGTGAAATACGACTACCTCGTCATCGCTACGGGTGCCGTCACCAATTTCTATGGGATGACCGAGGTGGAAAAAAACTCTTCGTCCATGAAAAACATCGTGGACGCCACCAAGCTGCGCAATAAGATCATCCGCCAACTGGAGTATGCCCTTCTCACCGAAGATGAAGAGGCGATGAACAGCCTCATGGACTTTGTGATTGTGGGGGGCGGGCCTACGGGCGTGGAACTGGCAGGCGCGCTCACCGAGCTCAAGAAAAACGTCTTTCCCAAAGACTACAAAGAACTCGACATGCGCCAGATGGACATCCACTTGGTGGAAGCTTCGCCACGGCTGCTCAACGGTATGTCGGATCAGGCTTCCGCGAAAGCGCTGGTGTTTTTGCAAGAAATGGGTGTAAAGGTGCACCTGAGCGCGGCTGTAAAAAGCTATGATGGCTACGAGGTGCTCTTGAGCACAGGCGAAAAGCTGATTTCGAAAAACATGATATGGGCCGCGGGCGTGCGGGGCAATCCCGTCAGTGGCCTTAATCCGGAGCTGACGGCACGCGGCAACCGCCTGCTGGTGGACGAATACAACCGGGTTAAGGGCTATGATAACATCTTCGCCATTGGCGATGTGGCCCTGATGGAGGGTGACGAAAAATTCCCGAAGGGGCACCCGCAGATGGCACCCCCTGCGCAGCAGCAGGGGCGGTTGGTGGCCCGAAACATCAAGCGGCTGATCGCCCAAAAGCCGCTGGCCCCATTCCGCTATTTTGACAAGGGCTCCATGGCCACCATTGGGCGGCACAAGGCGGTGGTGGATATGCGCGGTGGCATCCGCTTTCAGGGCTTTTTTGCCTGGTACGTGTGGATGTTTGTTCATCTGATGTCCATCGTGGGCTTCCGCAACAAAGTCTTTACGTTTTTTAGCTGGATGTGGAATTATTTCTCGTACGACCGAAGCAACCGCCTCATCATTGGCCGGGGAGAAGAAAAATTAAGTCCGGACGAAGTGAAACAACCCATCGAAGAGGTAAAACAAACTGCCTGATCAGAGCAGGCTGCAAACGTGGACGCTGGAAGTAAACATCAAAAGCTATCGGCTGCCGGGGTCTTGGTGGCCATGGGCATCATCTATGGCGACATCGGTACTTCGCCCATCTACACGCTCCGCTTCATTGTAGGCAATCACCTCATCACCGAGGATTTGATTCTGGGAGGTCTGTCGTGCGTTTTTTGGACGCTCACGATCATCACCACCATCAAATACGTGTACCTGGCCCTGAGTGCCGACAACAAAGGAGAAGGCGGAATCTTTGCCCTCTACGCGCTGGTCAGAAGGTATAAAGCAGGGTGGGTCATCTTTCCGGCTATCATCGGTTGCTGCACGCTTATTGCCGATGGGTTTATCACACCGGCCATCAGCGTTACCTCCGCCATTGAAGGGCTGCGCACCCTCAATCCCGACATCACCGAGCAGACCATTATCTCCATCGTGATCGCCATCCTGCTGGGGCTGTTTTTATTTCAGCAGTTTGGCAGCAGTGTGGTGGGCAAAACATTTGGCCCCGTCATGCTTTTGTGGTTTGTGTTCATCGGCTCCATCGGTGCAGTGCACCTGGCCGGCAACCTGACCATCCTCAAGGCCATCAATCCAGTGTATGCGGTGGATCTGTTAACGCGCTACCCGGGCGGATTTTGGATTTTGGGGGCCGTGTTTTTGTGTACTACCGGTGCCGAAGCGATGTATTCTGACCTGGGGCATTGCGGCAAATCGAACATCCGGCTGGGATGGGGTTTTGTGAAGTTGTGTTTGTTGCTGAGCTACTTTGGCCAGGGAGCATGGCTTTTGGAACACCAGAACACAACCCTGAGCGGCTCCATTCCCTTTTTTGAAATCATGCCCCAGGGGCTTCTTTTTGTAGGGGTGCTGCTGGCTACCATGGCCACCATCATTGCCAGCCAGGCGTTGATATCGGGCACGTTCACGTTGGTGAACGAGGCCATGAAACTGAAGCTGTGGCCCAGCACACGCGTGCGGTATCCCAGTCAAGTCAAAGGCCAGATTTACATACCGGCTATCAACTGGATTCTGATGTTCGGCAGCATCCTTGTGGTGCTCTATTTCAAGGAGTCTGATGCCATGCAGGGGGCGTATGGGTTGGCCATCACGTTTGACATGCTGATGACTACTTCGCTGTTGGTGTATTACTTCTCCACCGCAAAGAAGTCGCGCATCCGGTCGGCCACCATGTTTTTTGTTTTTTTCTCCATCGAGGGGGCTTTTTTGGTCTCTAACCTGAGTAAGTTTGCGCATGGCGGATGGGTTTCGTTCTCCATCGCCTTTGTGTTCTTTTTGATGATGTTCATCTTGCTGCGCGCCCGCATTCTGCGCGACCGCCACACCGAGTTTGTCAACCTGAAGGAGTACATCCCGCTGATTGAAGACCTGCAGGCCGACAACAGCATACCCAAGGAAGCGACCAACTTGGTGTACATGGCGGTGGCCGACAGCAAACGGTACATTGATAACAACATCATGTACTCTATCTTCAAAAAGAGACCTAAACGTGCAGATGTCTATTGGTTTATTCACGTAGACACGGTAGATAGTCCGTACACGTCCAAATATTCGGTAGACACGATCATCCCCAAAAAGTGTTTCTTTGTTCGCATCAAATTAGGATTCAAATCAGATCATCGGGTAAACCTGTTGTTCAACCGCATCTTAAATGATATGGCAGAAAATGGCGAGATCGATCTGATTAGTCACTACGACTCGCTGCGCAGGCACGGTATGCCGGCCGACTTCAAGTACGTCATTCTGCATTCGCTCGCATCCGTGGACAGCGAAATCTCAACGTTTGACAACCTCGTCATTCAGGGTTATCGCTTTATCAAGCGGCACAGCCTGGCCACAGAAGAAATGTACGGCCTTGAGTTAGCCAATGTGGAGGTGGAAAAAGTACCCATCATGGTAGGGCCATCCGCCAAGGTGCGCATCAAGCGCGAACACGAAGAGAGCGAGCGGCAGAAGGAGATGAAGTATCATGGACACGGGTAAAACTTGGCCGATTCCGAACACTCCTGTCCGAAAGCGATCCTAAAAGAACACAAAAAAGGCCCTATTCCATTGCAATAGGGCCTTTTTGGACTTGGCACAAACGTTGGCATGTAGCCTCTCAAAACCTACCACATGCTACGCAACTACCTGAAAATCGCCTTTCGCAATTTCACCAAAAACGCGGTTTACTCATTCATCAACGTCACGGGCCTATCCGTAGGGCTGGCTTGCAGCGTGCTCATCTTACTGTGGGTGGCCGATGAGACCTCCTACAACCAATTTTTGCCCAATAAGGAGCGACTTCATCAGGTTTACATCAATGCTGCCTACGATGGCACGATCAGCTCGTTCAACTCCGTGCCGCTGCCTACCTACACCGAACTGAAAACAACGGACGCGCGCATCAAAAGCGTGGCCGTGGCCGACTGGGGCAGCGGATACCTGCTGGCCCATGGTGAAACCCGCGTGCGCAAATACGGCATGTACGTGAGCGAAGAGTTTCTGCAGATGTTTCAGTACACGATGCTCAAGGGCGATGCCACCAAGTCGCTGGCCGATGCCAGCCACATCGTGCTTTCCGAATCCACCGCCAAAGCCTTGTTTGGCGAAGAAGACGCCATGGGAAAGATTGTGCGCGTGGACAACAACACGGACCTGACGGTGACGGGCATCGTTCAAGACCTGCCGGAGAACACCACATTCGAATTTGAGTTTCTGTTGCCCTGGAAACTCAACCAGCAGCAAGATTGGGTCAAGCGTTCCGAAAATCAGTGGGACAACTACTCTTTTCAGGTGTATGTGGAACTACAACCGGCTGCTACCGAAGCCGAGGTGAACGAGGTCATCAAAGACATCCTCACCCAAAAAGGGCAAACGGACATCAAGCGTGAGTTCTTTCTTCATCCGCTCGAAAAATGGCGGCTGTACAGCACGTTCGAAAACGGCAAAGCCACCGGTGGCATGATCGACTACGTGCAGGGCTTTACGTTTATCGCGATCCTCATCCTGGTAATTGCCTGCATTAATTTTATGAACCTGGCCACCGCGCGCAGCGAGCGCAGAGCCCGCGAAGTGGGCATCCGTAAAAGTGTGGGATCGCGCAAGCGGGAGTTGGTGATTCAGTTTTTGGGCGAGTCGGTGCTCATTACCCTGATCTCGTTTTCCCTGGCGGTGGTCATCACCGAAATAGCCCTCCCTTTTTACAACGACCTGACCGGAAAAAAACTTTTTATCGACTATGCCTCACCACTGTTTTGGCTCCTTTCGTTTTTGGCCGTGGTGGTGACGGGGCTTTTTGCCGGCAGTTATCCCGCCTTCTATCTTTCTTCGTTTCAGCCGGTAAAAGTATTGAAGGGTAAACTTCAAGTGGGCAAAAACGTGACGCGCCCCCGGCAGGTGTTGGTGGTGTTGCAGTTTGTGGCAGCCGTGGGGTTGATTGTGAGCACCATCGTCATCTCCGCGCAACTGAAATTTGCTCAGACGCGCCAATTGGGATATGACCAGGAGGGCTTGCTCAGCGTCTGGTTTAATGACGAGATCACCAAAAACTATAAAGCCTTGAAAACCGAGCTGCTGGCTTCGGGCGCTGTCAGGTCGGTAACACAATCCAACAGCCCCATCACAGAGGTGTTTTCGAACAACTTTGTAGACTGGCCCGGCAAACCCGAAGAAGAAAAAATGCTGTTTGTCACCATCGCCACTGAGTATGATTACACGCAAACATTGGGTGCCCGGATCTTGGAGGGGCGCGACTTCTCTCCCGACTTTCCCTCAGACTCGATGGCCGTGTTGGTCAACAAGGCTGCAGCCGATCAGATGAATCTGTCGGAGACGGTGGGCAGCGAGGTGACCCTGTGGGGTGCCAAGCGTAAGATCGTGGGTGTGGTTGACAATGTGATCATGAGCTCGCCCTACGAGCGGCCTCGCCCGATGATCGTGGCGTTTATTCCCGGCTGGGCCAGCTCCATGACCATTCGGTTGGAAAAAACCAACGACATCAAGTCCGCCATGGCTACCGTAGAACAGGTATTCAAAAAACTGGCGCCCACCAACCCGTTTGAATACAAGTTTGTCGATGAGGAATTTGAAAAGAAGTTCCGCACTACCAAACTCATCGGCCATATCACCAACTTGTTTGCCTCGTTGGCCATTTTCATCACCGGGTTGGGCCTGTTTGGTTTGGCGGCCTTCACGGCCGAGCAGCGAACCAAAGAAATTGGCATCCGCAAGGTGCTGGGGGCTTCCGTATCGGGCATCATCGCGCTGGTATCGCGCGAGTTTGCCTGGCTGGTGCTGATCGCTTTTGCCATAGCAGCCCCGGGCAGTTGGTGGTTGTTGAGTCAATTTCTGGAACGCTATGATTACCGAATCGACTTTCCCTACTGGTCGTTGGCGGTAGCCGGCCTCATCGCGTTAGCGTTTGCGGTAATCATTGTGAGCACGCAAGCACTCAAGGCCGCCACGGCCAACCCTTCGCAAAGTCTGCGGAGCGAATAACCGATACGAAACGAATATGCTCAAGCATTTCCTGACCATCGCGCTTCGTAACCTCTGGCGCAAGCGTTTTCACAGTGCCATCAATATCGGGGGCTTGGCCATCGGCATCAGCGCCTGCATGGTCATCTATCTGATCATTCAATTCGAGTTGAGTTTTAACAAGAAAATGGCTGATGCCGATCGGATATACCGCATCCATTCGTCTTTTGAGGGCACGTTCAGCGGGCTTAACCGCGGGGCTCCTACCGCCATTGCGCCTTACATGCGCGAGAACTTCAAAGGACTCGAACGCGTTTCGTTGTTTCACATTCTCCGCAGCCGGGTGCAGCGCCCCACACCCACGGGTAACCAAGAACTGGACAAGCAATGCAAAGGAGTGATTGCCGGCCCCGACTTCTTTGACACTTTTGCCTCCTACGAGTGGTTGTACGGCAGCCCGCAGCAATCGCTCACGATGCCTTTTCAAGTAGTGCTCACACGCACAAAAGCCGCTGCCTACTTCGGCAATTTGCCGTTCGAAGAGATCATTGGAAAAGAACTGATTTATCGCGACTCCCTGCGCACCCACGTATCGGGCATCGTGGCCGACTTGCCATTCAATTCCGATCTGGAGATGACGGACTTCATCAGTTTTGCCACCATCGAGTCCAGTTGGCTCAAAAACAACTTTCGCAACGACTCGTGGACGAGCACTAACAGCAGTACACAAGTATTTGTAAAAACATTGCCGGCTGCCACCGCACAGGACATCCGGGATCAACTTCCGCTATTGTCGGCCGAGTATAAATCAAACAGCCGATGGGATGCCGAAAACAAATTTCGCGTGCAACCCTTTTCTGATCTGCACTACAATGCCAACACGGGCATATTCGATTTTAGCCGTGACGCAGCCCACATGCCTACCCTGTTGACCATTGGCGTGGTGGCGGTGTTGTTGTTGCTGATCGGTGCCATCAATTTTGTGAACCTGGAGACTGCACTTGCCATTCGCAGAGCCAAAGAGGTGGGCGTGCGCAAGGTATTGGGCAGTGAACGTGGCCGGCTGATGCGTCAGTTTATTTTTGAAAGCTCGCTGGTTACGCTCATGGCGCTGGCGCTGGCCTTGCCCCTGACCGAGGGTGCGCTGATCTATTTTCAGGAGTTTGTGCCGCCAGGCGTGGTCCTGCGCCTGGTGGAGGCAATTCCCTTCCTGCTGGCGGTACTGGTAGTGGTAGGTGTTTTGGCGGGCGCCTATCCGGCATTTGTCCTTTCTTCCGTTAAGCCCGTATGGGCGCTGAAAAACGTGGGCTACTCGCCATTGGGCCAAAGCCGAAGTTCAATCTTGCGCAAATCATTGATGGTTTTCCAATTTACGGTGGCACAAGTGCTCATCATCGGAGCCCTGGTTGTGACTACGCAAATTCAATTCATGCTTGGGAAGGACTTGGGGTTTGAGAAAGATGAAGTGATTTACCTGGATGCACCCTGGTGGGATAAGCCCGACAAAGTGGCCGCGCTGAAAGCCAGACTGGTGCGCCTGAGTGCCATCCAGGATATCTCTATGAGCGCTGCCCCTCCGGCCGAAAATGGTTGGAGTTCATCTACGTTGACCTATAAAGGCCCCGCGGGTGAAGTAAACGTTAATACCTATCGCAAGTCGGGCGATCCCAACTACATTCCATTTTATGGCATGCAACTGGTGGCCGGCCGAAACATCACAGCAAGCGACACCGTCAAAGAAATAGTTGTTAATGAAACGCTGGTGCGCGCACTGGGTTTTAAAACCAACGAAGAGGCCCTTGGCCAATCTGTCACCTACGGAAGTGGCGCAATCCCCATTGTGGGCGTGGTCAGCGATTTTCACTTTCGGTCGCTCCACCAGGCAATAGAGCCGGTAATGATTGGCTGCGAGCAATCGTTTTTTTCGTGCTTTAACGTGCGCTTGCATTCGCGCGGAGAGAAAAGCGAAGTGATCAAAAAAGCCTTGGCGGACATTGAGCGGGAATGGAAAGAAGTCTACCCCGACACACCTTTTGAATATCATTTCCTTGACGATACCGTTCGTGGGTTTTACGCGTCTGAGCAGCGCATGTCGAAACTGGTTGATACTGCCATGATGATGGCCATACTCATCTCGTTTCTGGGGCTTTTTGGCTTGGCGTCTTTTGCCACTGCCCAGCGCACCAAAGAAATTGGCGTTCGCAAAGTGTTGGGGGCCACGGTGCAGCAATTGATGCTTCTGCTCACGCGTGAATTCCTGATTTACGTAGCCGTAGCCTTTGTCGTGGCAGCACCCATGGCGTGGCTGGCGGCATCCTACTGGCTGGACGGGTTTGCGTATCGCACTCCGTTGGGCAGTTGGATGTTTGTGGTCACGCTGGTGGCTTCCGGGCTCCTGGCTTTTGTTACCGTGGGATTAAAGACGCTGCGCACCGCCAACGCTAACCCCGTAGAGAGCTTGCGGGCCGAGTAACCAAGGTTGAACCCCGGCTGCGCTTGTCGAACGGAGGAAACAGAGGGACGAAAGCCGTTCTCGCCTCCTACTGACTCTCCAACTGCTCGTTATGGAGCCACGCCTTTTTGGCCTGAAGCTCTTCTTTTGTCTCTACCATGTCGGGGTCGGGTACGCAGCAATCCACCGGGCAAACGGCCGCGCACTGCGGCTCCTCGTGGAAGCCCGTGCACTCGGTACACTTGCCTGATACGATATAGTAAAACTCGTTGGAGACGGGTGCTTGCGCAGACTTGGCATCCACCTGTGAGCCGTCCTCCATTTCTACGTGTGTCAGGGCCGTTCCGCCCGCCCAGTTCCACTCACGGCCGCCTTCGTAGATGGCCGTATTGGGGCATTCGGGTTCGCACGCCCCACAATTTATACATTCGTCCGTGATCTTGATTGCCATGTCGGTTTGCAGTTTTTCGGGCCGTTAGCCGTACTTTCGCACGGCAAAAATACAACCCCCGAGGTACGGAAACAAAACAGTACAGGTGCCGCAAAAGTTTTCACCATGATTGAGTTAGCTGACCGGATTGCCGCGTTTTCGGCCTTGGGAAGGAAGATGGAGGCTGTTTCGGCTGCCGCCTGGAACGACTTGGCCGCGGATGCCCGCAACGAAAATGCGTGGTTTGATGCGGCTAACACACGCCTTGCCTGGCAGGCGGTGGCGTCTCTGTTGAACAAAGGTGCCCTGGAGCAGTGGGCAACACCGTACCGGCTGGCGCCCGAACGACCCAAACGCGTGGGCATAGCCATGGCGGGTAACATCCCACTCGTGGGCTTTCACGACTTTTTGAGCGTGCTCATCAGCGGCCACTGCGCAGTGGCCAAACTCAGCACTCACGACTCGGTGCTGTTGAAGCGGCTGGCCGCGGAACTGGTGGCCATCGAGCCTCGCTTTAGCCAAGCCATCACCTTTGCCGACCACCTGAAAGGGGTCGATGCCGTCATCGCCACGGGCAGCGACAACACTTCGCGCTATTTCGAGTACTACTTTCGCCACGTGCCCCACGTCATTCGAAAAAACAGAACGTCCTGTGCCGTGCTCCGGGGCGATGAACCGGCCGAGGAGTTGCAACGGCTGGGCGAAGACGTGTTCCGCTACTACGGCCTAGGCTGCCGCAACGTGTCCAAACTATACGTGCCCCCGGGGTTTGACCGCACCGCCCTGCTGGACAGTTGGGCCCCTTATCAGCCGGTCATCGACCACCACAAGTACGCCAACAATTACGACTATCAGAAGGCCATTTTCCTTGTCAATCAGGTGCCCCATTTGGATACCGGCTTTGTTCTGCTGCGCGAAGAAACGGCCCTGGTGTCGCCCATTGCGGTGGTTTATCTGGAATCATATCCACAGCCGCATGACTTGAAAAACCGGCTGGAGGCGGTGCGCGAAAAAATCCAGTGTGTGGTTTCGGCAGGGGGATGGTGGCCGGGCAGCGTGCCCTTTGGCCGCGCGCAGTACCCCACGCTTACGGATTATGCCGATGGAGTGGATACGATGCGCTTTCTTGAGGCAATCTGAGGGCTGCCGTCAGGCGGAATGCCGAAGCACGGTACGCAGCGACTCCAACCCTTCCATGGTTAGCGGCTTGGTCACAAAATCCAGCACGTTTCCATACGTGCGGGCGCGCTCGCGGTCGCTTTGGTTGTTCGAGCTGGTGAGGATGATCACATCGGGGCGCACGGGGCGGCTTCTCAATTGATCCAGGAAATCAAATCCGCCCATGCCGGGCATGTTCAAATCCAAAAAAATGATATCCGGGGCCTGGCTGGTAGCCAGCGCCTGCAGCGCGTCTTTGGCCGACTGAAACGTGATGATGTGGCTGGCAAACTGACTCAGCTGAATAAACTTGCTCTGTACAAACAAGTCAACCTCGTTGTCGTCAATCAGAAAAGCGGTGTGTACCGAGGTTTTGAACATTTGTTTATAGTAAACCGTGAAGGGGTTGCCTTTGTTGAACCCGGCCCGTTTTGTTTGTCAAAATATACGAATCATCTGTTCCTTCGTTTGAAAAATTGTGCTAAAATTGGGCCTGTAACCAAACTTTGTCGACTGTTACGGCAGGAATGGGCTTAAAAACCTAAACAACAAAAACCGAAAGAAACTATGAAATTGACCCTTCGACCCCTTTTTTTCTCCGTTTTGTGTGCTGTTTGGCTGGTCGGATGTGGCCCCTCGGGCGAAAAAAAGGACAATTCCAGCGATTTTGACAAAGCCGAACAATCGTTGAAGGAGGAAATCAAGAAGGTAGTATACAATATCCCCTCTCCCTCTGAAATCCCCTACCTGCTGCAAGCCACCGGTGCCGACTTCAATCAAAAGCTCATCAACGACAAGTCGAAAGTAGACCAGTACGCCTCGCGCATCGACAAGGCCGCGCTTAACTTGGGCGTATATGCCGCAGACATCGGCTACCTGAGTTCGTACGAAAAGACCCAGGAAGCCATCAGCTATATCGAATCAGCCAAAAAACTGGCCGATGGCCTCAACGTGGTGGGCACCTTCGATGCCGATCTGCTCAAGCAGTTTGAGTCAAACGTGTCCAACAAAGACTCACTGGCTTCGTTGCTGAACCGCGCAGTTCAAAAAACCGACAACTATCTGCAGGACGACAACCGCAACAAGCTGGCGGCCTTGGTATTGACGGGCAGCTTCATCGAGGGGCTGTACATCGCTACCGAGCTGGTGCAATCGTACCCCAAAGACATTTTGCCCACCGATGCGCGCAACACCATCCTGACACCGATCATCAAAGTAATCACCGACCAGCGCAAGTCCGTGGATGAGCTGGTGAACATGCTGGGCAATGTGGGAGACGATGCCGAAGTGGCCGCCCTCAAAACCCAAATGGAAAAGCTCCAGGCCAGTTATGCCGCCTTAACCATTGACGACCAGATCAAGAACAACAAGGGCAGCCTGGTGTTGTCTGACAAAAACCTGGTGGAAATCACCAACATCGTAGAACAGATACGCGCGTCCATCATTCAGTAGGGTACCGCAACCCATCACACGAAAAGGATTGGCACCAGCCAGTCCTTTTCTGTTTTAGCCCCTTCCCTTTTACTATCTTTAACCGAAATCTCACGGCATGAGCGAACCCGTATTGAACGCCATCATCAAGCTATTTGCCTTGGTGGCTAACGAAGATCAGGTTACCAAACAAGAACGCGACCGCATCCAGCTTTTTTTGTCGGATCACCTTAGCCAAAAATCGGTCAATGGCTATCTGCAAAAGTTTGACGAATACACCAAGCGTTTTTCAGAGCCGCTTTCGCGCGATAAGGAAGACGAACTGGTGGAAAAAATCTGCTCCTCCATCAATGCCGACATCGCCCAAAAACAGAAGCTGGTGATTTTGGTGGAGTTGATGAGTATTATTTTGGCCGATGAAAAAATTTCGGAACGCGAGGCACGCCTGTCGCACCACATCTGCCGGTCTTTCGCCCTCGACACCGATATCCTCACGCCCATTGAAACGTTTGTGCTGGGACAAACGCCCGCCAAACTCAACCACCCCTCCATCCTGCTGATCCATTCGGGCGAGCGGGTAGCTGCTGACGCCAAACACCTCGCGCGGCCGCACCTGGATGGCGTCATCGCCATTCTGTTTATCGCTTCGGCTGAACTGTATTTTTTCAAATACCACGGCCACGCGGATGTGTACCTGAACGGTGTGCCCATCAAACCGGGCAACATCAACGTGTTGGGTACGGGCAGTGCCCTGCGCTGGGGCGCGGAAGACCCGGTGTACTATGGCGATATCTTAAACCAATTCAAAAAAACGGTTACCGTTTCGCGCACCAGCTTCGAGGCGAAAAATCTCTATTACACTTTCAAAAACGGACGGCTTGGCTTGCGCGATGTGACACTCGCGGAAGAATCAGGCAAACTGGTGGCCCTGATGGGTGCCAGCGGGGCGGGCAAATCCACCTTGCTGCATGTATTGAATGGTTCGGAAAAACCCAGCAAAGGGAAAGTGTTGATCAATGGCATAGACATCCACGAAAACCCCGAAAAAATTGAAGGCGTGATTGGCTTCGTGCCGCAGGACGACCTGCTCATCGAAGACCTGACCGTTTACCAAAACCTATACTTTGCGGCCAAACTGTGTTTTGCCAACAAAAACGAAGAAGAGATCGATTTCCTGGTGATGAAGACCCTGGACGACCTGGGCCTGGTGGAGACCAAAGACTTAAAGGTGGGGTCACCCTTGCGCAAAACCATTAGCGGGGGGCAGCGCAAGCGGCTGAACATAGGCTTGGAACTGCTGCGCGAGCCTTCGGTACTATTTGTTGATGAACCTACCTCAGGGCTTTCTTCGCGCGATTCTGAAAACATCATCGACCTACTCAAAGAACTGACGCTCAAAGGCCGGCTCGTTTTTGCCGTCATTCACCAACCCTCATCCGACATTTTCAAGATGTTTGATACGCTGGTGATCCTGGATACGGGCGGCTATCAGATTTATTACGGCAACCCGGTGGAAGCCGTGACGTATTTCAAGAAAAACATCAATCTCATCAACAGCGATGAGGGCGAATGCCATGCCTGCGGCAACGTAAACCCCGAGCAGATCTTCAACATCATTGAAACCAAGGTGCTCAATGAATACGGGAACTTCACCAACGAGCGAAAATTCTCGGCCGAACAATGGCACCACTTTTACAAGGCGAAGCAAAAGCCGCCCGCGGTGGTACCCTCGCATGAAAAGCCACACTCTACGCTGCGAATTCCGGACTGGATCAAGCAAACCCGGTTGTTTTCGTGGCGCGACCTACTGGCCAAGATGTCAAACACGCAGTACCTGGTCATCAATCTGCTGGAGGCCCCGGTGCTGGCATTTATCCTGGCGTTTATCGTTCGCTATTACAACGAAGATGACCCGGCCCGCCTGGGATACGTGTTTGGCAAGAACCTGAACATGCCTGCCTACTTGTTCATGAGCGTGATTGTGGCTTTGTTTATGGGGCTCACCGTGAGTGCGGAAGAAATCATCCGCGACCGGAAGATTCTGAAGCGCGAAAAGTTTCTTCACCTGAGCCGCAGCAGCTACATCGTCTCGAAAATCGGCATCTTGTTCATGATCTCGGCTATCCAGACCGCGCTGTTTGTGTTGGTTGGCAATTCGATTTTGGAAATCAAAGGCATGTTCCTTCCCTATTGGGGTATTTTGTTCAGCGCGTCTTGTTTTGCCAACCTGGTCGGCCTCAACATCTCCTCGGCTTTCAACTCTGCCATCACCATTTACATTTTGATTCCCGTGCTGCTGATACCGCAATTGATCCTGAGCGGGGTGGTGGTCAAGTTTGATAAACTCAACCCCAGCATTGGCAATACCGCCACCGTGCCTCTGGTGGGCGATTTGATGACCTCGCGCTGGGCGTTTGAGGCCCTCATGGTCACACAATTCAAAGACAATCCGTTTGAGCGGCAATTTTATGAATGGGATCAAGCCATGGCTACCTCCGACTACAAGAAAGTGTACTACCTGCCGGAGTTAGAGTCGCGGTTGGCCTATGTGCAACAAAACATCCGCTCGGCCGACAGCCTTACTGACCAAACGGTAGACAAAAACCTGGTGCTGCTGCAAACCGAAATAAGAAAGGAACTGGCGGCCATCGGCAAGGAAGACAAATTCAAACCGGTAGATCAGTTGACCCGTATGGGCTACGACTCCGCGCTGCACCGGGAGGTAACCAAATTCATCGCTACGCTGAAGCGATATTACTTGCTGAAGTATGAGCGGGCCGAAAAGGAGAAGCAAGGCTACATCACCCGCCTGACGGCCACCCCAGCGGGGGAAAAAGCGTATGAGCGCGACCGGCTCGCCTACCAAAACGAGGCCATTAACGAACTGGTGCGAAATACGGTAGAACTCAACCGTGTGATCGAGAAAGACGGTGAATTGGTACAAAAGATTTTTCCGATTTATAAAACACCCGAGCCCGACCATTGGGTGGATTTCAAGGCACAGTTTTACATGCCGGCCAAGCATTTCTTGGGTTCCAACATCTCCACGTTGCTTTTTAATCTGTTGGTGATTTGGGCCATGACGTGGCTGCTGGCCGTGGCCTTGTATTTTGAGTGGCTCCGAAAAGTGATTGACAGTCTTGGCAGTATCGGTAACCCTATCCCCAAGCGCATGTAATGTTTTTTGTCGTATCGAAAATATTGAACTACGTAACACAGCCCCTGATGATAGTGGCCCTCGTGTTAATCAGTTCCTTTTTCATCAGGCGCTGGAGGCGCGCGCTTCGTGTGGCCGCAGGCGTATTGCTCTATTTTTTTTGCAACGACTTTATCGCCAATGAAGTGATGACGGCCTGGGAAGTCGAAGAAACACCGTGGTCAACGATGAACAAAACGTATGAGTGGGGAATTGTGCTGACCGGTGTGACACGTTTGGATACCGAGCCGCGCGACCGTGTGCACTTCGCCCGCGGGGCTGACCGCGTAGTGCATACCGTGCAACTGTATAAAAAAGGAATTATCAAGAATGTCTTGATTTCGGGTGGCAGCGGCCGCCTGATCCGCAACGAGGTGCGCGAAGCCGATGAACTGTACGAGGTATTTGTGCTATTGGGGGTAGACAGCGCCCACCTGCGGGTGGAAAACGAATCGCGAAATACGGCCGAGTCGGCCCGGGCCGTCCCTCACCTGCTGCCAGGGGTAACACCCCGCGATTGTTTGTTGATCACCTCGGCTTTCCACATGCGTAGATCGCTGGCGTGCTTTGCCAAGCAAGGGTGGCCGATGGATGCGTTCAGTACCGACAAGCGCACACACCGAAGGCTTTTTAAACCGGACGTGCTTTTCATCCCCTCGTACGAAGCCATCGGCCTGTGGCAATCCTTGCTGAAAGAGTGGACGGGCATGTTGGCATACAAACTGGCCGGGTACATCTAACGCATGAAGAACTACCTGTCGCGCTCGCTCTACCTGGTGCTGCTTACCGTAAGCATGGTAACAGCCGTGGGGCTCTTCACTCCCTTTCAGTTGGCCGGGCTGCAAATTAAAAAAGTAAACTTGGCAGCCGATATCCAAAAAGACAAACTCACACCCTCCTCCAAACCCGTGGCGCAAACCCAACGAGACAGCATCAGACCAGCGCCCAAACCGGAACCGCAACCCGTCCGCAACGGCCCCAAAGGCATCACGCATGTGGAAGATTTTTCAGAAAATGAAAAGGGACTGAAAGAATTTAGCGAGGCGCTGCGATCAGCCAACCGGCAGCCCGTACGAATTGCCTTTTTTGGCGACTCTTTTATTGAAGGAGACATTGTATCGGGCAGCTTGCGCGATACGCTGCAACGGCTGTTTGGCGGGCGTGGAGTAGGCTATGTGCCCCTGGCCAGCGAGGTGGCGCAATATCGCACAACGGTGCAACACACGCACGAGCACTGGATTACGTACTCGATGGTGAACAAACGACCCGACTCAATCCGGCTGGGTTTCCCGGGTTATTGCTTCGTTCCGTTGGCCGGCAACCGCGTCATGTATCAACCGCCCAAACGGGGCGGTCACGTGATCGACAACTTGCTGATCTACTACCAGTCGACAGCCGATGCCACGCTGCATTGCACCGTAAACGACACCTTGCACCAGGCGTTGCCGTTGCCTTGGGCGGACTCGCTGGCCGAGGTGCGGGTAGCCGCGGAGCGGGCGAAGTCGGTAGGGATGCACATTGACCCCCACGGGGGAGTTCGGTTGTTTGGAGCCAGTCTCGAATACGGAAACGGGGTGTATGTCGATAACTTTGCGATGCGGGGCAACTCGGGCATGGGCCTCGGCCAACTGGACGAAGATGCGATCCGGCAGTTTCAAGCGTACCGAAATTACCGCTTGCTGATTTTGCAATACGGCCTAAACGTGGTGACCGAGAAAGACACCGTGGGCTATGGGTGGTATGTGGACAAGATGGTGCGCGTGGTAAAACGGCTTAAACAGTTGTTGCCCAAAACTGCCATTGTGATTATGAGCGTGAGCGACCGCAGCTACAACGAAGGCGGCACGTACCAGACCTTGCCGGGCATACCCGTCATGCGCGATGCCCAGCGCGACATCGCCCGAAAAGCCGGTGTATGCTTTTGGGATTTATATGCTGCGATGGGGGGCGAAAACAGCATGCCCCGGTATGTGCAAGCACAGCCACCGTTGGCCGCCAAAGATTACACGCACCTGACCTTTCGGGGCGGTAAAAAGATAGCGCGTTTGTTTGCCGAGGCACTCCTGACTGAACATGCCAAGTATGAACCTAAATAACGTTCCTCACCATGTCGTTGGCGTCTTAAATGCGTTTTGGGCGGTTATCTGGATGAGTGTTTTTTTTACCTCCACCCCCTTGGCAGCTCAGGACACCATCCCGGTTCCGAAAAGCGCGGGCTATACCTTTTTGCCGGACGAAGACAACGTGATTCAAAATGCGCCTGTGCTTTCGCCTTTTTTTGAAAAGTTGTATCAGCTCACCAAAGGCGGCCAGCATAAGGTAAACGTGGTGCACATTGGCGACTCGCACATCCAGGCTGATTTTCTGACCGCATCCGTGCGCGAACGTCTTCAGCATGCGTTTGGCAATGGCGGGCGGGGTGTGGTGTTTCCGGGGCGTGTAGCCCGCACCAATGAACCTCCGTCTATCTATTCAAGCAGCAAATCTCTTTGGGACACCAAACGAATTGTTTTTACCGAGACATCGCTGCCCATTGGAATCTATCCGCTCACGCTGCAAACACAGCAACCCCAGGCCAGCCTGCAGCTAAAAGTTCACAATGGCGACAAGATGGATTATCGCTTTGACCGGGTGACACTTTTTTTCAAAAAAGACGTGAGCAGTTTTAACGTGGTGGTCAAAGATTCGATCGGACAGGATTTGGGCTTTGCCGGACCCTACACCTTTGAGCAAACCAACACCAGCACCCTTTACCTGCCCTACGCAGTGCGGCAGGTTGAGCTACAGGCCATGCAGGCAAACCCAGGCCAGCGGCAGTTTACACTTTTTGGCCTCAACTTGGAAAACAGCCGACCCGGCATTGTGTACCATGCCCTTGGGGGCAATGGGGCAAAATTCAAACACTACCTGGCGGCCACAAACTTTGCCGAGCAGACGGCCGCAGTTCAACCCGATTTATTTGTGATCTCGTTGGGGACAAACGAAGCCATCGAATACCCCTACGTGGATCCGCAACTGACCCAACACCTGGACGCCTTCATCCAACGCCTCAAACACGTGAACCCAAATGCGTTTTTTTTGATCACCACACCACCCGATGCGTTCAAGCGCAAAACCAGGCGAAACCCGGGTATCGAAGTGGTGCGCAACCGACTTATCGACTATGCCGCGAAAAACCAACTGGCCTGGTGGGACTTGTATGCTGCAGGAGGTGGTAAACACAATGCCGATGCATGGCGAAAAGCCGGGCTCATGCAGAGCGATGGCATCCACTTCACCCGCGCAGGCTACGATCTGCAAGGCCAGCTATTGTTTCAGGCATTGATCAAAGCCTACAACGACTATGTTCTCTATCGATACCCATAAGCTGGCGAACGAGTTATTGTACCAACCCGATGCCCCGCTGATTTTCAACAGCGGCATCTTCCTTTTTTTGTTTTTGTTTTTCTTGCTGGTGTACGTTCCACTAAGCAAAACCCACCGCCCCAAGCTTCTTTTTGTCACGCTTTTCTCGTTGTACTTCTATTACAAGTCCAGCGGCTGGTATTTCTTGCTTTTGCTCAGCACGGTGGCCATCGACTATCACCTGGCGGCTGCCATCGGGCGCGCGCGGAACCGGGGCACGCAACAGATTTTGCTGGCTTTGAGCATCATTGCCAACCTGGGCGTGCTGGGCTATTTCAAATACACGAATTTCTTTGTCGAGTGGCTGTCGCCCTTGGCGGGAGTGCCCTTCCAACCGCTTGATATTTTTCTGCCGGTGGGGATTTCTTTTTTCACGTTTCAGTCCATGAGCTACACCATGGATGTCTATCGGGGCCATCTCAAACCGGTAAACCACATCTTGGACTATGCCTTTTTTGTGTCCTTCTTCCCGCAACTGGTGGCCGGGCCGATTGTGCGGGCTGCGGATTTCCTACCTCAATTGAATATGCCCACGGTGGTGACGCGCGCCATGTTTGGCCGTGGAATTTTTTTGATCACCACCGGGCTTTTCAAAAAAGCGATCATCTCCAATTACATCAGCCTGAACTTTGTGGACCGGGTATTCGAAGCGCCCGCGCTCTACAGCGGATTGGAAAACCTGATGGCTGTGTACGGCTATGCGTTGCAGATCTATTGCGATTTCTCGGGCTATTCCGACATGGCCATTGGCATTGCGCTGCTCTTGGGCTTTCATTTCAACCTCAATTTTGACTCACCCTATCAATCCAAAAACATCACCGAGTTCTGGAGGCGCTGGCACATGTCACTGTCATCGTGGCTTCGCGACTATCTCTACATTTCGCTGGGCGGCAACCGCAAAGGCCGCGTGCGCACCTACCTAAATCTTTTTCTCACAATGTTACTGGGTGGGTTGTGGCACGGGGCAGCCTGGCGCTTTGTATGGTGGGGGGCCCTGCACGGATTGGCGCTCGCGGTTCACAAAGCTTTTGCCGGCCGCCAGGGGTCCGAACCGCGCGCCTCTCGCGGGGTGGCGTGGCTCAGTACGCTGCTCACGTTTCACTTTGTGTGCTTCTGCTGGATTTTTTTTCGCGCGGCTGACATGCAGGTGGCCACGGACATGCTCCGACAAATGGCTTACCAGTTTCACGGCACGTTGTTGCCCGAGTTCGTAGCCGGGTATCCGTGGGTGGTTGCCCTCATGGCGCTCGGATATGTGCTTCATTTTGTGCCCGCGCGAGCCGAGCATTGGGCGGTGACTAAAACAACCCAACTGCCGCTGGTGGGCCAGGCGGCATTGCTGGCCGTGGTGATTCTTTGCGTGGTCCAAACCAAGTCGGCCAGCATCCAGCCCTTCATTTACTTCCAGTTTTGACACGTGAAAAACACGTTTACCATACCTGCCCAAACGACTTTTCAATACCTTTGAACATGCCAAACGTGTCCATGAAAAAAATCACAAAATTGCTGGTGGCCAACCGGGGCGAAATTGCCTTGCGTGTGATGCGCAGCGCGCGCGAAATGGGCATCCAAACAGTGGCTGTGTACAGCGAAGCTGACCGCACGGCCTTGCATGTGCGTTTTGCCGATGAGGCCATCTGCCTGGGTCCCCCTCCTTCGTCTGAGTCTTATCTACGCATCGACAAGATCATGGATGCTGCCAAGCAAACCGGGGCAGATGCCATACATCCGGGCTATGGCTTCTTGTCCGAAAACGAAGACTTTGCCCGTGCGTGTGAAGACAACGACATCATCTTTGTGGGGCCTTCGGGTGACTCCATTGAGCTGATGGGCAGCAAACTGGGTGCGAAAGCCGCGGTAGCCAAATTTGGTGTGCCCTTGGTGCCCGGCACCAGCGAGCCGATTTCATCCATACGGGAGGCAAAAAAGATAGCCGCAGAAATCGGGTATCCCATCCTGATCAAAGCCAGTGCCGGAGGGGGCGGCAAGGGCATGCGCATGGTAGAGAGCGAAGCGCAATTTGAAGAACAGATGGCGCGGGCCGTAAGCGAGGCCACCTCTGCGTTTGGCGATGGATCAGTGTTTATTGAAAAGTATGTCACCCAGCCCCGACACATCGAGTTCCAGATTTTTGGCGACACCCATGGCAACGTGGTGCATCTGTTCGAACGCGAGTGCTCCATCCAACGCAGGCATCAAAAAGTTGTGGAAGAGGCACCCTCCGCCATCCTTACGCCCGCCTTACGGCAAAAAATGGGCGAAGCGGCCGTGAATGTGGCCAAAGCAGCCAAGTACTACAATGCCGGCACAGTGGAGTTCATTGTGGACGGGCATCTGAACTTCTACTTTCTGGAGATGAACACCCGCTTGCAAGTGGAACACCCCGTGACCGAGCAGATCACGGGTATCGACTTGGTGCAGCTTCAACTGCGCGTAGCCCAGGGCGAGAAGCTGCCGTTTGCGCAAGAGCAATTGGCCCTGCGTGGCCATGCCATCGAAGTACGGGTGTATGCCGAAGACCCCACCAACAACTTTCTGCCCGACATTGGCACCCTGCAAACCTACAAACGCCCGCAAGGCCATGGCATACGGGTAGACGATGGCTTTGAGCAAGGCATGACGGTACCCTTTTATTATGATCCGATGATCGCCAAGATGATTTGCACAGCCGAAACACGCGAGCAGGCCATTGAAAAAATGATCCGGGCCATTGATGAATATGAGATTACCGGATTGGCCACGACTCTCGGGTTTTGCCGTTTTGTGATGACCCACGAAGCATTCCGCTCCGGCCACTTTGACACCAAGTTCATTGAAAAATATTTCAAGCCCGAGAGCCTGGGCGGCACCGCCCCGGCCGAAGAACAAACGCTGGCTGCCGCGCTGGCCGTTTACCTGGACGATCAGAAAAAAATGCCGGCCGTGCCTGTCAGTAGTCAGGCGGCCACCCAGGGCAGCCCGTGGAAAACCAAACGCCTTTATCCTGCGTGATCTGTGGCTGAAATCCGACCGATACGCGCCTGGCGTTATGCGCCAGAATTGAACATCGATGACCTCACATCCCCGTTGTTTGATGTGGTGTCTGACCGCCAGCGCAAAGCACTGTACCAACACCCGTTCAACAGCATCCACTTATCCGTACCGCGTGGCCCTGCGTCACAGGCGGGCGCGCTGCTGGCGCGCTGGAAAAAAGACGGCATTTTGCTGCACGACAAGCTGCCTGCGATTTACGTCTACTACCAGTATTTTGCGTTGGCGGGGCAGTCGGCACGCTTTTGCCGCAAAGGCTTTGTGGCCCACATTCGGGTGCACGAATGGGAAGAGCAAGTGATCCTGCGGCATGAAAATACCATCCCCCAGGCCGTCAACGACCGCATCGCGCTGTTAGAGCACACCCAACTGCACAGCAGCCCCACGCACGGGCTGTATACCGATACATCTTTCGCACTGGAACGATACATGGACGAGGCGATCCAAAGCCCCCTGTACGAGACGGAAGATTACCAAGGCGTGCGCGATGTGCTGGCCGTGATTCACGATGCCCAGGTAATCCGCCAGTTTGTATCGGTTTTGGCGGACAAACAAATCATTTTAGCAGACGGGCACCATCGCTATGAAAGCTCCATTACCTATCAGCAGCAGCGAAAGCGCAGCAATCCGCACCACACGGGCGAAGAGGGATACAACTTCCATTTGATGTACCTGACCAACACCGAAGCGGGCGATCTTCGCATTCTGCCCACGCACCGGCTCATCCATCACCTGAACGACTTTTCTGAAGAGAGCATCCTCAACAAACTGGAAAATGACTTCGTAATCAAGGCGGTAGATGAACCGGATGCTTTGTATGACGTCATCCAGGGAAAAAAGTGGGCCTTTGGTTTGCTGTTTCGCGACAATGCGTACAAAGTCCGTCTCAAACCCGAACGGTTTGCCGCCCTGCCGTGGCCCTTCCCCGAAGTGGTGAAGCAGTTGGACCTGACGGTCATGCACTACTTCATCATCGAAAAGGCCTTGGGCATTCCGGGTAAAGCACAACGAAGCTCGCTTCACATTACCTTCGACCGAAGTTTTACGGACTGCACTGCCAAGGTGCTAAAGGGCGAAGCCCAACTGGCGATCATCACGCAGGAAGTATCCATTGACGAAGTAAAAGACGTGTGCGCCAGTGGCTATACCATGCCCCAGAAGTCCACCTATTTTTATCCAAAAGTGATTGCTGGTTTTCTTTTTAGCTCCGTGGCAGACTCTGAATGATCAACGTATGAACATCGAAACGGTATTCACGCTGGCCAACTCGTTCGCTCCTGTTTGCTGGCTCTTGTTGCTGTTCGCGCCCCGCTGGCGGGTAACACGGGTGGCCATTCTGTCGGGCCTTGTGCCGGCACTGTATGGCGTGGTGTACGTCATCTTAATGGTGCTGTATTTTGGGCAAAGCGAGGGCAACTTCAACTCGTTGGGCGGAGTGATGAAGTTATTTCAACAACCCGAGGCGGTGACGGCCGGTTGGATCCACTACCTCGCCTTTGATCTTTTTGTGGGCGCATGGGTGGTGGCCAACAGTCAAAAAAACGGCATCCCCCATCGGTGGATTGTTCCCTGCCTGGTATTGTCTTTTTTGTTTGGCCCCGCAGGGCTGCTGGTATATTTTGCTGTTCGGGTCCTTTACACGAAAAAAGTGGTGCATGAAAATTTCTGAACTCCTGGCAGAGCTCAACAAGCGCAACGGCCTGCTGTATTACTTCGGCTGGCTGAACATGGTGCTGTTGGCGTTCGCACTGGTTGGCTGGGCAATTGACAACACGATAATCTCGGGAATCAACGCGTGGATCAAGCCCCTGAAGTTTGCCATCAGCGTGACGGTCTATGCTTGGACGTTTGCCTGGCTGCTGCACTACCTGCCACACCCCAAACAGGTAAAAGCAATTTCACGTTTGATCATTGTTTGCATGAGCGTAGAGAACGCAGCCATTTTCATGCAGGCGTTTCGCGGTGTTCCTTCTCATTTCAATGTTCACTCCGCGTTTGACGGGGCCGTCTTCGGGACCATGGGCCTGTTCATTGCCCTCAATACGCTGGTGCTCATGTGGACGTTCGTTCTGTTTTGGTTGCCGGGCGTGCGGTTGACAGCGGCCACGCTGGCCGCCTGGCGCTACGGAGTTTTTTTGTTCCTCGTGGGCGGGGTATCCGGGGGGATCATGTCAGGCGCGTTGACCCACACCGTAGGCGCTGCCGAGGGCGGGGACGGGTTGCCCCTGTTGAACTGGAGTGTGCTCGTAGGCGATTTGCGCATACCACACTTTTTCACGCTGCACGGACTTCAAGTAATGGGCCTGTTTGGTGTTTGGAGTTCGAAGCGGACGGCCTCTCCCGTGCCCGTCACCTTATTCTTTATCGGCTACTGCGTCTTTTGTATCGCGCTGCACGTCATCGCCCTCGAGGGGAAGTCGCCCGTTAGCTTTTGATAGCCGTAAATTCAATCTCCACCAGGTATTCGGGGCCGATGAGTGCACTTACCTGAATCATGGACGTAGCCGGTTTGATGTCTTTGAAGAATTCGCCATGCGCCCGGCCTACCTCTTCCCACCGGGCGATGTCAATGACGTACACGCGGGTGCGCACGACATCGGCCAACGAAAACCCTACTTGCTCCAATACCTGCTGTGCTTTGAGAATGATGAAGCGTGTTTGTTCATAGACACTGCCCGCGCCTGCCAACTGCCCGTTATGATCTACGGCAACCGACCCGGATATCTCAACCGTGTGGCCGATGTGAACCGCGCGGCAATAGCCAACAATGTCTTCCCAAGGTGCGCCTGTGGCGATATTTTTTCGTGTGCTCATGCGTACCGGTAAATGATTTTGATGATCCGCTTAAACGCTTGTGATGGCCATGGCCGGCTATAATTGATACCGCAAGCGAAACCCAACATCCAACACCACAGGCCGGTAAAAGTTGTCATCGGCTCGGCTCACATTGCTCAAGGCGTAACGAACCCCCGGCACCAACGCCAGCGAGTAACGCTCGGCCAATTGATAGCTCACCTCCACGTTTCCCAAGCCCGACCACGTAACCGAACGAAAGGCGGACTCGCTGCCAGCCGATTGCCGAAACGTGTCAGCCCTGCCCGACCGATCCACCAAGGTATTGCGCGCAAAAAAGTCAGTGGCCACGCCCGTGCTGATGATGACTCCGATCCTTTTGTCCACACACTGATAGCCGAGCTGCACCGGCACGGAAACGAACTCCGAAATGCTGTTGATGACGTACGGGGTGGTCACTTGAAGCGAAGCAACGTTGGTCAACGAGGCAGCATCGCTGGCAAAGGCCAACGGAGTGTTGGAAGGCCCTATGGCCGTAACGTTCGATGTATAGTCGATTTGCTGATTCACATACGCAATACCCGCCTGCAGCCTCCAACGACTGCCCATCACTGTGCCCAGTGACAACCCAAGGCTGTACGAGGTACCTGTGGACGCGCGTTCATTAGCGGGATCGGGCGATGACGCCCCGGTCGGGCGCAGCATGGTGGACATCACTGCTGTCTGGTTAGGTAGCGCTCCCGGTGCATAGCTTCCGCCCGAGGCACCCAGCGCGGCCCAGGTGCCCCGCTGTTTTTTCTTTCGTTCCGGCTGCTCGGCCGGCTCGCTTTCACCTAGAAGTTTTCGAACCAATGCTTTTTCTTCTTCCGGAGTCAGGCTTTGTGTGATGTGCGTGGCGGAATCAGCATGAAGCGCCTGGCGGCCTTCATCTGTTTGTGCGATCAAAACTCCGGATTGAAAATCGGGCTGACTTCCATCTGCGGTGTAGGGCGTAGCTCGTCCGGCTTGTTGAGGCACGTCTCCAGCCGCCAACGCACCTGACCTGGTGCGGTGGGAGGGCTTGCGAACAAACTTGGATGGCCCATCGGCTGCCTTTTGGCCGCGGTGGCGTTGCTGATTTTCGGGTGAAGCATTGGCTCCTGCTACGTCTTCGCGCCCACGACCGGCCCCTGCCTCGGGGCTGCTGTCAGCCGGTGTTGCCGGAGCTCCCGCTGGCGGCAGGATGGATGTTTCGGATGGCAAGCCCCCGCCATCTTCCCGGTTGATTGGGTTTTGTACCAACACATCCTCTGTGGGCCAGTTCTCATAGGCAATGATGCCCGATGCCACACTGAACAGCAGCATGGCAGCGGCCAGGCGTTGATAAAATACCGCGCGCCTTTTGTTGCGCTGGTTTTCAGCCGCGTTCAATGCCCCCTCCACCGCTGTCCACACGCGTTCCGAGGGCGTTGACTCCGCTCCCGTCAAGGCCTCGCGCCAAGCGTCATCAAAGGGTTGTCTTTCGGTATGTTTCATAGTCTCGTTCGTAGCGCATCAGTTTTTCTTGCAAAAGCTGCCTCGCCCGGTTGTACTGCGACTTGGACGTGCCTTCGCTGATGCCCAGCAGTTCGGCAATTTCTTTGTGTCCATAGCCTTCTATCGCAAATAAGTTAAACACCACGCGGCAGCCATCGGGCAGCGTCTTGATCATCTTCAACAGTTCTTCTAAATGCAAATTGGCCAGGGAAAATTGTTCGTGTTGCACCAGGGGAACCGTCTCTACATCCACCATCGGGAACAGGTACAGTTTCTGGCGCTGGTGGTTGAGGGAGGCATTGATGAAAATCCGCGTCAGCCACGTCTCCAGCTTCGCCTCCCCCCGAAACGTTTTCAACTTGGCAAATACTTTGACAAAGCCTTCCTGCAAAACATCTTCGGCCTCTTCCCCGGTGCGCGTGTAGCGCTGGCATACCGCAAACATTTTGCGCGCATACCGGTCATACAAAGCCCGCTGAGAGGCCCTGTCGTTGTTACAACAGCCTTCGAGTAGCGCTTGCTCGCTGATCATCTCCCCGATATGTGTGTTTTGACCCCGACCATGCGGTAAAGGTTGGAAAGCGCAGAACGATTATCAACCCGCCCCCCTTGGCTCGGCAAAAAGCACTGATCAAAAATGCTTGTCTGGCACGGTTTTTTGTGCGATTTTCACCCAATGCTTCGATTGCTGCCCCTTTTTCTTTTGCTGGTAGGCACCGGCTACGCTCAAAAAAAACTGGAACTCACCGACCGCACGTACGAAGAACAGATCCGAACGGTGCAATTATTTCCGCGGCTGGGCACCCCGCGCGACTATTTTCAACCGGCCGTGGCCAACCTGCGGCAGCAGAATCTGGTTCTGGCGTTTGACGACCTGCAAGAAGACCGCCAGAACTACTACGTGCGGTTGGTTCATTGCAACTACGATTGGACCCCCTCGGTACTGAAGGACATGGATTTTTTGCGGGAGTTCAATGAGTTTGTCATCAACGATCATCAGCTCTCCAACAACACCAACGTGGTGTACTATCATTACCTGTTCCGGGTGCCACCCGTTTTGCTGCCGGGCAACTATGTGGCGGTGGTGTACCGCGATGGCGAAAAAAATGACCTGATCCTGACCAAGCGGTTTATGATTTTTGAAAGCCGCACCGCCATTGGCCGCGACAATCAAATCAGCGGCCTGGGCACGCTGCGGGCCGCCAACCAACAATTGAATTTCACGGTCAACTACAAAAATGTGGAAATCATCAACCCCCTGGAGACGGTACACGTGGTGATTCGCCAAAATCAGCGGTGGGACAACGCCCGCTTTCAGGTGGTGCCCAGCTTTGTCCGCGAAGAAAGACAGCAACTTGAGTATCGCTTCTTTGACAGCGACCAGAATTTCAATGGCGGCAATGAGTTCCGGTTTGTGGATTTCCGTTCGCTCAATTTCCCCGGCCAAAACACGGGTAGCCTAAACCGCAGGGCCAATCCGTTTGAACTGAACGTGCTCGTAGACAAGCCGCGAGGCGGCCATGTCTACGCCCAATACCCCGACTTCAACGGAAACTACGTCATTGACAACCGTGATTTTCAAGATGACCCTGCCTTGGCCGCCAATTACCTTTTTGTGAATTTCATGCTGGCCACGCAACCCGTACAGGGCACGGTCTATGTGGCAGGGGCCTTTAACCAGTGGCGATTTACCCCCGAAAATCAATTGACCTATGATAGCAACGCGGGGGCTTATACCGGGAGCGTGTTATTGAAGCAGGGTTGGTACGACTACCAGTACGTGGTGCAGGGCGGCCAAACCGAGCCATTTGTTTTTGAAGGCAGCCACTTTGAAACCGAAAACCTGTATGAGATATTGGTGTATTACCGTCCGTTTCGGCCGGCAGCCGATGTGCTGATCGGCTACCACCTTTTACCGGTCAACAGCCGGTAGGCTACGCATAATTCAACTCCATGTCTTGCTCGCGCTTGGACGTGTCCTGACCGGCCACATCCAGCATCCCAAATCCTTTGTGGCAATACAGCCCCAGTCCGTTTTCGTAGATAAACTGCTGCACCGGCTGCGGTGCGTACAACGTGAAAGGGAAGGTATAGCCCCGCACCTCGTATTTGATATCGGCATCAAAAAGCGGATAAATGCGTGCAAACTTCTTGTGTGAATCTTGGATGCGCTGGATGTAATCCTTGTCGGGCACAATTTGAAACTTATAGAAGCCGGCTACTTGTGCGGGCGTATATTTGCCGCTCTCCTCCAGGCGTTGAATGGTGCTGTCATAGAGCAAATCCGAAAACTCGTCCTGCTCGGGTGAAATGAAACGCTTGCCCGTTTCGTCATTGAACGAGGCCGGCAACAACACCACCGGGGATATGCACAGAAATTTCATAGAGTCCGCGATGACTACCGGCTCCTCGGGCTCCATGGCTTCGGGTACCAAATTCAGGTTTCCGATCATCAATTCACGCTGGGCAAACAATACCTCCAAAAAGTAGTCGATAAAAACCTTGTCGGCAGCCGAAAATACGAGCGTCACCTTCGAGGAGAAAAAATGAAGGCCTTTACGGCTGATTTTAATCTGCCCTTTCAACCCGGAGAAGTTGAAAGCCGTGTAGGTGGCGTATTCCTTTTTGCCGCCCAAAATGATTAACCCTTTGATGGTTTGAGCCAACAAAAATTGATGGTGGAACGGCACATAGGCCCCGCGGTTCTTTAAGCCAAAAACAATCCGGATTCTCAAGGGACTGCGAAATTCGTTGAAAAAATAACCTTTCCGCTAAAAATTGAAGTGCGGAGTGCTAAAGTATTACAAATCAAACAAATATCAAATTTCGAAAAAGAAATGTTTTAGCCTGTTTAGCCGTGCCCGCGGGGCCACCCTTCGGTTGGGCGGGGGTTATACATTGAAGCGGAAGTGCATGATGTCACCGTCTTGCACCACGTACTCCTTTCCCTCCACGGCCAGCTTGCCGGCCTCGCGGCAGCCCGCCTCGGTTTTGTACTTCTGGTAGTCGGCCAGTTTGATCACTTCGGCACGGATAAAGCCTTTTTCAAAATCAGAATGGATGACGCCCGCGGCTTGCGGGGCTCGCCAGCCGCGGTGGATGGTCCACGCGCGAACTTCCTTTTCGCCCGCGGTGAAGTAGGTGATCAGGTCAAGCAGCGAATAGGCCGCCCGTATCAGTCGGTTCAGGCCCGACTCCTTAAGCCCGTATTCTTCCAGAAAAACCTGACGGTCTTCTTCGCTCTCCAGTTCGGCAATTTGCGCTTCGATAGCGGCACAGACCATCACCACCTGGGCCCCTTCTTGTTTCACCTGTTGCGTCAGCGCCTCCACGTACGCGTTGCCCGTGTGGATAGAGGCCTCGTCTACATTGGCTACGTAGATCACG
>JALONI010000145.1 GCA_025455015.1 Cyclobacteriaceae bacterium | reverse complement strand
CAGCAAAATAATATTGTCGCTCCCCGAAAGGGAGTAAAAGGGATGTTGGTCGTCCACTCCTTGCAGCCGTACGCGGGCGTGGTTTTTTTCCAACACGGCCATGTAGCGGAGTTTGTGCCCGGCCGCTTCGGCCCGGGCGCGTTGCTCGTCAAAGTAACCGTCAAATTTTTTCAGCTCGTTCATGAATTCGGCCACGTCCGGCAGGTTTCGGCACGGCTCGGGCACCACGTTTTCGGTTTCGATTTGCTGTATTTCCATTTTCATCCCACACTCGCGCGCCAGAATCAGCAGCTTCCGCGCCACATCCAGGCCGTTGAGGTCATCGCGCGGGTCGGGTTCGGTATATCCTTTGGCTTTCGCTTCCGCCACGATTTCGCTAAACGATGTTCCCTGCGCAAAGGAACTGAAAATAAAATTCATGGTGCCGCTGAGCACCGCCTCAATGCGAATGATCTTGTCGCCACTAAGCAGCAAGTCGTTGAGTGTGTTGATGACCGGAAGCCCCGCCCCCACGTTGGTTTCGTACAGAAAGCGCACGCCCCTGCGGGCTGCCGCCTGTTTCAACATCTGATACTTGCCCAGCGAACCGGAGTTTGCCTTCTTGTTGGGCGTAACGATGGAGATGTTGGCCGCCAAGATGACCGGGTAAAAGTCGGTCACCTCTTCGCTGCTCGTGCAGTCTACCAGCACGCTGTTGGGCAGGTTGGCCTGTATCATCTTTTCCGAAAAGGCGGTCATACGCATCGGTTCGCCTTCGCTCAGCATTTGGTCTACGGTCAACGATTGGCCGTTGCCGGCAAACAACATCCGCTTGCTGTTGGCGAGGGCTTTGATGCGTATCTCCAAGTGATGGTCGCGCTGCAACCGCTGCGATTCGCCTTCCACCATGTGCAGCAATGCTTTGCCGATCAATCCGGTGCCCAACAAAAACACATTCATCACTTTGCGATCGGAAAGAAAAAACGACTCGTGCAGGACGTTCAACGCTTTGCGGATGTCTGCCTGCCGCACAACCGCTGAGATATTCAACTCAGACGACCCCTGTGCAATGGCATGCACGTTGATGCCGTTTTTCCCCAACGCGTGAAACATGCGGCCGCTGGTACCGGGGTTGTGCTTCATCCCCTCGCCCACAATGGCCAGAATTGATAAGTTGTTTTCCACTTGCACATCGTCCATCGCATTATTTTGCATTTCCCACGCAAACTCCTGCCGGATGGCCCGCTGCGCTTCCGGGGCACTGGGCGTCTCCACGGCCAGGCAAATGGAATGTTCGGAGGACGCCTGACTGATGAGGATCACATTCACCTTGGCTTCGGCCAACGCGCGAAAAAGACGCATGGACACCCCCACCACGCCCAACAGCCCGCTTCCCTGCACATTGATCAAGCTCACTGCGTCCATGGACGATATTCCTTTGATGATGCCGCGGCCGGGCTGCGCCTGGTTATGGATGGTGGTGCCGGGATGAGCCGGGTTGAACGTGTTCTTCACTACGATGGGGATGCCGCTGGCCATGGCCGGTTGCATGGTGGCCGGAAAAATGACTTTCGCGCCAAAATGCGACAACTCCATCGCCTCCTGGTATGACATCTCGGGCACGGTAAAGGCCGAAGGTACTTTGCGTGGATCGGCCGTCATCATGCCATCCACGTCTGTCCAGATTTCGAGCGAAGAGGCCTTGAGCGCTCCGGCAAAAATGGCCGCGGTGTAGTCGGATCCACTGCGCCCCAGCGTGGTGGTTTCGCCCTGGGTGGTAGAGGCGATGAAGCCGGTGATCACGCGTATCCAGTCGCCCTGCGAAAAGTGCGTGCGTATCAGTTGGTTGGTTGTTCCAAAATCTACCTGCGCACGCCCAAACTGATCGTTTGTCCGGATGACGGTGCGCGCATCTAAAAACCGGGCGGGCACACCCCGGCCGGCCAGCGCTTCCGCCAGGATGTAAGCTGATAAACGTTCGCCAAAACTCATGACGTAGTCCAGCGTGCGGGCGGTGCGTTCGCGCACTAAAAATACCCCCTGAAGTACGTCCTCCAACTCATTCAACATCACTTTGAGGTTGGCCAACACAGGGCTTTGGCCGGTGACGGGAAGCAGCTCGCGCACGGCCTCCAGGTGGCGCGCCTCTACCTCGGCCAACAACAACCGGTACTGTTGCTGGCCCTCCCACGCAAGGGTACTCATGGCAATCAACTGATCGGTGACACCACCAAAAGCGGAAAATACGAGGGCGGTATTTTTGCCATCAGCACCCTGCAATAAGTCGAGGATGGAGCGGATGCGCGCGGGCGTGCCCACAGAGGAGCCGCCAAATTTTTTAATGATCATAACTGGAATGAAAAATAGTGACCGTATGAAGTTGAACGCGACCCGGTTGTTCCTGGAACAAGGCGACTGAACGCAAACGGGGTAAAAGGCACACGGAACGGGTTACCCCGTAATGGAAGACGTGATTCCGGCAGCAACCGGAGAAAAGACAGTGGTGATGAGCGCTTGGCCTTTCATGATGACGTGAAATAATGGAAACGCAGAATGTATTGCAAAGAAAAATGTGGATTTTTGCGACAACGTAACAAAAGCGAACAAGCGATAGCTTGCCGATAACGATTGCAACCATGTCGAAGCGAAAGAAAAAGACACCCTCTGAGTCATTGGTGAGCATGACGGAGCTGGTGTTGCCCAACGATACCAACACCTTGAACAACCTGATGGGCGGCCGCCTGATGCACTGGATGGACATCGTATCGGCCATTGCCGCCCAAAAGCACTCGAATCGCATCGTGGTCACTGCTTCGGTGGATAACATTTCCTTTCGCCACCCAATCCGGCTGGGCAACGTGGTGACGCTGCGCGCCAAGGTTACACGCGCATTCAGTTCGTCTATGGAAGTACGCATCGATGTGGATGCCGAGGATGTTCCCTCGGGCGTCAAGTTCGATAGCAACAGTGCTTACTTCACCTTTGTGGCCGTGGACCAAACCGGGCGCCCCATTGATGTGCCCGAGGTGGAGCCTACCAACGAAGACGAACAAGCCTTGTATGACGGGGCGTTGCGCAGGCGTCAACTGCGCCTGATCCTGTCTGGCCGTATGAAACCGTCCGAAGCCAAAGAGCTCAAATCCATCTTCGACATCAAAGAATGACGCAGGCCCAACTTCTCTACGGCTCCTCCGTTTACGCGCTGCCTGCGCGCACGCTCGTGGTCCTGCCCGCTGCGTGGCCGCAGGTGCGAACGGAAGACAAAGAACAATTGCAAAAACTGCTGGCGTACTACCGCGTGCCCATGGGGCAGGCGTGGGTCATTCATCGCGAACGCGTAACTGCTGCAGACCTCTCCGTGCCGGGCGTTTCACGGGCGGTGCTTTTTGGTGTGGATTCAGATATCCCCTTTGCGACCGTCACCCGGGCGGCCAACCTGCCGGTGGTGAA
>JALONI010000090.1 GCA_025455015.1 Cyclobacteriaceae bacterium | reverse complement strand
ATCCCCTTTGCGACCGTCACCCGGGCGGCCAACCTGCCGGTGGTGAATGCGTGTGCGCTGAGCGAGCTGCGCGGCTTGGACGCCACGCGCAAAGCACAACTGACCGAGGCGCTGAAAAGTCTTTTTTCCTGAGTGACCACACACCGGGCGCGGTCACTTAAAGATCGAATAGTCCCTGACCATTTTTTTGTAGTCGGGCATCATCTTTTCGTACAAGGCCTCATCCACTTTTTTGAGTGTATTCATCAAGCCCCCGATGCCTGAGTCTTTCAGACTCACGCGCTGTTTTTTGATGTCTTCCATCTTGGTGCGGATCAGGGCCTCCAGTTTTATCAGCTCGCGTTCGGTCATGGGTTAGGCCATTTCGGTTTGCTTAATCAATGCCGGCTTGGGGGGTTCAGCAATCCACCCACGCATCAAAATTCATAGCGCACAAAGGCTTCAATGGCCTCGTACTCAGCCAAGCCCAACTGGTTGTAGGCAGCCGCGGTGGCGTGGTTCCGGTCTTCGGCCCGCACCCAAAACTCGCGTTTGTCGCTGCCGGGAAACAAGGCACTGTCTTTTTGCGATTGATGTTTGAAGATGGCCTTTCGCTTGCGCATCAATTCTTCCGGGCTCAGCGGCACAGCCATCTCTATTTCGTTGATGTCCCACTCCTGCCACGCGCCCCGGTAAAGCCAGACATAGCAGTCGCGCATCCATGCCTCGGATTTAAGCCGGTCAATGGCCTGGTAAATGGCCGCCAGGCAGACGCGGTGGGTGCCATGCGGATCGGACAAATCGCCCGCGGCATAGATCTGATGGGGCTTGATTTTTTTGATCAGGTTCAAAATAATTTGAATGTCTTCTTCGCCCAGCGGCTTCTTTTTGACCTTCCCTGTCTCGTAGAAGGGCATGTCCAGAAAATGCGCCTGCTCATCCGGAATGCCCACGTTGCGGCAACCTGCCTTCGCCTCGCCTCTGCGTATCAACCCCTTGATCTTCATGACCTCGGGGCTGTCCACTTCTCCGGGTTTTTTGTCTCGGATCGACTTCACCACCTTATGGTAAAAGTCCATTCCCTCCTTCTGGCTCAAGCCAAACTCATGGTTGAAGTCGCGGACAAAATCGGCAAAGCGCACAGCATCTTCGTCAAACACCGCGATGTTGCCGGAGGTCTGGTAGGCCACGTGCACTTCATGCCCCTGATCCACCAGGCGGATAAATGTTCCGCCCATGGAGATCACATCGTCATCCGGATGGGGGCTGAAGATAATGACGCGCTTGGGAAACGGCTTGGCCCGCTCGGGTCGGTGGCTGTCATCGGCATTCGGTTTGCCGCCCGGCCAACCGGTGATGGTGTGTTGCAGTTGGTTGAACACCTTGATGTTTACCTGGTAGGCCGAGCCATATTCCGTCAGGATGTCGCCCATGCCGTGCTCGGCATAGTCATGGTTGGTCAGCTTCAGGATGGGTTTGTTGATCTGTTGACAGAGCCACACCACGGCCTTTCGGATCAGCGTTTCATTCCACGCAATGGAATCCAGCAGCCAAGGCGTATTCACGGATGTCAACTGCGAAGCGGCCGCCTGATCTAATATGACCGTGGTGTTGCCGTGCTTTTGCAAAAACGTGGATGGTATCTGGTCGGTGATGGGCCCTTCCAATGCCCGCTGCACAATGGGCGCCTTGCCTTCGCCCCAGGCCATCATCACGATGCGCTTCGACTTGAGTATGGTGCCCACGCCCATGGTGATCGCCTTCCTGGGTACGTTTTCTTCGCCAAAAAAATCGCTGGCGGCATCGTTGCGCGTGACTTGATCGAGGGTGATCAAGCGGGTGGTTGACCGCTCGGATGATCCTGGCTCATTAAAGCCGATGTGCCCCGTGCGCCCTACGCCCAATATCTGGAAGTCAATGCCCCCAAGGCTGGCAATTTTCTCGTCATAGCCTTTGCAAAACGAAGCGATGTCTTCTTTGCGTACGGTGCCGTCCGGAATGTGAATGTTGGCAGCCGGAATGTCGATATGATCGAACAAATGCTCACGCATGAATCGCACATAGCTTTGCAACGAGCCGGGTTCCATCGGGTAGTACTCGTCCAGGTTAAACGTGATTACGTTTTTGAAGCTGAGCCCCTGCTTGTGTAGGACCACCAACTCCGCATAAACGCGGGTGGGCGTGGAGCCTGTGGCCAGTCCCAGTACACATGCCTTGCCTTGCTGTTGCTTTTCGCGGATCAGGGCCGCCATCTCATGCGCCACAAACACGGAAGCGGCCTCGGAGGTGTCAAATATTTTTACCGGAATTTTCTCGGGATTGTCGGAGCGCATCATAGACGTTACAAATCAATAAGGTAGTGATATTTTGCCCATCGTGACCGAGGGTATTTTCGTTCGTTTCCCAAAGTTAATGGGTTTTCCGTGCAGCGTTTCATTGGCGAGCACGGCAAACAGGATGGCTTCTTTGGCATCGCCCGGAATGCCCAGCACATCGGTTGTTGGCAAGGCCGGCACGCGAAGCCCTTCGCGTATCCATTGCGTCAGCAACGGATTGTGGGCCCCCCCTCCGCTCAGGTAAATGTCGAATTTCTGCTTCTTCACAGCCCGCTGGATGGCCTCCACCACAGTCTCGGCACTGAATCGCGTCAGTGTGGCGAGCACATCGTACACCGACAAATCGGTAGTCTTTGTTTCGATCTGTGCGCGGTGCAGGTAGTCGAGATTGAACAGCTCGGGGCCGGTGGTTTTGGGAAATGGCAACGAAAAAAAAGGATGCGCCTTGAGTGCCGTCAGCAACGGCTGGTTTACACGCCCTTGCCGGGCCCCGGCCGCCTCGGCATCAAAATAGCGGCCCGGAAAATAGTGACGCACGGCCTGATCGAGCAGCGTATTGCCCGGCCCGGTGTCGGTCACGAATACGCGGGTGGCATTTTGGCCCGCGGGCAGGAAGGTGAAGTTGGCGATGCCGCCAATGTTCAGCAAGAGGCGATTTTCCTTTTTGTGCGCAAGCAGCAGGTAATCGCCATAAACGGCCAACGGAGCACCCTCACCCCCGGCCGCGATGTGCTTTTGCCGAAAGTCGCTGACGGTCAAAATACCGGTTGCCATCGCTACATGGTCGCCATCACCAATTTGAAAGGTGGAGTTTACCGGATCAGCCGGGTGCAGGTGCGCGGGCGCATGCATCACGGTTTGCCCATGCGAGGCGATGGCCGTAATGGCGGACGGCTTGATCTTCCATTGGCGCAGGCATTGACGCACCATGTTGCCGTGCAACGTGCCGATGAACGGGTGCAGGTGTGAGAGCTTGACAAAATCGACCTGCGGCTTGGCAAACACTGCGGCTATGCGCGCTTTGATGGCCGCGGTGTAGGGTATGGTTTTGAAATGCAGCAGCGAAAGTTTGGTGCGCAGGCCGCTGCCGCGGAGCTGGCACAAGGCCACATCCAAACCGTCCAGCGAGGTGCCCGACATCAGGCCGATGAGGAGGCGGGGGGTCGTCTTCCGAAAGTGAACCAATGATGTCACCGTTAAAAATAAAGGGTTGCCATGCTTTTGTGCAAACGCATGGCAACCCAATCAATGTCTTTATCGATCACCAAACAAGTACATCAATTAAGGGGGTCATTCGGTGTCAGCGGATTATTGCTTCGTTCCACAAAAGGGTACGGGAAAAAATCTCGATTGCGTTCCGGTGACGGGGCACCGGGCCCGGGCCTTCCAAATCTACGACTGTCCTCCAGACGCCATCCTGATAAATACAACTCAATGCACCGATTACGATAGATCTCGGTTAATATCTCTGCCCGCGTGGCCGATGCATTGAAATCCGTGGCAAGATTTGCATTGACCAAATAGGGGTCGTTGTTCTTTCTGCGGATGGCGTTAACTTCCACCAGTGCCTCAGGAAGTCGGTCCAGCCGCGCCAACGCCTCTGCCTTGATCAGCCGTACCTCACCGGGTAGATAGAACGGTATGGAGATGGCATCACCGGTCCAAAAACCCCGTGCTGTTGGCAGGGGCACGTTGGCATTAAGGTAGAACAAAACCCGGCCATCGCCTGCCTCCGGTACCAACGCACCCGTGAGCCCAAGGTCTTGGGTGGCTTGATGTACGTTGTTAGTGACAAACGAGGAACGGTAAAGCGGGTTTTGTGCGATGGCATCAAAACGGAAATCGGACAAAGCGGTGGCCGACACAACCACATTGGCAGCATTCAGCGCTTCCAGGTTGTCGCCCGCCATGATCCGACAGCGCGCCAGTTGGACGTGCAGCGCGTTAACCACATTAATGGACGTGCCCAGTATATTGGTAAATGCGGCTGGCTGTGCCGTAGTACCAATCAAGGCAATGGCCTGCTCACACAGCAACGCGGCCTGATCAAGGGCTTCCGCCCGACTTGAAAAAGTGGCGTTCACACCAAATTCCGTGGAATTCACCGGCACTGCGTCCCAAAACTGGGCCATGGTAGCAATGGCCAGCGACTTAAACAGGTGCGCATGTCCTTGAACATAGGCTGCCGTGGGCACATCGGTGATGACCCCCACATTGGCGATGATCTTCTCGCAGTCTTCGTTGAGCAGGTTGAGGCTCAACCACAGGTTATTGAGCACGTTGTTCAGGTTGGTCACATTTGAACCTCCAATTTCCAGCGCAGCCAAATCGGCATTGCCGGCATTTACTACGCGCAGCTCGCGGGTGGCCAAACCACTCATGGTCACGGCATTGTACAACCCTCCCAAAGCCGAAGTGGAGTAGCGGCTGCGGAGCCCAAGTGAAAAGTTGAGTAATCCGCTGGGAGAACTCAATACCGATGCCTCGGTAGGGGCGTTTGGATTCACGTAGTCGAGCGTGCATGACGTGCTCACGAGCATGCCGCCCACGAACAGCATCAAAATCTTGAAATATGTCTTCATACGGATGTCGTTTAGAATTTAGCAGTGATTGAGAATTGATAGCTTCGGGGTATGGGCACCGTTCCAAAGTCGTCTCCGCGGATGCGGTTGCTCTGACCGGCAGAGTTAACCTCGGGATCCCACCCGCGGTAGTTGTCCCATGAAATCAAATTGCGTCCGATCAGGTTCAGCGATACACTGGAAAACGGCTTCAACCCCGTAAACGTATAGCCGAATGAAACCTCCCGTAGTTTCACAAACGATCCGTCTTCCACCATTTCTTCGCGGATGCGCTCATCACCAAAACCACCGATCATACTCACCGTGCCGCGAGGCAACTCGCCCCGCACCTCTTTTTCCGCCAGCGGGCCAGCCCCCACATTATTAAAAGTGGTCCAATTTAAGTTGTTCACGTCAAAGCCCTGCACGGCATCAAGCAGGAAGCGGAAGTTAAAGCGCTTGAACGAGAGGTCACTGGAAAACGAACCTGTCCAGTCGGGATTGGGGTCACCAATCTCGCGCTGCACCAACGCCCCTATTGGGAGACCACTGGCATCACGGTTGACCCGGTCTACCACGGGAGTACCTGCGGCCACCGTGGCCGTGGCGATAACCCGCGGAGCCGTTGTCAGATAAATCGATCCGTCCGGGTTTCGGGCATAGACGGTGCCGTAAAACACCCCCAACGGCCGTCCATCAAGTGCGCTTGACATGCGGTTGGCATCCGATGAAAAACGAATCAACGGCAGGTTGTCGGGCAGATTCACTTGGTTTCGGTTGCGACTGAAGATGGTGGTCACATTCCACGTTAAATTGGCGGTGCGAACGGGGGTTCCTTTCAGCACCACTTCAAACCCGCGGTTGGTCAATTGCCCTATGTTGGTATTGATGTTGGCACTTCCCGTGGATGGCGCCAGCAGCAAGTCCAGTAACAAGTCATCCACCGTCTTGTCGTAGACGTTGATCTCAGCACCCAGGCGGCCTGCCAGAACGGTAAAATCCAACCCTACTTCTATTTCCTTTTGCCGCTCCGGCCCCACATCGGGATTCCCCTGTGTCTGGCTGCGCACAAACGGACGCGTATTGCCCGTGTAGGCGGTTGGGTTGAAGTTGCTAAACCGTGAATAGGGCCCTAGGTTGGTCAAATTTCCTGATTCCCCATAGGCAAATCTCAGCTTCAACAAGTCGAAAGCCGAGCCAACGAAGCCATCTTTGAAAAATTCGGAGATGATGAAATTCACGCTGGCCTTGGGATAGAATTGAGTTCGGTTGCTGACACCAAAAACGGAGGAAGCATCTACCCTACCGGCTACCGAGACAAACAGGTATTCTTTAAAATTGAATGTTTGCTGTAGAAACGTTCCCATGATGGAGCGTTGTGAGGTAAACACACTAGCAGGCGTAAACAAGTTACGGGCCCCATTGATGTTTCGCACCCCCGTAATCATGTCCCTTCCCTGGATTTGTGAAAACTTGCTCTCATCATACTGCACGGTACCGCCCAGCACAGTCGTGGACTTGAGCCCGGCAAAGAGGTCGCGCTCGTATGAAAGAACCAAATCGTTGTTCATTTGCAGCACATTTTGATTGGCAAACGAAGCATAGCCATCGTTAAAAAACGCTGCGCTTACGTTGGGGTAGGGATAGCGGTCAATAAAAGTTTCACCCACTTGCGCATAGGTATCAAGACCAAGGGTGTAGTTTATGGACAGTCCTTTTAATGGTGTAGCCAACAGTTGAATGTCTCCGATCAAGCGGTCAACGGTGTTAGTCATGTCAATTCCTTCTACCACGCTGAGCGGATTCAAGCGAACAGGTTCGGCCGCTTGCAGGTTGCCAAAGGCATCGCGTTCGTTCAAGTCGTAGACGTTGTCCGTGATCAACACCGAGTTAATTGGACTATAAAACGAGTTTCCATCCGGTCGTTCATTTGCCTGACTTCGGATATAGTTAAGGCCAATAGAGGCTTTGAACCAGTCGTTGACCTTCTGGTCGAGACGTAACTTTCCGTTGTAGCGCGTGAAGTCTGTTCCGCGTACGATGCCCTCGTTTTTGTAGTAAGAGCCGGAAAAGAGATAAGTCGTTTTGTCAGTACCTCCCGAAATGGACAAATAATTGTCTGTGCCTATGGCGGTTTGAAAAATGTCATCTTGATAGTCGTAACGAGACACGGGTACTTTATTGGGAAAAAGACGATTGAACAGCAGGATGGTGGTCAAGCGCTGATCATTGATCTCGGCCTGGGTGACTGGAAACCGGTTGAAAGAGTTGCCAAAGCGCTCGGGATGCCTGTTGACCTCGATCTTCTTCCGAAGCTCGCTCACCAATACCGAGGAAGAGAATGTCACTTGCGGTTTGCCCGAAACCCCTCGCTTCGTGAAAATCTGAACCACGCCATTGTTGGCCCTTGATCCGTAAATGGCGGCAGCCGCAGCTCCATTTATGATTTCAATTCGCTCAATGTCATTTGGATTGATGTCCGCCAGGCGATTCGTGCCGGGAGCAAAGTCATTGTTGCCGGAAATGGAAATAGACAGGTCCGTCACGTTGTTAGTGTTGTTATTGACCAAAACACCATCAATGATGTAAAGCGGTTCAGACGAACCGGAAATGGTACTTGCGCCCCGTAGCCGCACAGAAAAGCCGCCCGCGGGGTTTCCATTGTTTTGCGTGATTTGCGCGCCCGCCACCTTCCCTTGCAGGGCCGCCAACGGGTTGTTGGCCGCTCCGCTCGTTAGGTCGGCCGCTTTGACGGACGTGAGGAAGTTGCCGAGCTGTTTCTTTTCCGTGGCAACGCCTGTACCGGTGACAACCACCTCATCCAGGCTGGTGGCAGACTCTTGCAACGAAATATCGACCACGTCTTGTGATTCTACCGCCACCTCTTGTCTTTCATAGCCAATAAATGAAAATACGAGGGTGGCCGGTAAATCGAGCGACAGCGTATAACGACCGTCAACATCGGTGATGGAACCTTCCTTGGATCCCTTCACGATTACGTTGACTCCGGGAATCGGATCGCCCGTCCGCGCGTCTGTCACTTTTCCCTTGATGGTGCTGGTTTGCGCCAACATCAACATGGGCAGCGCAATAAAAAAGATTGTCAGAGCCGTGAAAAATGGCCTGCGGGGGTAATAATGCTGCATAGAAAGTTGATTAAGTGGATGTGCGGCTGAAATACAGAAAAAGATGACAGAAAACCGCACAAAACCGCAAAAAAAATTTGAGATGGCAATAAAATACCCAATATTGTACTGTTTTTTGCGTGTTTTCCATGCTCAAAGAAGAACGACACCAGCACATATTGGCCGAGCTGCGCATCCGAAACCGCATCCTCCTGGCCGACATCGCCCAAAAACTCGCGGTGTCAGAAGACACCGTGCGCAGGGACCTCAAAGACCTGCACGACCGCGGCCAGTTGCTCAAAGTACATGGCGGTGCCATCGCCAAGTCATTTACCCCCTTCAGCTTCCATCAGGAAGAAATCTACGATCACCCCAACAAACAAGCCATCGCCAAAAAAGCCCTGTCCGTGCTGCGCGATGGACTCGTGATCCTGATCACCGGGGGCACCACCAACCTGGAGTTTGTGAGCGTGCTGCCGCCCGGCATGCACTTAACCATTTTTACGCCCAGCCTGCAAGTGGCCATGCAACTGACGCGCAACAAAAGCATTGAAACCATCCTGATTGGCGGCCGCGTCTCGCCCGATGCCCAAGTGTCCATTGGCGCAGAAGCACTCAACACCTTGGCCTCGGTCAAAGCCGACATCTGCTTTCTGGGCACCGGGCACCTCCACCCGGTCGATGGCCTCTCAGAGTTTGATTGGGAGGTGGTGCAACTCAAGCGCGCCATGATCAAGTCGTCACGCCAAACGATCTCGCTCGCACTCTCGGCCAAACTCAACTCCACCCAGCGCTACAAGATCTGCGACATCCACGAAATACACACGCTGGTAACCGAGCTGCCGCCCGGGTCCGACCTCCTAAAGCCTTTTCGGAAAAATGGTCTTGAAGTTTTGTAGCATCGGCCTTTGGCTTGCGATCGCGCACGCAGGCCTCGCCCAAGCCCCGCGCGAATTCCGCGGGGTGTGGGTGGCCACCGTGGCCAACATCGACTGGCCGTCACAACCCAATTTGCCCGACCCGCTGCAGCAGCAGGAGTTTCGCGCGCTGCTTGACCTGCACCAGAAAAACGGACTCAACGCCATCGTCCTGCAAATACGGCCCGCGGCCGATGCCTTTTACCCCTCCTCGCTGGAGCCCTGGAGCGAATGGCTCGTGTCGGCCGGCCATGCACCCGGCTACGACCCGTTGGCATTTTGCCTCCGCGAGGCACATGCCCGCGGCATGGAACTGCACGCCTGGTTCAACCCTTACCGCGCGCGGTTTAATGCCACCGACAGCGTGGCGCCTCACCCACAAAGCATCGAAGCCCGGCACCCGGAATGGCTCGTAGCCTATGGCAAAAATAAATACCTAAACCCGGGCTTACCGGAAGCACGCGCCCACACGGTGGCAGTAGTGCTCGATGTGGTGAAGCGCTACCCCCTGGACGGGGTTCACTTTGACGATTACTTCTACCCCTACAAAATCGAGGGGCAGGCCTTCCCCGACAGCCTCACCTATCTCCACCATCGGCAACCCGGCCAATCGCTTGACGACTGGAGGCGCGAAAACATCAACGGGCTGATTCATCAGCTCCACGACTCCCTCAAACGCATCAAACCACACCTTTCTTTTGGTATCAGCCCCTTTGGCGTGTGGCGAAACCAGGACAAAGACCCGGAGGGATCGGCCACCCGCGCGGGCCAGACTTGCTATGACGACTTGTATGCCGATGTGCGCTTATGGCTGCGCGAAGGATGGATCGACTACGTGGCCCCGCAACTGTACCTGCCCATCGGCCACGAGCGTATGGATTTTGCCACGATGGTGGACTGGTGGTGCCGTAACCACTATGGCAAACCGATCTACATCGGCCAGGCCGCCTACCGCATCGATGGCGAAACGGACATCCGCTGGAAAAATCCAAGCCAGCTTTTTGAGCAGTACCGACTTTGCCGCACCTGCCCGGCCATTCAGGGAAACATCTACTTTAGCTCGAAGTCGTTTCGCCAAAACCCTTTGGGTGTAAACGACAGCTTGCGCCACGGCATCTATCGCCACCGTGCGGTGCCGCCCCCGCGCAGCCCATCCCGCCCCCTTACCTCGCCCCTGGCGGTAACGGTAAGCGTGCACAAACGGGGGTTGTCGGTACAGTGGCCTGCGGGCGATCGCGATTCGCTCAACCGCGCAGTTCCCTACGTGCTGCACATCCGTCAAACAACCCAGCGCGGGCCCGTGGCTCGGGCGGTGTTTTTGACCGAGCCCTCCTTCGTACTTCGCCACGTCAAAACCCGCCATGCCTACGCCTTCGCGGTGGAGGCTATTGACCGCTACCTGCGCATCGCGGCCACGGGCGCAACACCCGCGATGAAGCGAAAGCGTGGCCGCGTGATAGCCGTGCCGCCCACCCGTTAGTGGGTATATTTGCGCATGGACTTCCGCACAGAGCACACCCCCAGGCAACTGCCGTTTACGCTCACGCACGCTACCCGCATCGTCACCACCGGGTCCTGTTTTGCCACGGCCATGGGCCACCGCTTGCAGCAGGCCCAATTCCGGTGTCTGGTTAATCCCTTTGGCACGGTGTACAATCCCGTTTCCATCCACGGCCAGTTGGTCGATGCGCTGGCGGAGCGTCCCCCGCATCCTGACCTGTGGGTGGCGCGGGGCACGCGGTATTTGCACCACACATTTCATTCTTACCTCCACGCCAGCGACCCCACAGCCTATGCCCTCCGCGTGGCCGATCAGCAGGCTGCCGTGCGCGCGCACCTGGCACCCAACTGCCTGCTCATACTCACGTATGGCACCGCCTGGGTCTATGTGAAACAAGGCCAGGTGGTGGCCAACTGCCATAAGGTTCCTGCCAAGGCTTTCACACGAGAACTCTTGCCGCTTTCGCGGATGGAAGAGTCGTTTGACGAACTGATGACAGCCCTGCAGCGACACGCGCCTGGCGTACAGGTGCTGCTGACGGTGAGCCCCGTGCGCCACCTGCGCGAGGGCGTGGAAGAAAATGCCGTGAGCAAGGCCACGCTGCGGCTCGCCTGCCATGCGCTGACCCGAAAGTATGCGCAGGCACACTACTTTGCTGCCTATGAGCTGCTACTGGACGACCTGCGCGACTACCGGTTTTATACCGAGGACTTGGTTCACCCCACGGCTGCCGCAGAAGGCTATATTTGGGAGAAGTTCAAACGCGCCTGCATGGATGAGCGTACCCTTGCCACGCTGGCCGAACTGGCGGAGGGGCAGCGGTTTCTGGCACACCGCCCCATGGATGAAGACGACCGCGGGTACCAAACCAGACGCGCCACCGTTTTGGCCCGCATGCGCGAGATCGAAGCGCGCATCGCCCACGAGAGACAATCACCCGTACAAATCGCTGGCCATTGAAACCCTGAATCTGATGGTGAAAGAATTCGCTAACGTTCCTCTCACGTGCTGCCGTCAGAGACACAAAAGGCACGCGTTACAAACGCGCACAAACACGGGACTTCAATAACCCATTGGTCAACTCCGGTTTGCTCACCTCAACGGGCACATTGGCATACTTACCCGCACGAACTTGGGCAAAGTAGTTATCCAGGCTCTTGGTTTGGGCAAGGGCGGTGGTGGTGAGGAGGAGAAGCAATATTGTAATGCGAGTAGTCATTTGGTTAACGTTCTCTTAGTATACATATATCTCTTTTATCAATCTGTTTTTTTTGCTCTAAGTATCTATTCATTCATCATTCTAGTTCATCATGCTTTGCCCCCGTTGTTTTCGCAGAGTCCCCGAGGCGGGAGACTCTGCGGGGAAGGAAAACTGCCGGCATCGCCAAAACCGACAACATTAATATTGTTGGCGGTTGTATTGGTGTTTATTAAAAACAAGCTTAAATCCGCATAAGCCACTGAGCCCAGCGATGTAGTTGCCCGGTTGAGTTCAATTTGTGTGCGGGCACCCAATGAGCCTGCATTTCCTATTACCACGTTGCCCGCGTTATCAATAATGGCGCGGGGCAGGGCATTGGTACGAAAGGTCATATTGGTGGTGCCGCCAGCGGTAAAGCTGCCATCAGTGGAGGTTACCTGGGCCTGGGCAGCAAAGCCAAAGCTGATCAGCCATGCACTAAGCAGCGCGCGGAAAATGATGTGGTGAGTTACTGGTTTCATATCTTCATCCTTTAATTTCACTTTGTTTTCATACTAGTTTTCAAGTACCTCGTCATACGTTACAAACGCGTGCAAATGGAGGATTCAATGACTAATCGAGGTAATATTTCCTTGATCATCAAAAGAAACTGAAATCAACTTGAAACTTACTACGTCTGGATCCTCAGAAACGTTATAGTCAATTAAACTATCTGGAACAGATTTGAAATCTTCAAACTTCAATCCGTTTGATCCTAAAACTTTAGATAGCTTGCCTAAATCATCATTAATTAGATCCATATTATCATTACAATGATTAGCATTGAATGACAAGCGATAATTTTGGTATAGTACCAGAAGCAAAGAAACCAGAAGCGCAGTTATCAATAATTTAGGGGGTCTGTAAACTAAACTGTGTCAGTTGTTGTAATGACTGATGTTTAAATGTGGGTAACTCCCACGGGTATCCCAAATCTGGCGGGTTTTATTTTTGGA
>JALONI010000016.1 GCA_025455015.1 Cyclobacteriaceae bacterium | reverse complement strand
ACTTCCATTCCTCAAAAATATCAAAACGCTCGGCAATGGACAAGTCGATGAGGCGCCTGTCTACATCGGTCTTCTTTACGCGCACATCAATGGTATCGCCCAAGCGATATGTTTTTTTGCGCCTGCGGCCAATGACGCGGTAGTTGCGTTCGTCAAACTCGTAAAAGTCGTCTTTCATATCGGCCAACCGCACCATGCCTTCGCATTTTGTCTCCACAATTTCCACAAAAATGCCAAAGTCCGTTACACCTGAAATAATGCCCGCGTAAATCTTGTTCTCGGCCATGCTCATAAACTCCACCTGCTTGTATTTGATGGAGGCCCGCTCGGCATCGGCCGCGCGCTTCTCACGCTCGGATGCGTGGATACACTTCTCTTCGTACTCCTTTTTGTTGACCGATTTTCCTCCATCGAGGTAATGTTGCAACAGCCGGTGCACCATCATGTCCGGGTATCTGCGGATGGGCGAAGTAAAATGGGTGTAGTGCTCAAACGCCAATCCAAAATGCCCCTTGGCCTCGGTGGTATACTTGGCCTTCGCCATGGTGCGCACGGCCAGCGATTGCAACACGTTTTGTTCGGGCTTCCCTTCAATGGCGTCCATCAGCTTGTTCAGCGATTTAGAGATCGCCTTGTCGTCAACATTCAGTTTGTGGCCAAACTGGGTGGCAAACTTGGCAAAATCCAGTACTTTCTCCGGGTCGGGCAAGTCATGCGTGCGGTACACAAAGGTGTTTTTGTCGGCCCCCTTTTTCATGGTGTGAACAAACGTAGCCACGCCCCGGTTGGCCAGGAGCATAAATTCTTCGATCAATTTGTGCGCGTCTTTGCGCACCTTGGGCACCACCGCCAGGGGTTTGCCTTTTTCGTCTAACTTGAATTTCACTTCAGTGGTCTCAAAGTTCACCGCGCCTTTTTTGAAACGCTGCTTGCGCAGCTCGTGGTGTATGGCGTTCAAGATCGCGAGCTCGGCCGCAAATGTGCCTTGCCCGGTTTCAATGACTTCCTGCGCCTGCTCATACGTAAATCGATGGTCTGAGTGGATGATGGTGCGGCCATACCACTCATGGTGAACTTTTCCCCTGGCATCCAGTTCGAACACTGCGGCAAACGTAAGTTTATCTTCGTGCGGGCGCAGGGAGCACAAACCGTTGGATAGGCGCTCGGGCAACATGGGCACCGTGCGGTCCACCAGGTACACGGACGTGGCGCGATCAAACGCGTCTTCTTCCAGCGCGGTGCCGGGCTTTACATAGTGTGTCACATCGGCAATGTGCACGCCCACTTCGTAGCGTCCACTCGGCAGTATGCGGAATGAGATTGCATCGTCAAAGTCTTTGGCATCTTCCGGATCGATCGTAAACGTAAGCACCTCCCGGAAATCCCAGCGCTTTTTAATCTCCGCTTCGGTAATGCCCTCGGAGATAGCTTCCGACTCGCTCAGCACTTTTTCCGGAAAGCGGAAAGGCAAGTCAAACTCGGCCATGATGGAATGTATCTCGGCTTCGTTTTCGCCCGTCTTGCCCAAAATTTCCACCACCTTCGCCTCGGGACTTTTGTCGCCATCGCCCCAGCGGGTCACCTCAAACACCACCTTGTCGTTGGTCACGGCCCCATTCATGTGTTCGGGGTAAATGAAAAAGTCCTGATAAATCTTTTTAAAATCGGGCACCACAAAGGCATAGTTTTTAGAGGCCTCCAGGCGGCCTACAAACCGGGTGCGCGCGCGTTTGATGATTTCCACCACCTTGCCTTCGGGGTTGGCCCCGCTCTTGCGGCCAAAGAGTTCCACGGCCACCGTGTCGCCATGCAGGGCCGTGTCCAGATGTTCAGTTTTTATGTAGATGTCTTTGTCGCCCTCTACACCTGTCACCACATAGGCAAACCGAAAGTTGACGTGATCGACCGTACCGGTGATGGTCGTTGCTTTGCGGGTTGAGGCATACCCTCCGCTGGGCAGTTGTTTGATCTTGCCGGCCTCTTCCAGTTGTTCGAGGGCGGCAAACAAATCGTTGTTGTGTGCTTTGTTTTTGGCACCGATGCGTTTGGCGATCTGTTTGAAGTCGTAGGCGCGGCCGGGGTTGTCGGTAAATAGCTCCAGCACCTGGCTAAAAATGGAGGCCTGCTGCTGTTTGCCTTTGCGTTCTTTTTTTTCTTTGAATACTTTTTTGGACATACGGTAATTCATGCGTCCCGCTTGTGGGTGGCGCATACCGTGCTAAAGATAGGCTAAAAAAAGCGTAGCCGAATCATGACTTCCCCGCAAACGCGCGCTTGCCTTCGTCCAAAAAGCGCACAAAGGCATCGGCATCCTTGTTGTATCCATAAGGCGCTACCAATACCGTCTCATCCGGATGCATCAGCACATAAAACGGTTGGGCATTGTTTTGAAGTCTGCGTATCTGCAAATCAGCATTTTGCTTGCCAATGGTCTTTTTGATTTTGTTGTCGTAGTCAGAAGTATACCATGCCGTTTCAGGCAGTTCGGTTTTGTCATCCACATACAAAGCCACGATCACGTAGTCGTTGCGCAGGCGCTCCAGCACGCGCGGGTCGCTCCACACCACGGCCTCCATTTCGCGGCAGTTGGTACATCCATGGCCGGTGAAGTCAATAAAAATCGGTTTGTTCTGCGAACGCGCGCAGCGCACGGCCTGCTCATAATCGAAGTAGCCTTTCAGTCCGTGGGGAAGGTGTAAGAAATCGGCATACTTGGGTGCTTCGCACAGGGTGCCGCCCCCTGCGTTGGCCTGGGGTGCAAAATCATGCGTATACATCGGGGGCAGGTAGCCGGCCAACGCCTTCAGCGGGGCACCCCACATGCCCGGTATCAAATACACCACAAAGGTGAGCAGCGCCACGGCCAGCGCCAGCCGCGGCACACTTACCCGCGGATCTTCTGCCTCCTTGCCCGTATCGCCTGGCAGGCGATAGATCTTGAGCAAATACAACCCCATCAACAACCCGATCACGATCCAGATGGCGATGTTAATTTCGCGATCGAGGATGCCCCAATGAAAGGCCTGGTCTGCGATACTCAAAAACTTAAAAGCCAAGGCCAACTCGACAAACCCTAACAACACTTTCACCGTGTTCAACCAGCCGCCCGATTTGGGCAACGACTTCATCCACCCCGGGAAAAACGCAAACAGCGTAAACGGGATCGCGAACGCGAGCGAGAAAGCAAACATCCCCGCAATGGGCTTGAGGAACTCGCCCCCGGCCGAACTAACCAACAGGCTGCCCACAATCGGGCCTGTACAGGAAAACGAAACGAGCACCAACGTGAAGGCCATGAAAAACACACCCGTCAGCCCGCCTTTCTCCGCTTGCTGGTCTACCTTGTTAATGAACGTGCCGGGCAGGGCAATTTCAAACCATCCTAAGAATGACAAACCGAAAACGACAAACACGGCAAAGAAGATGATGTTCGGCAGCCATTCGGTTGACAGGTGGTTGGCCGTTTCCGGGCCCATGAGCGGGGCCAACGCTGCCCCCACCACCGTGTAGATGGCCACAATGCTAACGCCATACACCAGCGCCTGAAAGCGCGAGCGTCCCTCGCCCGTGAAAAAGCTGACGGTCATCGGTATCATCGGAAAGACGCAAGGCGTGAGCAGGGCCGCCAACCCCGCCAAGAACGCAATCAGCATAAACCCCCACAGCGATTGCGAAGGAGTGGCGTTGCGAAGGTCTTCGCTTAGGATCGGGCCTTGGATGGCGGAAGAAACAACGCTGGCCGGCTGGACGGCCGGAAGCGTATCGGCCAACGTGGTTTGGGCAGCACCTGTTTCATTGGAGGGCTGGGTTTGCGTGTCCGGCTGGGTGCGTGCTGCGCCTTCTTGTGCGGTGGCCGTGATGGAAAAATCATCGTTGCCGGGGATGCACCGCCCATCCACCTCGGTACACACCTGGTAGTCGTATTCGCCTTTGATGACGAGAGCGGGTTGCTTTATGCGTATCCGCTGGCGGAACTCGGCCCGCGTTTTGAAAATCTTGACATCGCAATCAAAAATTTCATCGTGCTTGTCAGTGGGGTTGATGGCAACCAGCGGCCCCACTGCCTCGTAGCTCGGATGCTTTTCAAACAGGATGCTGGTTTTGATGGGGCCGTCTTCGCACGGAAACTCCGAGGAATACAAATACCAATCCTTGTCGAGGGTGGCGGTGAAGACCAGGTCCACCTCTTGCCCCACCACCAACGCGGTTTTGTTGAACGCGGGCGTCCCCCATTTGGCGGGGGTGAGTATTTGCGCAAGGGCGAAGGTGCTGACACCGAAAAGCACGCAAAATAAGCGGAAACGAAGGTTCATAGCGGGCAAAGGTACAATGCGCCCCCTATTGGCCGCGCATGTCATGGGGGATTAACTAATTTTTAAACAGGAAAATTCCTGTAATTTTCGGGTCTTTTCCGCAACTAACCGCGTGTAAATCACGTGTGAAGAAGATCAAACCTAACTCAATCAAACAACCAATTCAATTTTTATGAAACGTGTATTCGTAGCCCTTTTTGTTTTTTGCGCAGCCGCAGCCCAGGCGCAAACCGTGGATGAGATTTTGGCGAAGTATTTTGAGAATACCGGGGGCCAAGCCAAATGGGAGGCGGTACAAGGGCTGAAGACCACCGCCAAGCTAAACATGCAGGGGATGGACCTGCCGCTCAACATCATTCAACTCAAGGATGGTCGCCAGATGACTTTTGCCGCTTTCCAAGGCATGCAGTTTTATCAAGAAGTGTTTGACGGCTCTACGCTTTGGGGAACCAACCAAATGACTATGAAGGCAGAAAAAAGCGATGCCGAAACCACCGAAAATTTCAAAGCCAACCTGGCGGGTGATTTTATCAGCCCGTTTTTGAACTACAAGAAAAAGGGATACACCGTAGAATTACTGGGCAAGGAGACCATGGAAGGCTCGGAAGTGTTTAAAATCAAACTGACGAAAAAGCCGATCAAGGTTGATGGCAAAGAAACTGAAAATGTAGAATTCTACTATTTTGATGCAGCCGACTATGTGCCCATTCTTTCTGAGTCAGAGTTGAAATCTGGCCCCGGCAAAGGCACCGTGTTGCAGAACAAAATGAGCGATTACCAAGACGTAAATGGCTTGATGTTTCCCTTCTCCATGACGGTGTCGGCCAAAGGACAGACCGGTGGACAAACGATCAACATTACCGCCATCGAGATTAATCCAAAAGTGGAGGCTTCGGTTTTTGCGTTCCCCACCTCTGGCAACTGATTACCAAAACCCCAGCACAATACTTCGTTCGTGGCCCTGACCCCGAGCGAAGTATTTTTTTCATCAAAAAAGTAACCCCATGAAGAAATTAGTTAACATCCTCGTTGGCCTTGCGATCACATCTGCCGCCACTGCACAAGACGCTATCACCAAAGGTAAAGAACTATTTGGCGACATGAAGGCGCGCCACATTGGGCCTGCCTTAATGAGCGGGCGCATTACCGATATGGAATTACACCCATCAAATGACCGGGTCATCTACGCGGGCACCGCAGGTGGGGGGGTGTGGAAAAGCAGCAATGGAGGCGCCACCTTTAACGCTATTTTTGACGAGCATTGCCAATCGATTGGGTGCGTGGAAGTAGACCCTGGCAATCCGGATAATGTTGTATGGGTAGGCACGGGTGAGACGTGGACACGTAACAGTGTTTCCGTGGGCGATGGGCTATACAAAACAATCGATGGGGGCACCACCTGGAATAAGATACCCGGATTCGAAAAATCTGAACGCATTGCGGCCATCCAGGTCAATCCGAAAAACTCAAACGAAGTATACGTAGGCGTGCTGGGAGCACTATTCAACGACAGTGACGACCGTGGCGTGTACAAGACCACCGATGGTGGCAAAACCTGGAGCAAAATCTTGTTTGTAGATAAGACTACCGGCTGTAGCGATTTGATCATTGACCCCTCAAACCCCTCCATCGTGTACGCATCTTTTTGGGAGTTTAGGCGGTCTGCCTGGAACTTCAACTCGGGCGGGAACAACAGTGCGCTCTACAAATCATTGGATGGAGGAAAAACATGGGCAAAAATTCACAAAGGATTCCCCTCGGGCAAACTTGGTCGTATCGCGTTTGCCGCGGCCACCTCCAACACACAGATTTTGTACGCGGTGCTTGAGTCCGAGCAAGACAAAGACAAAGGATTATATCGCAGCGATGACGGGGGCGCAAATTGGTCTAAACTCAACGGTGATTTTGAGCTGGTGGTTAGACCTTTCTATTTTTCTCGCATTGAAATTGATCCGCGCAATCCCGATGTAGTTGTTAAAGCAGGCCTATCTGGGTCTATTTCGCGCGATGGCGGCAAAACATTTAAGACACTCGGCCCCATGCATTCTGACATTCACGATGTAGTGTTCGACATCAAAAACTCCGATCGCCTGTATGCTGCCACCGATGGGGGCGTGTACCGCTCGTGGGATGGAGGAACCACCATGGAGATAGTCGAAAACATTCCCGTTTCTCAGTTTTACCACATCAGCGTAGACAATGAAGATCCATACAACGTTTATGGCGGCCTACAAGACAATGGTTCCTGGTTTGGGCCTTCTTCCTCGCCTGGCGGTGTGGAGGCAAGCGATTGGGTGCGCGTAGGCGTGGGTGATGGCTACCGAGTTCTGCCGCACCCGACCAAAAAACTCATTTATTCTGAAATGCAGGGAGCCGAAAATGTGTGGCGTTTTGATCCTGCCAAGGATCAAGCAAAAACCATTCAGCCCTTGGCCGAAAAAGGCGATCCCAAACTGCGATTTAACTGGAACTCGCCCATGGCCACCAGTGCCATCAAACCCGATCGTTTCTACATGGGTAGCCAGTTTGTTCACCGATCGGAAGATATGGGTGAAACATGGGTGAAGATTTCGCCCGATTTAACCACGAACGATCCGATCAAAACCGAACAGGGCAAGTCTGGTGGGCTATCGCGAGACAACTCCGGGGCCGAAAATCACTGTACCGTTTTTACCATCGCTGAGTCACCCCTCGATGAAAATATCGTATGGGCAGGTACCGATGACGGAAACGTTCAAGTGACCAAAGATGGCGGCAAGACATGGGCAAATGTGGTGGGCAACATTGCGGGCCTTCCTAAAAACACCGCATGCTGGCATATTGAAGCAAGCGTGTTTGGCAAAGGTCATGCCTACGCGGTGTTTACCGGCTATCAAAAAGGAGACATGGCCACCTATGCGTACAAGACAACCGATTTTGGCGCCACCTGGAAGTCGATCGTCACCCCTGAAATCACCAGCTTCGCCCGCAACATTCAAGAAGACTATGTTAACGAAAATTTATTGTTCTTGGGCACCGAGCTGGGCCTGTACATCACGTTAGACGGTGGCAAGAGCTGGATGAAATTCACCAACAATATGCCCGCGGTGTCAGTTCACTTTTGTGATTTGCAAAAGCGAACCAATGATCTTGTGATGGGCACGCATGGCCGGGGTGTGATCATCATTGATGACATCAGCCCGTTACGTCAATTAACCGAAGAGGCGATGGCAAAAGATTTGCACTTCTTCAAAACGGCACCTGCCATTATACCTGAGTCAAATGGGTTTGGCGGCACTGCCACAGAAACACAATTTGTCGGCAGCAACGCAAGTCGGTCAGCCAAAATCGTGTACTACCTGAAAAAGCGACACACACTGGGCAAAATGAGCGTGGAGATTCAGGATTTGAACGGCAACAAAATAACAGAGCTTGATGCCGGCAAATCAAAAGGAATCAACATCATTCAATGGCCCTACAACATCAAACCGCCAAAAGTAGCTGCCGGTAAAACGTTTGTGTTCGGTGGCTTTACTCCGTTGCGTGTGCAGGCCGGTACGTACAGAGCCGTTATTCAAAAAGGAAAAGACACCTTTACGAATGAGTTTGTTGTTCAAAACGATCCAAACTCAAGCATTCCGTTGGCCGATCGTGAGCAAAATCAAAAAATTGCCAAAAAGCTGTTTGATATGAATCAGGAGCTCGCCTACCTCGTGTATGAGTTGGATGAAACGGCCAAAGCCGCTGAAAACGTCAAAGCAAAAAGCTCTTCCGCGGCCAAAACCGTTACGCCTCTTATCAACGACCTTTCAAAATTGAAAGACAAACTGTTGATTACCAAGGGCGACAATTATGTGGGTGCAGGAGAACCCCAACTGCGCGAAGACATAGCCGAACTATACGGAAAAGTAGCCGGTACGTTTTACAAACCCTCGGACGCAGAAATGAGAAACCTGGAGGCACTATCCGAACGCTTCGCTGCGGCAAAAGCCGAATTCAAAAAAATCAAAGACAAACACCTGTCTAAATTGACCGAGGTAAGCAGCAAGAATAAGTTAGAGCCGGTAGTAATTAAATCGTTTGACGAGTTCATCAAGTCGTCTCAGTAGCATCGCCCGAGCGTAAGCTTACCAAAAAAAGAGGCTGTCTCAAAAAGGCAGCCTCTTTCATTTTTTCATCGCGCTGTCACTTCGCAAAGTGCTTGTAAAACGTGGCAATCGTTTCAATGCCCCGCAAGAAATTGGCAATACCATAGTGCTCGTTGGGCGAGTGCAAGGCATCGCTGTCCAGCCCAAAGCCCATCAGCACAGTATCCAACCCGAGTTCTTTTTTGAACAGCGCCACAATGGGTATGCTGCCGCCATCGCGCGTGGGGATGGGCGCTTTGCCCCATACTTCCTTAAATGCCTCTTCGGCAGCCTTGTAGGCTTTGGACGTGGTGGGCGTTACCGCGGGCTCACCGCCATGATGGGGTGTTACTTTTACGCGTACCGAGGGGGGGGCTAGGGATATGAAATGCTTGGTGAAAAGCTCCGTGATTTCAGCGGGCTGTTGATCGGGCACCAGCCTCATGGAAATCTTCGCATAGGCTTTTGAGGGTAACACCGTCTTGGCACCTTCGCCTGTGTAGCCGCCCCAGATGCCGTTGCAGTCCAGCGTGGGGCGTATGCCGGTTCGCTCCAGGGTGGTGTACCCTTTTTCGCCTATCACTTCGGCAATGCCCAACTCTTTTTTGTACGCAGCCAAATCAAACGGGGCGTTGTTCAGGGCTTGCCGCTCCGCGGCCGACAACTCCGCCACCCGATCATAAAAGCCGGGTATGGTAATGCGTCCGTTCTCATCGTGCAGCGAAGCAATCATCTTGGCCAGCACATTGATCGGATTGGCCACCGCCCCGCCATACACTCCGCTGTGCAAGTCGCGGTTGGCACCTGTTACCTCCACCTCCACATAACTCAAGCCCCGCAGGCCCACGGTAATTGAAGGCTGGTCGAGCGAGATCAGGGCGGTATCCGAAATCAGGATCACATCAGCTTTCAGCTTATCGCGATGGGTTTTCACAAACAGGGGCAGGTTGTCCGAACCCACCTCCTCTTCGCCCTCAATCATAAACTTGACGTTGCACGTGAGTGCCTGTTGTTTCATCAACAACTCGAAGGCCTTGATATGCATGTAAAACTGGCCTTTGTCGTCACAGGCACCGCGGGCATAAATTTTTCCTTCGCGCACGGTGGGTTCAAACGGAGGTGTGTGCCATCGTTCCAGCGGATCGGGCGGCTGCACATCATAGTGGCCATAGACCAATACGGTAGGGGCCGCGGGGTCCACCCGCTTTTCGCCAAACACGATAGGATGGCCGTTGGTCTCCACGAGTTCAGCCGTATCGGCACCGGCTTCTTGGATGCGCTGCCGTACTAACTCGGCCGTTTTGCGCACATCGCCTTTGTGGCGGCTGTCGGCACTGACCGAGGGCAGGCGCAGTAATTCAAAAAGCTCTTGGAGGAAACGTTCCTGGTGTTGGTGGATGTATTGCTTGACCATACGTAAAAACCGAATTGGGTGGCAAGTTACAGGAATCTGTTCGAGCCAAAAATGCATGGTCTTATTAATTGGCACATTCTATATTTGCCGGTAAACATAATTTGTCCTTTTATGAGAAATCGGTACTTCTTGCTCTTGTTGCTGGTGGCTGTGGGTTCCTGCTCAGCGCCCAGCACCAACCCTGTTGATGTTGCGGCAGGCACAACGGAAAGTGCTGACATCCCCGCGGGTGCCCAGCGCGAGCCATTCCCCGACAATCCGGCTTTAGAAAAAATTACCCTGCGTGATGGCAGCGGGGCTATTATTCAATCCGGCACCGTGCTCAGCGGCAAGCGCACGGGTGTGTGGACGGAATTTCAGAACAACGGGGCCATTAAATCCATGACCGGCTACATCGATGGCAAAAAGGAAGGCTGGTACGTAGAAGTAAACAACAACGGCCAGGTAACGCGCAAGATTGAATACCACAACAACATGCGCCACGGTGAATACAAGGAGTTCGAATACATGAGTACCAAAGAGGAGCGTTTTTATCAAAACGACAAATTGGAGGGCCTCGTGAAAATCTATTATCCCGGAGGCAAAATCATGGAAGAAGGCACCTACAAAAACGGTACGCGCCACGGCCTGTCCAAGTGGTATGACCAGCAGGGCAACGTCACGATCGAATACGAGTACAACGAGGGCCAACTCGTGAAAAAATAACAGAATTTCGTATTGTCCTAGGTCAGGCACTTAATTTGATAAGCTGAGATGGGTTCGGGGAGAAATAGCCTGAGGAAACAACAGCACTTCCCGGTCCAGGGGATTTAACCAGTAAACACTATGAAACAATTTGCAAGTTGGCTCTTGGCTGCCATCGCGGGTAGCGTCATCACGTTGGCGGTAAATCACTACGCGCGTCCAACCCAGCCAGGGGTGATCATCGAACGCAGCTCGGGGATACCTGCCGCGCAAGTGGCCTACACGGTCAACGAAAAGGGAGAAGCCGTACCGCTGGATTTCACGGGCGTGGCCGATAAGGTAACGAAAGCAGTCGTCCATATTAAGTCCAGCAGCCAGGGGCGTATTACCTCGCGCAATGACCGAAGCGATCCCATTCAGGAATTTTTCTTTGGCCCCGGCAATCCGTTTGAACAACGCGGCCCGCAGGTAGGCACCGGGTCGGGTGTGATTATCAATCCCGAGGGCTACATCGTAACCAACAACCACGTGGTGCAGGGGGCCGAAGTAGTCGAGGTCACGCTCAACGACAACCGGGTATTCAAAGCGGAGGTGATTGGCACCGACCCTGATACCGACCTGGCGGTTATCAAAATCAGCCAGAAAAGTCTGCCCCATTTATCATTCGTGAATTCGGACGAAGCAAAAGTAGGCGAGTGGGTATTGGCGGTGGGCAATCCATTTAACTTGAACTCTACCGTCACGGCAGGTATCATCAGCGCCAAAGGCCGCAATATTAACATCATCAACAGCAACCGCAGCATGGAAGACCTGGAGCGCAATGGCAATACCGCCATTGAGTCGTTCATCCAAACGGATGCCGCCATTAACCCGGGAAACAGCGGTGGCGCGTTAGTCAATTTGAACGGGGGGCTCATTGGTATCAATACAGCCATTGCCAGCAACACCGGCTCCTATGCCGGCTATGGCTTTGCAGTGCCGGCCAACATCGTAAGTAAAGTAACCGAAGACTTGATTGCGTATGGTACGGTGCAGCGCGGATGGCTGGGCGTTCAGGTCACGAGTGTCACGCAGCAATTGGCAAAAGAAAACGACTTGTCGGTGAGTGAGGGCGCGTATGTGAGCGACTTTGCTGATAAAAGTTCGGCCAAGGAGGCAGGCATCGAAAAAGGCGATGTCATTGTGAAGCTGGACGAGACCGACATCAAATCAAGCACCGCGTTGATTGAATATATCGGCCGCAAACGGCCTGGCGACAAGGTGAACGTGACGGTGAACCGGGGCGGGAAAACCAAGGCTATTCCCGTGACGTTGAAAACACGCGATGGCGAGATTGGCACCGTCAAACGCGATGAGAAGGATGCCCTCGCTTCGCTCGGAATCACCTTGGAAGATATGGACAGCAAAACACTGAAGTCGCTGGAGCTGGCCTCGGGCGTGAAGGTAAAGGCGCTTGACAATGGCAAAGTGGCCCGGTATACCGACATGCGCGAAGGGTTTATCATCACCCATATCGATGAAAAACCCGTAAAATCAGCCAAAGACGCAAACGAACTGTTGAAAACCAAAAAAACGGGCGAGGCAATTTTATTTGGCGGAGTATATGAAAACTTTCCGCGTGAGTATATTTATGCGTTACGTATGTAGAACTTAATCCGAAAGATGAATGAGAAGACTGTTTAAAAAGGGCGAACGCGTTCGCAGCAAGGTAGATGGAAAGGTGATGGAGGTGCTGAAGTATTTGAAGTCGAACCTGGTGGAGTTGAAATGGTTCGATCTGGATTCTAAAGAGGTACGCCTCAAAAAGATGAGAGAAGACAAACTATCCAAAGCTGCATAAAAAAAACCCCGCTGGGCGGGGTTTTTTATTTGACGATGCGCGTATGAATTAACGCTTGTTTTCCGGAATAAACGCGAGCGTATCAAATTGGTTTTCACTGTCAGCGCCCAACGTACTGATGTACGTGATTTTCGGAGCGGTCAAACTGAGGCTGATGGACACAAAATTGTCTGCTAACAAGTTGCCCCGAAGCGCGCGTATCAGGAAAACCGTATCTTTGCTACCTACCCCAATCGTATCAAAAAATTCGAGATACCGGCCCACTACCGATCGTCCATCACCGGGCGCATCAAGGAAGCACGCAGAAAGCAAGACTTGCGCAAGCAGGATTTCTCTCCCGTGACGGTGGACTTTGGGCCGGTTCAGTTCATCCTGCCGCGCCATTTTGGCTTTTGCTATGGCGTAGAAAATGCAATCGAAATCAGTTACAAGGCGCTGGAAGAAAACCCGGGGAAGAACGTGTTGCTGCTAAGCCAGATGATCCATAATCCTGAGGTGAATGAAGACCTGCGCAGCCGGGGTATCCGGTTCATTATGGACACCGATGGTACGCAGTTTATCCCCTGGAATGAAATCAGCCAGGATGACGTGGTGATTATCCCGGCCTTCGGTACCACGCTCGAAATTGAGCACTTGCTGCTGGACAAAGGGGTGGAACTTCAGAAATACAATACCACGTGCCCCTTTGTGGAAAAGGTTTGGAACCGGGCCGATAAACTGGGCAAGGACCATTACACCGTGATCATTCACGGCAAGCCAAAACACGAAGAAACACGCGCCACCTTCTCGCACAGCGCCCGCAGCGGGCCGGCCGTAATAGTGCGTGACATGGAAGAGGCGCAGCGGCTGGCCAATTACCTGCTGGGCAGCAAAACGAAGGCGGAGTTCTATGACGAGTTTGCGGGCAAATACTCTTCAGGCTTTGATCCCGAAAGTGATTTACTGCGCGTAGGCGTGGTGAATCAAACCACTATGCTGGCCACGGAAACCCAAGCCATTGCCGACTTCTTCAAGCAAGTAATGGCCCAACGGTATGGCGAAGAGGCCATTAAACAGCACTTTGCCGATACACGCGATACGTTGTGCTACGCCACTAACGACAACCAGGATGCCACCTACGAGCTGCTAAAAACCGATGCCCATTTGGCATTGGTGGTAGGCGGCTACAACAGCTCCAACACCTCGCACATTGTGGAACTGTGCGAACGAAAGTTCGCTACATACTTTATCAGTGGTGAGCAGGAAATAAAATCGGCCAACGAAATTCATCACTTCATCTACCACCGAAAAGAAAAGAGGGTCACCCACGGCTACCTGCCGGACGCACGGCCCCTCAGAATCATTTTGACCAGCGGGGCCAGTTGTCCGGACACCGTGGTCGATCGGGTGATGCTCCGGCTGTTGGAATTCTTTTCCACCGCCCAGCCTGTCGAAGCGGTATTGGCGGCCTACGCGTAACTCATTCTTTATCTTCGGCACACACGAGGAAGTTCCCATGGATGTCTTCAATGGCAAATTCCCGGGCTCCATAGCATGTGGTGCGCATCTCCACCCCCACGTTAGGAGCAAGCGATGAAAAAGAAGTCATCGGCATCAGCCGTTGTTTTTTTCGTCATGCGATCATCCGTTCTTCCGCAGCCACAAGGTCATGTTCATGTCCGTTCGTGTAAGCTTAGTTATCTTTTTAATGACAGGGCTTGGCTTCGCGAATACGTAGTCGTGCGTTGTCCAAAAATCAAACTGGGCAATCGAGTAGTCATTCAACCGGGCATTTTCCTCAAACGTTTCTTTTCCAAATTCATACAAGTGAAACGGAGCGTGCATGGGAGAAATATTTGACACGTAATCCAATCCCTTGAAGCGGTAAAACAGATTCGCCAGTAGTTGAACCAATATCCGGTTGGAGGGGACACTGATGTACACCAGTCCTCCCGGTTTTAACCATCTTAGCGCGCTCACCAAGGCCTGGTTGGGGTCATACAAATGCTCAAACACCGCGCTGAAAAGAATCAGGTCGAAAAAACTGTCGGGGAAAGAGGCCTCCTCCAGGCTCTGGTTAAACAGGCGGTCATCCGCAAACCCCCGTGTCAGGGCATAGTCGTAAAAACTTTTGGAGGGCTCCAACCCGTAGGCGTCCACGTCATTTCGAACCAATGCCTTCATCACACCGCCTAGCCCCGTACCAATGTCGAGGCCGCGCATACCTACCCTGGCGGGGTAAATGGCCTTGAAGGTGTCCATCTCCTGTTGAAAATAGGTTTCGGGTATTTCCTTCAGGTGTTCGCCAAAGTACTGGTCGACCGCCACTTCATAATGATCGGCCATTCGGTGGGGTATGGGCAACGGATTGGCGAAGATGAGCCCGCATGTCCGGCACTGCACCACGGTGGTGGTGATCCCCATTTTTTGCCTTGGGTTTCTGCCCTGGTGTTGGCTCAGCCGCTTGCCCAATACTTTGAAATCGTTGCGCCCACACATATTGCACCGTTCGGCATACACAAAACGATAGGTGATCTCTTTTTTGTCCATGGCTTGATAAACTACAACTGTCCGATGTGGCTTAAATCGGCAAACAACCAGATAAAAAACGCATTCAAACACGTGGCTGATAAAAAATTGAGCCACATGGTACCGCCATAGTTGGCGGCCGCGGGGTGCCGGTATACGCGGTAAAACCAGATCAAGAAATAAACCACCACGGGTGCCAAGGCCAACACAAAGGCCCACACATACCGGTTCGCCAAAAAGAAATGGAAGTAGGCGGCAAAGGCCGCGGTGGCCAGGGTAAATACGACCAACACAAACCAAAACGTGCCGCGGATGCCCAGGAGCAGACTCAGGGTGCGGTCTCCGCGGGCAGCGTCTTCTTCGTGTTGGTAGACCTGCGTCATCGGGTAAGTGCCCAGCAGCAACACCGTGGAAAGCGTGGCCGGCACCAACACTTTCGCCTGAAGCAAGTTGCCCCAACCAAACCCATTGATGCCTACGTAGCACATCAAAAACGTGAAGAATCCCTGAAAAAGGGACACCGTAAGCCACCCGCCAATCGGGTATTTTTTCAATCGCACCGAAGGGTGGCTATACGCTTTCGACACCAACCCGTAGAGCAACAGCAGGAGCGCAAAAGGCGCGTTGATGAAATACCACCCGAGGCCCACCGCCAGTACATCCAGTGCCCAGGCGGCATAGTACAAGCTCTTGTTTACCGGAGGCGGGTTCTTCAGGCCACCGATCGACTTTTCGTCTTTGTCAAAGTAACTGTTATATCCATTGCTGGCAGGATACAGCAACACATGAATGATGATAAAAGACCATAGCAGCCGCTTTTCGCCCAGGTTGGGCGAGATAGCCAGTGCGAACAAATACACCGGCAGCAAAAAATACGAAAACGGAAAACGCAAATGAGCCAGCGTGGATACCATAGCACAGCAAGAGAACTGAAAGATAGTTGATTTTTTTGCGTCTTGCCGAAACCATACGCGAAAGGCGCGGGTTATTTTGTATAATTGACCACATGAGTTTTATTACCGCCCTCGGCACGGCCACTCCACCCACGCGCCTGGCCCAATCGACCATCGCAGACTTTATGATCAAAGCCATGCAGTTGGAGGGTGACGAAGCCCGCAAACTTCGGGCCTTGTACCGCGCCACGGGCATTGACTTCCGGCACTCCGTCATCGAAGACTATGGTCGCCACGAGGCATTTGCTTTTTATGCCAACTCCGACACGATGGAGCCCTTTCCCACCACGCGGCAACGGCTTGAACTATATCGCACACACTCAGTGGCCTTGAGTGAGCGCGCGATACGGGAGGCAGTAAAGCACCTTACGGACTTTCAGTGGGGCGCCATTACACACCTGGTGGTGGTCAGTTGCACAGGCATGTACGCCCCGGGGTTAGATATCGACTTGGTAAAAGCCCTTGGGCTACGCTCCAACGTGCAGCGGTTGTGCATCAACTTCATGGGGTGCTATGCTGCCTTCAACGGCATTAAGCTGGCGGATACCTTTTGCCAAGCTGATGCGAACGCCAAGGTGCTGGTGGTGTGTACAGAGTTATGCAGCATCCACTTTCAAAAGAAAAACACGGAAGACAACCTGCTGGCCAATGCGTTGTTTGCCGATGGCTCAGCCGCGGTGTTGGTAGAAGGAAAACCGCGCGCAGGCCTCAACTTGAAACCCGAAGGCTTTTTTTGTGACCTGGCCCTGCAAGGGGAACGCGAGATGGCGTGGACGGTGGGTGACCTTGGCTTTGAAATGCGCCTGACCTCCTACGTTCCTGACATTATCCGACACGGCATCCGCGCATTGACCAACACGCTGCTTGGCAACTTGCATGTTTCGTTTGACGACATCAGCTACTTTGCCATCCACCCGGGCGGGAAGAAAATACTGGAGGCCATCGAAGAGGCACTCACGATCACCAAAACACAAAATCAACACGCCTACCAGGTGCTTCGCAACCACGGCAACATGTCATCCCCAACAGTGCTTTTTGTGTTGCAAGCGCTGCGGGCAACGCTCAATGGCGTGGATAGCGACAAAAAGATTTTAAGCTTTGCCTTTGGCCCCGGCCTGACGCTGGAGAGCATGGTGCTGTCTGTCCACAACGAAGCATGAACTTATCGCAGCGCAGCACCGAAGTAGAAATCATGGATGACCTGGCATGCCGGGGGCCCGTGGTAGATCAGACCCTGCGTGAGCTGGACTTCATCAATAAGTGGCTGGGTGGCAATGCCGTCACGCTATCGGCTGTTAAACGCTTGCTGGCCCGGGCCGCTTCACCGGTGGTCATTGCGGATCTGGGGTGTGGCAGTGGCGACATGCTGGCGCGCGTGGCGCGGTGGGCCCAGGCAAACGGCATCGCCATGCGCGGGGTGGGTATTGATGCCAACCCCCACATCGTAGCCTTCGCGCGGGCGCATCACCCACAGCTGCAGTTGTCGTTTGAGGCCGTCAATGTCTTTTCGGACGCGTTTCGAAAGCAAACGTTTGACATCATCGTGGCAACGCTATTCACCCACCATTTTACCCATGCCGAACTGGTCGCTCTTTTTCAATCCCTGAAAACCCAAGCACGCGTGGCCATTGTCGTCAACGACATCCACCGGCACCCGCTTGCCTACTACTCGATCAAATGGCTTACGCAGGCATTTTCGCGATCCGCGATGGTCAAATTCGATGCCCCCCTTTCGGTGCGAAGGTCATTTACGCGCAGCGAATGGAAACACATCCTGGCCGAGGCCGGCCTGGAACGCTATAAGCTTCGGTGGAGATGGGCCTTTCGGTGGCAATTGGTCATTGATACCACCGCAGCAATGCTACCGCGTTGAATTGATGCGCGACACCGCCATGCCGTACACGTCAATGCCCGGATTGACCGCCAGCAAATCGCGCACAAGCACCTCGTTGTCTTCGGGCGCTACATAAATTTCTTCGACCTTGCCAACGTGAATTACGATGCCGCGCGAACCCAGGGCGGGTTTGGTACCCACCCACAAGGTGCGGCCTACTTCCAGTTTTTGTATCGTACGAATGTCTATCCGGCCCACCATCCACCCGCATTGGTAATGAAAAAAGGAACCCTCAATCCAGTACCGGGTGGCAAAGAACAACCACCAGGTGAACAGCACCGTAGGCACCAGTGGCAGCAACGGGATGAGGGTGCCCAGCCCGGCCGCATAGCGATACGTCACCCAAACGGCAAAAGCCAACGGCAGCAGAACGGCTAACAGAAAAAAGCCTCCTCGTTTGGCACTATATACTTTGCGGTTCATGGTGTGTGTAAGAATGAATACGTGACGGACTTCTATTTGTTTGGGGTAGGGCCCGGTTTAATTGCGTTTTAATCCCTCCGCCACTCTGGCACAATTTTTTCTACTTTTGGCCCTGTAAACAACCCATCCATGAAAAACTTGGTTTTCTACAGCGCACTGGCGCTTGTTATCGCCTCGTGCAGTTCGGGCGTGCTCGGCAAAAAAGTGCGCGAGCCTTTCAGCGGCAATGCGTATGAGTCCAACAACCGCTTTTTCCGCGGCACCGGCAAAGGCGAAAGCTCGCAAGACAACATTGCGCGCGCCAAAGCGGATATTGAGGCCAAAGCCCAATTGGCCGGTCAGGTGAACACGACCATGAAGCAAGTGGCTGACCAATACCTGGGGCAAACCGAAAACGAAAATGCAGCCGATGTGGCCGACAAGTTTCAAAGCCTGGTACGCCAGACCATGAATACGAGCATTGCCGACTTACGTAAGATGGGCGAAGAAAAGTTCTACAACGAAAAAGAGAAGAAATACACCGTGTTCATGGCCTACGAAATCAAGAAAAACGCCATGTTCCGGTTTATGAAACGCCAGGCCAAGTTAGACAACACGATCAACGAAAAACAGCGGGCGCTAATCGAACAGATTTTGGACGAACAAATTCAAAAGGCTGACGAAGAGGACAAGGATTAACCGTCAGGCCTCTACCTCGCGCAGCAGGCGCCTCAGGATTTTGCCTGTGTTGGCCTTGGGCAACTCGGTCTTGAATTCGATGTACTTGGGCCGCTTGTAGGCGGTCAGGTTTTCTTTGCAGTAGTCTTTGAGCTCCTCTTCGGTCAGTGACGCCTCGCGTTTGACCACACAAAGTTTGACTACTTCGCCCGAATGATCGTCTTTCACACCGATGGCCGCCACTTCCAACACCTTGGGGTGGCTGGCCACCACGTTTTCGATCTCGTTGGGGTACACGTTGAATCCGGACACGAGGATCATGTCTTTTTTTCGATCGACAATGCGAAAGTAGCCGTCCTCATCCATCTGCGCGATGTCGCCCGTTTTGAACCAGCCCCCGGGCAGAAATACTTCGCGGTTGTCTTTTTGCCAATACCCCTGAAAGACTTGCGGCCCGCGGGCACATAGCTCGCCCGCCTCGCCCAGCGGCACGGGTTTGCCTTCGCTGTCGGCAATGAGTATTTCGGTGCCGGGAATGGGCAATCCCACCGTACCCTGGCGGTTTTTGCCCACCATGTTGATGGTTAGGATGGGGGACGTCTCACTCAAGCCGTAGCCCTCCAGGATGGGCACGCCCGTTTGCTTTTCCCATCGCTCGGACACAACCGTTTGCATGGCCATACCACCGGCCAGGCATACTTTCACGCGCGAAAAATCGACCTTATTGAAATCCGGGTGGTTGAGCAATGCGTTGTACAGCGTATTCAATCCAAAAAACATGGTGAACGGATGCTTACGCAACTCCTTTACAAACGCGGGTATGTCGCGCGGATTGGTGATCAGCACATCTTTGAGGCCGCGGCTGAGTGTAAAGATCAAGCCAAACAGAGCCGTGATGTGATACACCGGCAGGGGCACAATGCAAATATCATCCTCTTTGATGTGCGCATCGTAAACCGAACCAAACTGCACCAGGTGATGCGTGAGGTTAGCATTGGTGAGCATGGCTCCTTTGCTAAACCCGGTAGTGCCGCCCGTGTACTGCAACAGGATGACGTCTTCCGGGCGGTGATCAATTTTTTGAAATGGCTTTTGGGCCCCTTGCTCCAGGGCCTTGTTGAACGGAACCGCGCCCGGCAGGTGAAAGGGTGGCACCATCTTCTTGATGCGTTTGACCACGAAATTGACGAGCGTCTTTTTGAGGCCCCCGAGCTGGTCTCCCAATTCGGTTACAATCACCGTTTTGATGGACGTGTGGGCCAGGATTTTCTCCAGGTTAAAAGCAAAGTTGGCTACGATGACAATGGCCACAGCCCCGCTGTCTTTGAATTGATACTCCATCTCGCGCGGGGTATACAGCGGATTGGTGTTGACCACCGTGAGACCCGCCCGCAACGCCCCGATGAAGGCGATGGGATATTGAAAGACGTTGGGCATCTGCAAAGCGATGCGGTCGCCCGGCTTCAGGCCCGCTTGGTGCTGCAGGTAGGAGGCAAACTGCCGCGATCGTTCATCCAATTGCCCGTAGGTGAGTGTGGCACCCATGTTGGTGAGGGCCGGTTTTTGCCGGAAGCGCAAAAAAGCGTCTTCAAAAACGTTCACCAGGGCCTTGTGCGGGTTGGCCGGACAGGCGTGGGGCACATTTTCAGGATAGCTGATCAACCAAGGTTTTTGTGCGCTCATAAGATTTTACTGTGAAATAGGGTTTGACCGAAACTGGCGTACGATATAGTCCTGCGTTTCCACGGGATTGGCAAAAACCGAATCGCGACCAAACGCGGGCTTGGCAAATTTGGCTTCGAACCGTGGACAAAAAGCAGGTGTACCCTTCTGGCATGCCACGGCAGCGTACACCTCGCCATTGGGCAGGGAGAAGATGCGTTGTTGTGAATCGGTTGGCTCAGCCGCGCGCCAGGTCAGCCCTTCGGGCATCGGCAGCGCTGGGGATGTTACGACCCCTCCGGCCCCCAACCCACCCCGCAAGGTGAGTACCGTAAAGCCCTTGGCCCTCATGGCCGCAGCTGCGCGGCCGCTGCGCACACCGGAGGCACAAAACACGAGGTATGTTTTACTGCGATCCAACGCATCGACAGCGTCCTCGAAGCGGGGGTCTTTGTAATCCACGTGCCACGAGCCGGGCACATAGCCCGCCTCTAACTCGGACAGCGTACGCACGTCCAGCAATTGGGCCGGGTCTTTCTTGGCTTCGCTCAAAAAAACATCGGCTGTCACATCATCGGCCGCTGGCTGTTTGGCCGAGCAGGCCGCCAGGCACATCACCACCCACATCAAATACGCTCGCATCACAACGCTTGGTTTGCGAAGCCAAAGTACAAAAGAAACCGAGATTTGACGCCCTACCAAGCCTTTACCCAGCGCAACGGCAGCGACAGGATGGCTCCCACCAATTTAAAAACGGCCTCCACCGTGAGCCCCACCAAGCGAAAGGGCAGCAGCAAAAGCCAAACGAGGGGGAACAAAAAAAGCACCGCTATAGCCAACGGCCAACAAATTGCGAACAGCAAAAACCAACCTACGAGCGCGATAAATGTCTTCATTTGTTGCGGTGCCCCGCAAAAAGACGGCCATGCGACAAAAGGCCTTTTTTTACCCCGATAGAGCCTCTGTTCGCCCACGGGCTGTTCACGCGCGAACAACTTATGCGCAGGTGCCGAACGCGGGCGAACACGCTTGTGACGGCATAAAAAAAGCCGCTCACGGGGTGAGCGGCTCTTTGTCAGGGTTCAGGTAAAAACTAGGTAGCCGCTGCGGTGGCCTCCATTTTTGACGTGTAGCGCAAGTGCACCGACTTCTTGGCCTTGTAGCCGCAGTAGCCGCACTCGTAATGTTTCAACACTTCGCCATCTTCGGTGGGCGCAGGCTGACGGAGTATTTCCTCGCGAACCACTTTGAAGGTTTGGTAGTTGCACTCGGGGCACTGCAACGCATGCAAGTGGCCCGCATATTTTTCAATTTTGATATAGCCCGTCTCTTCGTCTTTCCATACGTCATAGTCAACCGAAAACACGTTCTCTTCTGCGATCATACCCTCGTCCATGTAGGCGTCTTCTTCTTCTTCGCTCAACAGCTTCATCGGCTTGCCCGTTTTGGGGGAAATCCGCGGCTTGTAGCGCAGTACTTTCAACCGTTTCTCAATGAAAAAAGGATAATAAAACTTGAGTAGGTTTTGCATGATCAGGGCGATCAAAATTGCTACCGCTACCGTGCTGAAAATGCGAACAAAGAGCCAGAATATCGTGATCCAATCGCCTTTTACGTTGGCATTGAAGAAGCAGGCACCGCCCGTGATCAATAAGATCACCGCCACCCACAGGGTTTTGATTTCGTAGCGGTTGATGAAGTCATACTTGTATTTGTTGTCGCCTCGAACGGCCAACAAAACGAAGTATCCCACGGCCACGAGTAAACCCAGACCCCAGAATGCAAAGGCAAATTGCATCATCAGGTCATTCCATCCAGGAGAAACAGTCATGTTAGTATAAGTTAGGTGTTTTAATCCGCGTTTGACCGATTTGGTAAGCCATTCAACCCGCTTTTGCGGAGGTTAAACAAACATAATGCAAATCAACACAATTTTAGCACAGTTTAGGGCAAAAAACCAAAAAATAGGGGGGTGGAGGGGATTAATTTAACGCGCCAGTAATGTTTTGATGAATGCCGCGGCTCGTGATGGGCTTTCGTACATGCCCATGTGGCCGGTTTCTGCCAGGTGCAGGGTGTGGCCCGCGGGCAGTCCGGCCTCCATTTTCCGGGCGGTTTGCTCGGAGATAACGGCATCCGATTCCCCGTGAATTAGAAACAGCTTGTCGCGCCAGGTGGCCGCGGTGGTTTCGTGGGTGGGCCTGTCGCGCATCGCGCGGGTGTACTCGATCACTGTTTCGGCCCGGGTGGCCAGTGCCATCTCCAGCACGCGGGGGATGGCGGGGTGGTCTTTTTGGTGGAAAAGCGTTGGAATGAGGTTTCGCACGAACGGTGCCACGCCTTGTTTAGCCACAAACTCCATGGCCTTGGTGCGGCCTTCTTTTCGCTCCGGGGCATCGGCCAGATACGTGGAGTGGAACAGCCCAAACGCATCGGCCAAGTGCGGAGACTGCGCCAGCAACTCCAACGCAACATAGCCGCCCAACGAGTGGCCGATGATGGCGCGTGGCGGAACCGGCATTTCTTGCAGCCACCGCCCCACATCACCCGCTACGGCCGCCAGGGAAAAGCCTCCTGACAAGGCAGGCCTGTGGCCAAAACCCGGCATATCAATGGCATAGACGGTAAAATCGTCCGCGAGAAGCGGTGAAAAAACAGTCCACACCTGATGGGTTTCGCAGAAGCCGTGAAGCAAAACGACAGCCGGGCCGCGGCCCGTTTTCGACACGTGGAGGGCCATGGTCAGGCCAGCGTAGGCACGCGTTCCAGCATGTGTTCCACCGCCTTGCGGATGCCCGCAGCATCAAAGCCACACTCGGCATGCAACTCACTCTGCTCGCCATGTTCGATCACATCATCGGGGATACCCAAGCGCTTCACGGAGGCGCGGTATTCGTGATCGGCCATAAATTCCAATACTGCGCTGCCCATCCCGCCTTGCAGGCAGCCATCTTCCACGGTGATTACTTTTTTGTATTTCGAAAACACTTCGTGCAGCATGGCCTCATCCAGCGGCTTTACAAACCGAAGGTCATAGTGCGCGATCTCAAGGCCCTCTTTGGAGAGCTGTTCGCACACCGCCACGGCATAGTTTCCGATATGGCCAATGGTGAGCAGGGCCACTTCGTCACCGTCTTTGATTTTGCGGCCCGTACCCAGGGCGATCTTTTCAAAGGGCGTGCGCCAATGAGGCATCACCCCCTGGCCGCGAGGGTAGCGAATCGAAAAGGCACCGCCTTCGCGCGGAAGCTGTGCGGTGTACATGAGGTTGCGCAACTCTTGCTCATTCATTGGTGCGGCCACCACCATGTTGGGGATGCAGCGGAAGTAGGCGATGTCATAAGCCCCGTGGTGGGTGGGGCCATCCGCCCCTGCGAAACCGGCCCGGTCCAAGCAAAAGTTTACCGGTAAGTTTTGGATGCACACATCGTGGATGACTTGGTCATAGGCGCGTTGCATAAACGAGCTGTAGATGTTGCAGAAAGGCACCAGGCCCTGGGTGGCCAACCCGGCCGAAAACGTTACCGCGTGCTGCTCGGCAATGCCCACATCAAATGCGCGCTCCGGCATCTCCTTCATCATCATGTTCAGGGAGGAGCCCGAGGGCATGGCCGGGGTGATGCCCACGATTTTGCTATTGCTTTTCGCCAGCTCCACCAGCGTGTGGCCAAACACATCCTGGTATTTGGGTGGCTGCGGGGTGTCGTATGTTTTCTTGTAAATCTCGCCTGTGATCTTGTCAAAGGTGCCGGGCGCATGCCAGGTGGTGGCGTTGCCTTTCTCGGCCGGGCCATAGCCTTTTCCCTTCACGGTTACGCAATGGAGAATTTTGGGGCCTTTGATGTTCTTCAGGTCGTTCAGCACGGCCACCAAGTGGTCCACATCGTGGCCATCCACCGGGCCAAAGTAGCGCAGGTTCAGCGACTCAAACAGGTTGCTTTGGCTGAGCAAGGTGGACTTGATCCCGTTTTCAACTTTCGAAACAATCTCTTGCGCACTTTTGCCAAAGGTGGAGAGCTTGCCAAGCAAGTTCCACACTTCGTCCTTGAGTTTGTTGTATGTTTTGGAGGTAGTAATGTCGGTCAGGTAGTCCTTGAGTGCGCCCACATTGGGGTCGATGGACATGCAGTTGTCGTTGAGGATGATGAGGATGTTGCTATCGGCCACGCCCGCGTGGTTCAATCCCTCAAAGGCCATGCCCCCGGTAAGGGCGCCATCGCCAATCACGGCTACGTGCTGGCGGTCGCGCTCATTTTTGTAGGCCGATGCTACGGCCATGCCCAACGCGGCCGATACGGACGTGGACGAGTGCCCTACGCCAAATGTATCGTACTCGCTTTCGTTTCGTTTGGGAAAGCCTGAAATGCCCCGGTACATGCGGTTGGTGTGAAACACCTCGCGTCTGCCGGTCAAGATTTTATGGCCATAGGCCTGGTGGCCCACATCCCACACGAGTTGGTCGTATGGGGTGTTGAAGACGTAGTGCAGCGCCACCGTGAGCTCCACCACACCCAGACTGGCCCCAAAGTGCCCTCCGTACACTGACACGTTGTCGACAATGAACTGGCGCAGTTCTTCGCATAGGGTAACCAGTTCGGCCTGACTAAGCTTTTTGAGGTCGGCAGGGCTGTCGATCTGCGACAGCAGTTTACCGGGAGTGATCAGCATGGGCGTTCGGAGACGTAATAAATCTAAAACAAGACATGAAGGTAAGTGTTTTTCCGGGATTTGCGACTGGTGGTGCATGGTTTGTGGGAAACTCGTGCATATCCCGGCCTGCTTTTTGGGCGCGGGATGCCTATTTTTGTCGCCTTATGAGCACAGCCGTTTCGGAAAACTTTGAAATCCGCCTCCCCTTGTTTGAGGGGCCTTTTGACCTGTTGTTGTTTTTTATCGAGCGCGATGAGTTGGACATCCACGACATCCCCATCGCCAAGATCACCGGGGATTTTTTGGACTACATCCACCGGCTGGAACAGCTGAACGTAGAGCTTGCCAGCGAATTTATTCTGGTGGCCGCCACGCTCATGCGCATTAAGTCCAAAATGCTGCTGCCCCGCCCGCAATTGGACGAGCAGGGCAATGAGATTGACCCGCGCGAGGAGTTGGTACGCCACCTGCTTGAGTATAAAAAATACAAGTCGGTGGTGGACCAGTTCCACCGGATGGAGGAAACCGAACTGATGAAGGAAAAGCGCGGCAACCTGATGAAGGAACTGCGCGCCCTGGCCGAAAGCACCAATGTGGAAGCCGAACTGCAGGATGTGGACATGTTTAAGTTGCTGATGGTTTTTGAAAAAGTGCTCAAGCGTGCGGAAGAGGAAAAAAACAAGCCCGTTCACCAGATTATCCAATACCCCTACACTATCGAAGGACAAAAAGAATTCATCTTGCAAGAAGTCGTGAGCCGCAGGCGCGTGGCGTTTGTGGAGCTCTTCGAAAAAGCCCCCACCCGCATTGCCTTGATTTTTAATTTTTTAGCCATCCTCGAAATGCTGGCCTATGGCCAATTGACGCTTCAGCAGGGCGAGGGCTTTAACAACTTTTGGGTGCTGCCGAAAGAGGAAGAGGTAAATGAACCCGCTCCCGAAACCCCGTTGAATTGAGTCGCGCCTTTGCCCGGCTCAGCTAGGAAGCCGTGAGGGGCGCAGGCAGGGGGATGTTTTCCACCGCGCGGCTGATCATGGCGGGGTAAGGCATAATCAGCGTGGCTTTTGTTCCGCTGCGGGGTTTGGTGTCGATGGTGAGGGTGGCTCCGATGGCTTCGCATCGGTTGCGCGTGCTGCGCAGTCCCGATTGATTTTTCCCCCAGTCGAGTTCAAATCCATCACCGTTGTCGGAAATTTCTACGAGTAGGTCTTGGCTGCGCCATTGCACCGTTACCAGAATGCGCCATGCGCGGGCATGGCGATAGGCATTTTGAATCAATTCCTGCACCGCGTGATAAAGGGTGGCCTTCACAAATTCATTCATCGGCTTTTCCCATTCTTCCATCACATGGGTGAACACGACCTTTTGGTGAATAGACTTGTTCAGTGTTTCGCACAGATGCGCAATCCCCTCCACCAATGTCTTGTCGTGCAGGACGTAGCCGCGCAGTCCCGTTACGGTGAGGCGGAGGGAGTCAATGATGTGGCGCTGCTCGGTGGCCATGGCCTGCAATTCGTCATGCAGGGCATCATTCATGGCGTGGTGCAGATGCAACCGCAGGGTAAGCAAGTGAAGGGCTGTCATGCGCTGCAGGATGTCATCGTGCAGTTCGCCCGAGATGCGTTCACGTTCCTGCTCCAGCAGCGAATCGCGCAGCAGCAGCATGCGGGTTTTTTCTTCAAATAGTTTTTTCTCCAATGCCTCCAGTTCGCGTTTTCGGCTATTGGTATTTTTCTCGAGCCACTCATACAAGGCGTAGGCGCCCAGCGCCACCACGGCCAACGTAAACAAGATGAATGAGTAGTAGATCATAGTGTGCGGCACAAAGATAGTCGCGCAGGCGCAAATTGTTGGTCCGGCATGGTTTCGTTTAAAGGACGGCAACCGCCTGCCGCTGACCCTAAGCGGGCACGGGTTTTACCACGGGTAGCCGTACCCTACCGCTCGCTGGCCACTTTTGCGTACTTGGTGCGGTATTCGATGGGCGTAAGTCCTGTTATTTTTTTGAAGATATCGCGAAATGCCTTGGTATCTGTGTAGCCCACATCAAACATCACTTCCGAAACGTTTTTGCGGGACGCCTCAAAAAATTTTTTGGCCGCTTCCATGCGCACACGCTGAATGTATTCAATGGCCGTATTGGTGGTGGCCTGTTTGAACCTGCGCTCAAAGGTTCTGCGGCCCAGGTGGCACCGGGCAGCCAGGTCATCAATGGTCAGCTTATCGGCATAATGCTGTTCGATGTGCTCTTGTATGGCGAGTATTTCTGCGTCTGCGTGGTTTCGTTGGCCGCGAAAAATTGTGAAGGCCGCCTGGCTGTTGCGGTCAATGTCCAGCGCAAAGTATTTGGAGATCAGAATGGCCGTTTGCCGATCCGCGAATTTCTCAATCAAGTACAGCACCAAATTCCACAGACTGTTGGCCCCGCCACTGCTGTAAAGGTTGTCCTGCTCGGTGATGATGGCGCCATCGGCCACCTCAACTTGAGGGTATTTTTGCTTGAATTCCGACACATAGGCCCAATGCGTGGAACATTTTTTTCCATTCAGCAATCCGGTTTCGGCCAGCAGAAATGCGCCAATGCAAAGACTGGCCAGGCGACTGCCGTTGTGGTATAGCTTTTTGAAGTGCGGGATGGCTTTGGCATTGGCCGCGATACCGCGCGCGGTATCGCCAAACGTAGGCGGTATGATCAACAGGTCGGTGGCGGCCACGTCCTTCAGCAGCCGGTCGGTTTTGATGGAATACTCCCCGTTGTTGGCCAGCACGTGTTTGCTCAGCCCCACGTACTCCACTTGAAAAGCCGGCTTTTTGCCAAATGCTGTCAAAAACTCATTGGCGGTTTGGAAGGAGCGGTAGGGGGGAGTGATCGCTTCGATAACACCATACTCGGGCACAAACACCGATATCTTCATGGCTTTGGATTGAGTCTCAAAGCTACCGACACCCATTGTCACAATCAACCCCTGCAGTTGTCGCTTTTGCACCCGCCATCCTACCGGGTGGTCCCCCACCTTTGCCTCAGCAAACGACAAAAACTTCGCGGCCAATATTAAACACCACACACATGAAAAAACAAAAGACATTTTTCTGGATCGCCACCACGATCATCGCATTATGGGAGGGCGTAATGCCCCTGGGTACCCTACTCGTTGCCCCGCACTACGCTACGGTGGGCACCCAAGCGCTCGGCTACCCCGATTATTTTGCCTATGCCCTGATCGTATGCAAGGTGCTGGGGGTGATGGCGATTGTGCTTCCGGCCACTCCGGTTAAACTCAAAGAGTGGGCCTATGCCGGGTTCACCTTCAACCTGCTGTTTGCCGCACTCAGCCACGCAGTGGTTGATGGCAACATCGGCTTCATCGCCATGCCGATGGTATTTTTGGCCATCCTGGCGGTCTCGTATTTTTATTATCCACACGCGGCAACCAAAAGCGCGAGCCCCTTGCTCCAGCAATCCTTATCTTAAAACCGGCCAACCCGATGAACACCGCCATCCAGGACTATCACCACCGCCAAACGACAACTGACCAAGAAATTTGCGACCGCTTGGCGGCCGCTATCGACACCGAGTTAACGGATGCCGAGCGCAAAATCTGGCACGGCCATCCGGTTTGGTTTTTAAACGGCAATCCTGTGGTGGGATACAGCAAACAGAAAAAGGGCATCCGCTTGATGTTCTGGAGCGGTGCGAGCTTTGACGAAGAAAAACTGAACGTGCGAGGCGGATCGTTTAAAGACGCATCTATTTTTCTCAATAGCCCGTCCGAAGTAACCCTGAGCGATGTCAAACGCTGGCTGAAGAAATCAAAAAACATACAATGGGACTACCACAACATTGTGAAACGCAAAGGCCGTTTGGAACGACTACCCGTAGCAACACGTTAACGCCTAACGCCATGAGCCATCCAAAAATCACCCGTGCGGCAGCGATCAATGCCCGCATCCATACGGTGTGGAATGTGTGGACAAACCCCGACCACCATTGGCCGCTTTGTACCGCTGCCATCACAGGTCGGCAATACAGCCGTAAATCACCAACCCCCATGAACCATGTCAACGAATAATGTACACCTGCACCGCGTGCTTATGGCACCTCCCGAAAAAGTGTTCAAGGCCTTTACCGATCCCGATGCGATGGCTGCCTGGCTGCCGCCTTACGGATTTGTAGCCAAGGTACATACCCTGGATGTGAACGTAGGTGGCACGTACCGGATGTCCTTCACCAACTTTACCACGGGCCACAGCCATGCCTTTGGCGGACGGTATTTGGCGATCGTGCCGCCTCAGTTGATTCAATACACCGACTGCTTTGACGATCCTAACCTGCCGGGCGAAATGACCACGACTCTTCGTCTCAAGGCGGTGTCTTGTGGTACCGAACTGGTGGTTACGCAAGAAGGGATACCGGCTGCCATCCCGGCAGAGATGTGCTACCTGGGCTGGCAGGAATCGCTTGAGAAGTTAAAAAAACTGGTCGAACCCCATATTCCGGATGCCTGAGACCGGTGCGACAACAACCGGAAAACTCTGTACCCTTCAAACGTCAAACCCATCCACCATGATCAAACAAAAAATCACGCCTTGTGTCTGGATTGAAAAGGATGCCAAGACAGCGGCCGAGTACTACTTGTCCATTTTCAAAAAAGGGAAGTTAAAATCCTATCAGGTCTACAACGATGTGCCCGCGCCCGGCCGAAACTTTGACACCGCCACCGTTAACCTGATGGGTATGGATTTTCAACTGCTGGCGGCCGGGCCGTTGTTTGCGTTCAACGAGTCGGTCTCGTTTGTGATCACGTGCAAAGATCAGGCAGAAGTCGACTACTATTGGGAGTCACTCACCGCGCAGGGTGGCAGCGAGGGCCCGTGTGGGTGGGTAAAAGATAAATATGGGCTGTCGTGGCAGGTGGTGCCCGAGGTATACTTCCAACTGGCCAACCATAAGAACAAGGCAACGCGGCAACGAGCCCTGGAGGCCATGCTTCAAATGAAAAAAATCATGGTAGCTGAATTGGCGGATTAGGGCTTTCACACGCATGACCCTGCAGGCGCACCTCACCTTCAACGGCAATTGCCGCCAGGCCCTGGCATTTTATCAAAAGTGCCTGGGCGGAACACTCACACTCCAAACCGTAGGCGAATCACCGCGGAGCAGCCGCTTACCCGAGACAATGAAAAACCTGATCGTGCAGGGTACCTTGCGTACGGATTCTTTCACTTTGTGCGGCACCGACTTGCCGGCCGACACGGGGCTTGTCAAAGGCAATGCGGTGTCATTGGTGTTGCGCTGCGCTACCCCGCGCGAGGCGCACCTGCGCTACCGCCAGCTTTCACAGACCGGAAGGCGCGCACGCTTTGCGTCTCACGCCCGGGGTGTACCACTCACCGATCGGTTTGGCGTCCCCTGGTTGGTGGTGGTGCAGGGCATCGCTTCGCGCCCGCGCTAACGTTACTTTGCAGACTCGCCCAACGGTAACTCCACCGTTTCCCCCCACACGTATTTGGCAAACCACTGCCAGTTATGCCAGTGGGCGGCCAGGCGCTCTTTGGGTTTGGTGATGCCATGCCCAAAGCCTTTGTACACCATCAGCTCGGCCGGCACGCGGTTGTCGCGCAAGCCCTGCAACAACTCGTATGCATTGGCGATGGGCACACGCTTGTCAAACTCTCCATGTTGGATCAGCGTGGGCGTTTTGGCTTTGCGGATGGTCGTCATGGGCGATGTCCTTTTGTAGATGCCCTCATCGCTCCAGGGGGTCGCCTTCAGGTATTGACGCGTAAACGGGTGAATATCGGTGTTCACGTAGTACGTCATCCAGTTGCTGATGCCCGCGCCCACGGAGATGGCTTTGAACGCATCGGTGTTGGTGGTGAGAAAGGCCGAAATATAGCCTCCCTGGCTCCAGCCCATGCAGCCCATTTTGGTTTTGTCGATCATCCCCTTTTTGTCGAGGTAGTCAATGCCGCTCATCACATCCCACATATCGCCAAGGCCCAGGTTCTTGACGTTGAGGGCTCGAAACGCCTCGCCATATCCGGCCGAGCCGCGATAGTTGGGCCGTAGCACAAGGCAGCCCTTGTCGAGCCACTGCAACACCGGATAGGGACCGGGTGTGGGCACCGGTGAGGGTGTATCGATGCCGGTGGGCCCCCCGTGGATAATGACCAGCAAAGGATACTTTTTGGAAGGATCGTAGTGCGCGGGTTTGTGCAACACCCCTTCAATGGTGGTACCGTCTTTGCTTTTCCAGGCGATGACTTCGCTCTTCGCTACCTTCCACTGGCTGATTTGGGCGTTCATCTGCGTGAGCCGTTGAGCCTGACTGCCCACGGCCGCCAGGTACACCTCGCCCAGTTCATCTCCGTTGCGTCCCACAAAGGCCACGGTCCGTCCATCGCGCGAAAAAGAAGGGCCTGTCACGTGTTGGGGCAGGGCCGCTACCGCGGCATGGGTGCCTGAGGAAGGATCAACGCGGTAGAGCGGGCGGTTGGTTTTGTTCCACATAGCGCTGTAAATGCCGGTAGCCTCCCAGGTGAATCCTCCCAGGTCTTCGTCCCAGTCTTTTGCCAACGGGCGAATGGCCTTGGTGTCTACGCGGATGGCAAACAACCTGGAGTTGGTGTAGAAGTTTGAAAGGGTATCCGAGCCGTTGCTCGTGAACAAAACCTCGCGCGAGTCGGGCGACCAGTCTTCAAACGAATCAGCACTGGGGTGGGTGACCAAGGCGGTCACTTTTTTCGTTGCCAGCTCCACCATCGAAAGGTCGGATTTGACAAACGAGTTGATTAACGGATCGGGCTGATGGCTGAAGGCGATGTGTTTGCCATCGGGCGATACGGAAAAGCCGGTGACGGTAAAGTTTCCTTCGGTGATGCGTTGGGCTTTGGGCCATTCCAGGCAGCCGGCTTTCGCTTTCAGTGAATCCACCGGTTGGTAGCAGGGGCGCTCGGCAGGGTCAGCCATGTCGGGCTTGAACTCGATTTGCCACAGGTGCGAGCGCGTGAACTCCTTGTCATCGGCTTCAAAGGCACCGTAGCGCTTTTCGCGGTCTTTCCTGGCTTTATCTTCTTTGTCGGGCTTCACAAACACCAGGCGTTGGCCATCCGGGTGCCACTCGTAAAACGAAATACCTTCCTCTTCTTTGGTTATTGCACGCGCTTCACCGCCTTGTGTGCGAATCACATGAATCTGATTCTTGTTTCCGCGATCGGACAGAAAAGCAATCCACTGGCCATCGGGCGAAAACAGGGGTGCTACGCTGCTGCCCTTCGCGTAGTGGGTAAGTTGAAACGGAGGGGCCCCTTCGCGACTGAGCCACAGTTCGGTGTCATAGCGGTTTTCGTTCCAATCGGTGGACTGCACGGTAAACACTACGGCTTTGCCATCGGGCGCGAGGTGTACGTTGCCCACGCTGCGCAGCGAGATCACCTCTTCGATCGTGGGCACATATTGGGCCGTGGCCACGCACGGCAAAAAGGCGAGGGCGAGTACTATCTTTTTCATGCGCTTGGGGTATGGAAGACAAAGAAACAAAAGCACACCCAACCGAAAGCCGGGTTTTTGATGATCGGTTGGCGGCCGCAGAGGCCCTGCCCCGGAGCGGTTACCCTTCTACCTCGTCCACCGCCATCTGCTTCTCGTACAGTTCGTGGTAGAGGCCCTGCTTTTCGATCAGTTCTTCATGAGTGCCCTGCTCGGCCATGTGGCCATCTTGCAGCACGATGATCCTGTTGGCCAGTTTGGCCGATGACACCCGGTGCGAGATGACGATGCTGGTGCGCCCTTGCATGATCTTTTTCATGCTGTTGAGGATCGTGTTTTCTGTTTTCGTATCCACGGCCGAAAGGGCATCGTCCAGGATAAGTATTTTGGGTTCGCGCACGATGGCCCGGGCAATGGACACGCGCTGTTTTTGCCCGCCTGAAAGCGTGATGCCGCGCTCGCCTATGCGCGTGGCAAAGCCCTGGGGGAAGTCCACGATGTTTTGGTATACATCGGCATCTTTGGCCGCCTGTAGGATCTTCTCTTCGGTGGGCGCATCCAACCCAAAACCAATGTTGTTGTAGATCGTGTCGCTGAAGAGAAATACATCTTGCGGCACCACTCCCAGTTGCTGGCGCAAGTGAACCAGGTTGTATTGTTGAATGGGCCGGTCGTCAATGGTTACCGTGCCTGCGGTCACATCGTACAAGCGCGCCACCAGGTATGATACGGTGCTCTTGCCCGAGCCCGTGCCTCCGATGATCGCGAGCGACTCGCCCGGGTTGATTTGAAATGAAATGCCTTTCAAGGCGTGGATGCCCGTGTCCGGATAGGTAAACGAGACGTTGGAAAACTCAATTTTGCCGCGAATGTCCACCGCGAGGTTATCCGTGGACACGATGTCCGTCTTCGTTTGCAAAAATTCATTGATGCGTTTCTGCGATGCCTCGGCCCGCTGCACCAGGCTGAACGTCCACCCGAGCGAAGCCACCGGCCAGGTGAGCAAGTTCACATAAATGATGAACTCGGCAATGTTACCAAACGTCAGCGAGCCGTTGATTACCTCCACGCTGCCCGCATACACAGTCAGCAGGGTGCTGAGCCCGATCAACCCCATGATGAGCGGGAAAAACAGCGCCTGCACCCGGGTGAGCTTGAGCGACTGGCGTTTGTACTCGTTGCTTTCGCGGGCAAAGTCTGCCACGCTGTCTTCTTCGCGCGTAAACGACTTCAATACGCGAATGCCTGAAAAAGCCTCCTGCACAAACGTACTCAGGCGCGACTGGCTTTTTTGAATCTCCTCCGCGCGGTGCTCAATGATGTTGTTGACATAGAAAATGCTGATGGACAAAATCGGCAGCGGAATGAGCGAATACCAGGTCAATTTGGCGCTGATGCTGAACATGATGGGGATCAAGATCACAAACAGCGTAATCAACTGCAGGCCATACATGATGGAGGGGCCGAGGTACATGCGCACACGGCCCACATCTTCGCTGATGCGGTTCATCAGATCGCCTGTGCTGTTTCTGCGATAAAAGCTGAGGGGCAGAGTTTGGTAGTGGGCGTAGATGTCGTTTTTCAGATCATACTCCACCAAGCGGCTCATGACAATCAAGGTCTGGCGTACAAAATACAGGAATACGCCACGCAACAGGGCCATCACGAGAATGAGGGCGGCATAAATAAAAATGCCGTGCGAGAAGATGGCCAAGAAGTCGGCCTGCACGGAGGTATCTTTCAGCGCGCGGTTGAGCCGAATATTTTCGGTGACCAGGTCGATGGCGTTGCGCACCATCTGCGCGGGCACAATCTGAAACAAGTTTGAAATAACGACAAAGACCAGCCCGAAGATCAGGTGCCATTTGTAGCGCAGCAAATACGGGTTGAGGTGGCGGAGTTCTTTCATTTCGGGGAGCGGCAAAGGTAACGACCCCGGCCGTGAATAAAAACGAAGGACGCGCACAGAAGTTCCCGCATGGCGCTTTTGCTCGTGGGGTTTTCCCTATCTTTGCCACTCATTCGTTCTTTGGTATGCTCAACAGACGTACACTGCGCATCAAAATCATGCAAAGCCTCTTCGCCTTCGATCAGTGCAAGGAGGCCAACTATCAACTGGCGCTGGCCGCCATTGACACCCGCTTTCAGCCCGACCTCAACAGCATGGAAGTGCAGGACAAGGAACTTCTCAAAAAACAACGGAAGGCCGGCAGGGCCCATTTTGAAAAAAAGTTTGCCACCCCGCTGACCGAGGCCACCGAAGACGAAACGGTAAATGCCATGGTGGATCAAGCCCTGGCCACCTATGCCCAACAAGTAGCCAAAGACCAGCAGTTTTTGCTACGCAACCTGATCAGTGAGATACAAAAGCTCACCGGCCTGTACCATACCGTGTTGCGGCTGCTGGTGTCGCTGGGAGAGGTGGCCGCAGCCGACAAGCGTGGCAGCCATACCAACTTCATCAAAAACAACGTACTGGCCTCCATCGCGCAAGACGAGAAGCTGCACAAGGAATGGATCAAAAGTGCAGAAACCCAAGTTGAGCCCGAACGCGTGCGCACGTGGTTCCGCGAAGTGCTCAAAGAAGATGCCGACTACCAAAAATTTATCGACAGCAAAAGCCCGAACACCGAACAGCAACAAACCATTCTTCGCCACATTGTGCGCAGGGTGATTCTGGGCAAGACCATCATCAACGATTACTTTGAAGAAAAAGACCTGCGGTGGGCCGAAGATCGCGACATTATCAAAAGCCTGGTCGAAAAAACCATCAAGTCATTTGCCGATGGCAAAATCACCGAACAAAAGGTGTCTATCGATTGGGACGATGACCTGCGTTTTATCGAAAAACTATTCACCGAAACGGCCCGGCTGCCCGAAGAATACAAGCAACTGATCGCCCAAAACACCAAAAACTGGGAGGTAGACCGGCTGCCCCTGACCGACCGCGTGATTCTGGAAATGGCGTTGGCCGAAATGCTCTTTTTCCAAAACATCCCCGTTAAGGTCACCATCAACGAATACATTGAGCTGACCAAAGAGTACAGCACGCCCAAAAGCAAGCAGTTTATCAACGGCATTTTGGACGTGATGGCGAAAAAGCTTCTTGAGCAGGGCAAAATCAAAAAAAGCGGGCGCGGGTTGATCGACAACAAATAGCCGGTGCGGGCGTTGGGTTGATAAGTCGTGTTTAGCCGTCATTGCCTATCTTTGAGGCCACGAACAAGCTACGTTTTCGCCATGGGAAAAAAATCCAACAACGCACTCATCACTTTTCTGGCCGGGGCGGCCGTGGGCGCCATTTTGGGCGTACTCTATGCCCCTGACAAGGGGTCGGTCACACGCGAAAAGCTGTCGTTTCGGCTGGACAAATACAAAAAGATGCTGGAAGACTTTTTGAGCGACTTGGTGGAAGGGAAAGAGACACCTCTGACCACGGAGGCCAAAGCCCAGGGTGACAAAGTCGTAAACGAGGCCAAAACAAAGGCCGAGCGCCTCCTGGAGGACGTGGACGACCTGCTGGAGCAGCTGCGCGGCAACAAAAACAGTTAATGCTTTGTTAATCGGATGGTTAGGCTTGCGTGGCGTAGGCCGGCCAACGTACCTTTGGCACTCAAAATCGAAAAAACTAAGCGTCTTATGAAAATAGCATCCTCCCTTCTCGCATTTGCGCTGGTGGCCACCCTGTCCATCGGCTGCAAAGACCGTGCGGCCGAAAAGCGCATTGCCGAATTGGAAAGTCGCCTGAGCCAAATGGAAGGCAACAAAGGCACGGCCAATGCCAACCCGGCCGCCACCACGCCCGCGCCAGCCCCGGAAGAAAAGCCGGAAGGCCCCCTGCCCGTGGCGCAGTTTGCTTCGGTCGAGCATGATTTTGGCACCATCAACGAAGGCCAAAAAGTGAAACACGTATACAAGTTCAAAAACACGGGCGAAGCCCCGCTGATCATCCAAAGCGCACAACCTTCGTGTGGCTGCACGGCACCCAACTGGTCGCGCGAGCCCATTCCGGTAGGAGGAGAAGGCTTCGTGGAAGCGGAGTTTGACAGCCAAGGAAAGCCAGGCGTGCAAAATAAAACCATCGCGGTCACGGCCAACACATGGCCCAAGACCACCACCCTTCGCTTCAAAGCGATGGTGACCGCCAAGCCTACGGGCGAAAACGGCCCTACGGCCAAGTAAGCCAAACAGCGTTAGCCAACAAAAAAGCAGGTGGGCGTCACCTGCTTTTTTGTTTTTGGCCTGTCCGTGACGCGCTACGCTTCGGCCAGATACTCGTGCACAAACTTGATGGCCATGGCGCCTTCGCCTACGGCCGAGGCTACGCGGTTCATGGCACCGGCCCGCACATCGCCTGCCGCAAAAATGCCGGGGCTGCACGTCTCCAAAAGAAACGGCTCACGCGCCAGCTTCCACGATTTTTTGAAGGATTCGTATTTTAACAGATCGCGCCCCGTTTCGATAAAGCCCTTGTCATCCTTGATGATGTCCAACTTCAACCAATCCGTCACCGGTTTAGCTCCGATAAAAATGAAAAGCGCTGCGGCCTTTCGTTGCACACGCGAGCCATCGGTGAGCGATTCAATACAAATTTCCTCCAGTTTTTCATGACCGAATACCTGCCCCACGATCCGCTCGCCCAATACCTGAATGTTTGGGGTGGCGTGTATTTGATCGATCAGGTACTGACTCATGGTGGCCGACAAATCTTTTTTGCGCACCACGATGAAGACATTTTTCGCATGGGCCGATAAGTACATGGCTGACTGCCCGGCAGAGTTGCCACCGCCCACGATGTACACGTCCTGGTTCTTGCAGGCATGCGCTTCCGTATTGGAAGCCCCGTAGTAAATGCCTGCGCCCGTAAACTTGTCAATGTCTGTGGCCTCCAACGCGCGATAGTCTACGCCCGTAGTGATGATAACGGCCCGCGCGTTAACGGTGGTGCCATCGCGCAGCGTGATGATTTTGTAATGGTCTTTGAGCGCAATGTCGGCTACTTCCTGTGGCGATACTACTTCAACGCCAAACCGCGTGGCCTGGGCAATGGCTCTGCGCGAAAGCTCGGCTCCGCTAAGCCCATTCGGAAACCCCAGATAGTTTTCAATGCGCGAGCTGGTACCCGCCTGGCCTCCGGGCGCGCGTTTTTCGATGAGTGCCGTGTTCAACCCTTCCGAACCCCCGTAAACGGCAGCCGCAAGACCGGCCGGTCCCGCGCCCACGATGGCCACATCGTACATCGTTTTGGAAGCACGGGTTTTCATCCCCGTTTTTTCGCCCACGGCCGCCACCTCGGGATTGATCAAAAAAGTGCCATCTTCAAAAAACACTGCGGGTAGCTGCGTGGCGTCAATTCCGTTTAGCTGGGTCAACTCCTGCGCAGGCCCCGGCACTTCCACATCCAACCACTGGTAGGGGATCAAATTGCCCGACAAAAAATCTTTGATTTGATGCGAACGTGGCGACCATTGATAACCCACTACGCGAATGCCTTGAAAGACGGGGCGAAAATTACTGTGCCATTCGTCCAGGTGCTCATGAAGCACCGGGAAGAGTTTTTCTTCGGGCGGATCCCACGGTTTCATCAGGTAGTAATCCAACTGCACATCGTTGATGGCGCGGATGGCTGCTTCGGTATCAGAATAGGCGGTGAGCAAGATGCGTTTGGCATCGGGGAACAAGACGCGCGCCTGCTTCAGGAAGTCGACCCCCAGCATTTCGGGCATGCGCTGGTCTGAAAGAAACAAGGCCACGGTTTCGTTTTTGTTCTTGAGCTCTTTGAGCGACTCTAACGCTTCGTGGGCACTGACGGTGCTGAGAATACGGTAATCTTTGCCGTATGCGTTGCGCAGGTCGCGCACCACGGCCCGCAGCACTTGCGGATCGTCATCGAGGGCTAAGAGAATCGGTTTGGACATGAAAATTCAAAATTGGGAAATTCAAGACTCGAAAGAACAATGATTGGAATACTCAACCGGCCCAGGGGAAACAGATCTTAAATGTTGTTTTTCCGGGTTCGGATTTCACTTCTACTTTGCCATTGTGCTGGTGTACGATTTGCCGCACTACTTCCAGCCCCAGGCCCGTACCTTTGCCAATGGGCTTGGTGGTGAAAAAAGGATCAAAAATCTGATCAACGATATCGGCCGGGATGCCCGGGCCGTTGTCGGTAATGGTTACGTTAATAAACTCGCGGTCGCGCTCGGTTTCGATGTCCAGCGTGTTATGAGGGCGGCCTTCCATAGCATCGAGCGCATTGTCAATGATGTTCGTCCACACCTGGTTGAGAGGGCCCGCGTATACCGAGGCCGTGGGTAAGTCGGCCGCAAACCGTTCCGACACCTTGACCTGGCTGCGCTTGATTTTGTGGTTGAGCATCGTAAGCGTGTTTCGGATCCCTTCGTGAATATTTACCTGAATACGCTCAGCGGTTTGGTCCATGTGTGTATAGCCTTTGATGGACGTGACAAGTGTATTGATGCGTTTGGACGCTTCCTCGATTTCTGAAACCAATTTTTCCGTGGTGAGCACCTGGGTGATCCAATTCACCACCGGGTTTACGTCAGGCGGCAGCAGCCAGCTCTTGATGGTGTTCAGGTCGGCCGGGCTGATGTCAAATTCCGCCAAGGTTTCGGCCAGCTCATAGCCATTTTCAAAACCTTCGTTTTCCAACCACGCAATGACTTCTTCTTCGCAAGCCGATTTTTGCATCATGGTGCGTTGCCCTTTGCCGGCTTGGGCCATCTTGGCAAAAACAAAGTCATTGACTTTGTCCACTACCTCGTCAGTGGTTTTGATTTTGATCACGCGCTTAAACCTTGCCGGTAAGCCGCCCAGGTGCTTCTTTAATTCCTGGGCGCTGCGCACTACGGCTGCCGAGGGATTGTTGAGTTCATGGGCGAGGCCCGCAGAGAGTTTGCCGAGCGCCATCATCTTGTCGTTCTGTTGCTGAAACTTCACAAAGTCGCGGGCGCGGTCGGTCATGTTGTGCACCAACACTTCGGTGAGTTGGTGGCAGTGCGTGATCATTTCGGGGAAGAACTCCTCGCGCAGCAGGAACACCACGGTTTCGCCCAGGGCGATGCCTTCGGCCGCGGCCGCTTTCATGCGGGAGTAAGGCAATTTGCCCAGAATTTCTCCCGGTTCATACGTGCCCAGGTTCACCTGATTGTTGCCGCGCACCAGTCGGATGTCAATGCGGCCGCGAATGACCACCTGAAACCCCGGCACGATGTCGCCTTTGGAAAAGACTTTTTCGCCATCGGAAAATTCCTTGACCTCGCCCTTTTTGACGAGCCATTGGAGTTGTTCTTCGGGCAGGCCCGCAAACTCGGGCACGCTGCGCAGGCTATCGGCCAGCGAATGAATCATGTGAAAAAGGTAAGGATAAAAACGGTAAAACCGTGGAGGGCGGGAAATAGTTGCAGGCTTTTTAATTGTGACCGCTGAAATGGGAGTTTGAGAGTTGTGTGGAAGGGAGCGATATTTTTATTTTCGCTCTATGAAATCGGAGTTCCTGTTTGCTACTGTCGCCTGCATTTTGTTTTTCAGCCATCCGGACACGTGGGCCCAACGTGAAAGTCAGCAGGATACCAAATTCTACAACATCACTGAAATAGGCTATGGTACCGGAATAGGTAAACTAACGTTTGACCGCATCAATGCTAAGGTGGGCTATCAAGGCCGATTTTTCAGACTGCGTACCCAACTGGGCTACCGGGTGAGTGAACGGCTCGGAATGGGTCTTGGATTTGGGCTGGACGGCTATCAAGAGCCCGGTGCAAACACAGCCCCCGCATTCATCGATGTGCGCTACCGCCTTTCAGCCAAGCCAAACGCATTTTTCCTTTCGAGCAATGTCGGGTATTCATTACATATTGGTCAGGAGTTTGAGCGAGGCACGTTACTCCATCTGTCGTTGGGGAAAAGGGTCAACCTTGGGCGATTGCGCTTGGCACCAAGTATTGGCATTCAGACACAACAAATAAAGCGAGCAGGATACTTCGTAATAGACAACTCCACGGGGCTGGTGTCTTTTGAAACGCAAGATCTGTGGTATAAAACTATTTCGTTCAATCTCGGTTTTCTTTTTTGAGTAATCGTTGCCAGGCGCACTAACTCCGTGTCTTGCTGCCTACAGCCATTCCACAAAAGTTCACAAAGAAGCACCAAAAACCACAAAGCGGCTTCAAGATTTATCAATCTCTGTGCAACTCCGGTACTTCTTTGTGTCCTCTGGGTACAGCTATCCCACAAAGTTTCGCGAAGAACCACAAAGCCACACAAAGCGCCCTAAAGATCCATCAATCTCCGTGCAACTCTGTGCTTCTTTGCGCCCTCTGTGTACAGCTATCCGCAAAACTCAATTATTCACCACCGCTTCTTTCCCTTCGGTGATCAGCACCGGGAGATTCTTCTCCTTGAACAGTTGGTTATACTGGGCAATATCTTTCTGAATCAATTGATTTATCTGCTGCTTATACTTCGCCCAGTCGGCCTGCACATCGCGGGCGCGATCCTGGGCCCCTTTCGTCAGGCGCGGGTCGTGCGTATCAACCACACTACGCAATTGTAAAAACTCTGCATTGAGCTTATTCGGAAAGTTGATCACATCCTGAAAATTCTTGCTGCGAGGCTCCACCAGGTTGCTCTCCCAGGAATCGATTTTCTTGATCAGCTCTTTGCCCGTGGTCACCAAGTCCTTGGCTGTGGCGTTGTCTTTCAACGACTCATTGAGGGTTTCAATTTGCTTTTTTACCTGTCGCATTTTGTTCACGGACTTGTGCACCTCTTCAAAGCCCTCGCTGGCCTGGCGCAAGAACTCTTGCTGCGCAGCCCACTCGGCAGCCGTGGCCGTTACTTTGGGGTCGGAAATAATCTCCAGGTCTGTTTCCGATGATTGCCCCTTGTACGTAACGCGTGCCTTGTAGGTGCCCGGGGCAACACGATAGCCACTGTGGTCGCCATAAACAAAAACGCCCGGCACGCCTGTGAGGGCTTCGGTACGGAAATCCCACGCAAAGCGATTGAGCCCGGCTTCGGCCGGAATGGTTTGTTTGGCGGGCGGGCCCCCGGGCCAAGGCTTGAAGCTCTCATCTTTTTTATTGGTGTAGCTGCGAATAAGTTTACCGGACGCATCGAAAATCTGCAAGGTAACTTTGGCCGTGTCTGCTTTGTCTTTGAGGTAGTAATCCAAGATCACTCCATTCATCGGGTTGCGACCCAGGCCGGGGATGTCGCCAAAATATTCGGGGATAGTCACCGAAGAAAGGCGGTACGTAGGCTTGGGTGAAAATACTTTCACCGTGACATCGCCAAACGAGCCCCTGCTTTGTTGAAGGGCGGCCAGGTCGTCCAGAATCCAGAACGACCGGCCCGCGGTGGCCGCAATCAGGTCATTATCGCGAATGGCGAGATCTGTAATGGGCACCACCGGCATGTTAAGCTGAAATTTGCTGAAGCTCGTACCGCCATTAAACGACAAGTAGAACCCGCGCTCCGAACCGGCATACAACAGGTCTTTCACTTTTCTGTCTTCGCGAATCACTTTGATAAAATCATCGGCCTCCACGCCATTGCCAATCTTGCTCCACGTTTTGCCATAGTCGACCGACTTATACGTCATGTTGCCATAATCGTTGAACTTGTAACGCGAAGCGGAAATATACACCGTGCCTTTATCGTGTGGCGATACTTCGATGGAGTGGATCATCGCTTCGGGCAGACCCGCGGGCGTGATGTTGCTCCAGTTCTTGCCTCCGTCTTTGGTAATGTGCACCAGGCCACAGTCGCTGCCCGTGTAAATCACGCCTGCTTCGTGAGGCGACTCCATCACGTAGTAAATAGTATTGTAGTTTTCACCGCCTGCCCCTTCGTTGGTGATGGGGCCTCCGCTCACATCTTGTTTCGTGGTGTCGTTGCGCGTGAGGTCGGGGCTGATCACCTCCCAGTTCATGCCGCCATTTATGGTTTTGAACAGCACGTTGCCCGCGTGGTACATGATCTTGGGGTCGTGGGGCGAGTTAAGGAAGGGCGCATTCCAGTTGAAGCGGTATTTCATTTTTTTGGGTGCGAACGCCAGGTTGGTAGCCGGATATTCTTGCAGGTCTTTGGCCTCGCCCGTGCGGGTGTCGAGCACGTCAATTTGCCCCTGGTAACATCCGCCATACAGCAATTCGGGATTGTTCGGATCGTTAAAGGCTACCCACGCACTTTCGCAACCCGGGCCATTGAACCAGTCCTTTTCGGTGATGCCAAAACTGCCATTGCGGCTGGGGGTGGCCACAGACGAGTTGTCTTGCTGGCCGCCATACACCCAATAGGGAAAACGGTTGTCCACGTTGACGCGATAGAACTGCGCGGTTGCCTGGTTGTTGATGGGAGACCAGGTACGCCCGGTGTTGTACGTAATTTCACCACCCCCATCATCGGCCAGCGCCAGGTTGGTGTTGTTCTGCGGGTTGATCCACAAATCGTGTGTGTCGCCATGGCCCACGCGTATGTTGGTAAACGTTGCACCACCGTCAATCGAGCGCATCATGGGTGCGTTGAGTACGTATACGACATCCGCATTCACCGGGTCAGCAAAAATTTCCATGTAATACCACGAGCGGGCCGTAAGGGTTTGGTTATTCGTGAGCAGGTTCCACTTCTTGCCGCCATCATCGCTGCGGTACACACCTGCTTTGGACTTCTCCGCCTCAACAATGGCAAACACGCGGTTGGGGTTGGCGCGCGACACGCTCACGCCAATTTTGCCCATCTCTTTGGGTAGCCCTTCGTTTATTTTATTCCACGTTTCACCGCCATCGGTCGATTTCCAAATGGCACAGCCCGCACCGCCACTTTCCACTTTCCACGGATAGCGTCTGTGCTGCCAGGTGGCCGCGTACAAAATGCGCGGGTTGGTCATGTCCATACTTAAGGAAGAAGCCCCTGTGTTTTCATCGACATACAATGTTTTCTTCCAGGTCATGCCCCCATCGGTGGATTTGAAAATGCCGCGCTCCGGATTGGGCCCATGCACGGCACCTTGGGCAGCCACGTACACCACCTCGGGGTTGTTGGGGTGAATGACCACATCTGAAATGTGTCGGGTTTTTTCCAAGCCGATGTTCTTCCAGCTTTTGCCGCCATCGGTGGATTTATACACGCCATCGCCATACGAGGTCATTACTCCGCGCACGGCATGCTCGCCCGAGCCCACGTAGATGACGTTGGGGTCGCTTTCGCTGATGGCGATGTCGCCAATGGAGCCCACTTTGAAAAACCCATCGGAGATGTTCTTCCAGGTCATGCCGCCATCATCGGTTTTGGCAATGCCTCCGCCCGTGTAGCCCACGTAATACGTCATCGCATCAGTAGGGTGGCCGGCAATGGCGTTGGCCCGGCCTCCCCGAAAGGGACCGATGTTACGCCACTTCAGTCCTTTAAACAGATCGGCATGAACCGCGGGTGCCGCGGCAGTCGGCTTTGTTGATTTTGACTTCTGCGCAGCCGCAGAAAGACAAAGGCCGGCAAGGGCAAGCACGAGAACACGTTTCATAGGGTGGGGTTTATGCTGAAAAGTCGTGAACACCACGCAAAAACCCTAATGGAATTTTGTGAGTGGCCGTTCCGCTCGGCAACGGCCACTGCCTGCGTGATCGTGCGATACTATGTGCTACCTTTGCCCGCGTATGCGACTGCTCAAGGCCATCTCGAACTTGTTTCACTTCAACCGCACCAACTGGAAAGCCGTGGCGCTGTGTTTTTTTGCGGCCGGTGTTTTTTGGTTTTTCAATGCGCTGAACAAGACCTACTCCACCAACATACGCTTTCCGATCCAGTTTGAATATGATCAAGACCGCTACATCGCCACGCGCGCGCTGCCCGAGCATGTAACCGTAAACGTCAATGGCAGCGGCTGGGATCTGTTCCGCAAACGCTTCGCCCTCAAAGAGCCCGCCTTGGTCATTCCCGTGGAGCGGCCCTCCGAAAACATGAAGTTGCCCGGAGCGGTGTTGGTGCCACCACTCAGTACGCAGTTGCCCGACATCAAAATCAACTTTGTGGTAACGGACACGTTGTTTGTGCCCATCGACCAGCGCGAATCGTACACGTTTTCACTGTATGCCGATCTTTCACAACTCAGCTTTCGCGAAGGCCATGGGCGCATCGGCCCGGTGGTGCTGTCGGCAAACCAGGTCAAGCTCACCGGCCCCAAACACATTCTTCATCAATTGCCCGACTCCATTGCTTTGGCTCCGCGAGGCGAAGATGTGACAACCCGCTTTTCGGAGGCGGTGCCCCTGGTGGTCGATTATAGCGTAAGCGAACCGGAGCGGGTGACCGTTTCGTTTGACGTAGGCCGCGTAACAACCTCCGCCCTGCCGGTGGTTAACGAAGTGCGCGTCAGGCCGGGGCAAAAAGTAGCGGTGGAATACGCCCCCCAAACGATTGGCGTGCAAACACCCGCAGACGAGCCCCTACCCGCCACGCCTGCCCGCTTGGTGATCGACTGCCGGAAGTTGCCAACCGGCCGCCACCGGTTGCTGCCCAGCGTGCGCGCGCTACCCGCCTCGTTTCAGGTCACTTCCGTGGATTCCGTCACCGTCCTCATCACCTTCTGACCGCCATGTTTCACGTTGGCATCACGGGAGGAATCGGCACCGGCAAAAGCCTGGTGTGCGACATTTTCAAATGCGTGGGCATTCCCGTATACGATGCCGACAGCCGAGCGAAGGAATTAATGACCACTGACGGAATATTGGTGAGTCAAATCAAAAAAGAGTTCGGAACCTTGTCGTATGATGAGGCCGGTGGGCTCAACCGGGTGTACTTGGCGCGCGTGGTTTTTGGCGAGGAGGAGAAGCGGCAACGGCTGAATGCGCTTGTGCACCCGCGGGTAGCGATGGACTACCAGGCGTGGGCCTCCGCCCAACAAAGCCCCTACGTGCTGCGAGAGGCCGCATTGATGTATGAAGCCGGAGCCTACCGCACGGTGGATTTCATGATTGTGGTGACCGCGCCCGAGGCGTTGCGCCTACAGCGTGTGCGGCAGCGCGACCCGCACCGCACCGCGGCTGACATCCAGAACATCATGGCACGGCAGTGGCCGGAAGAGGAAAAAATAAAACGGGCCGATGCCGTGATCGTCAACGATGAAACCCAGTTGGTCATCCCCCAAGTGCTAAAATTACATGAGCGGCTCCTCCGCGGAAACCAAAAGGACGTTTAAAGCATTGTACTACTCTCCACGCTTTCGGAGATACCGAACTTACCTCGAACGATGAAAAAAACATGGATTACGATAGCCGTTGTGTTGGCCGTCATCGCCTTGCTGGCGTTGCCTAAGCTGGGCGTGGTGGGCAAAAAGGAAGCCGCCCCCGCGGCCACCGCCCCGGGCGCTGCCAAACTGCCGGTGGAAGCGCTGGTGTTGACACCCCAAAAGTTGGAGGACAAACTCATCGTTACCGGATCCATCCTCCCCAACGAATCGCTGGAGCTGCGCAGCGAAACCTCCGGCAAAATCACGGCCTTGCTGTTTCAGGAAGGCAAAAGCGTGCGCAAAGGCGACCTGCTGGTAAGCATCAACGATGAAGAAATCGAAGCCCAACTGATCAAACAGCGCTACAACCGCCAGTTGAACCAGGATGTGGAATTTCGGCAGCGCAAACTCCTGGAAAAAGACGCCATCAGCCAGGAAGAATATGACAACGCACTAAACCGGTTGAAAACCACCGAGGCGGACATCAAATTGCTGGAGGCCCAGGTAGAAAAAACACGCATCCGCGCACCGTTTGATGGCGCCATTGGGTTGCGCTATGTGAGCGAGGGGGCGTACATCTCGCCCAGCACCATCATTGCCACGCTGTACAGCATCAACCCCGCCAAGCTGGAGTTTGCCGTGCCCAGCCGCTACAGTGCTCAGGTGACGCCCGGCAAAAAAATACGCTTCACGGTGGAGGGCGACACCAACCGCTACGAAGGCGCGGTATATGCCCTTGAGCCGCGCATTGACACCGAAACCCGCACCCTGAAAATACGGGCCATTGCAGACAACAAACGCGGGCTGTTGCTGCCGGGGCAGTTCGTAAAAGTCGACCTGATCCTACAGTCAATCACCAACGCCATCTTGGTGCCCACGCAGGCCGTGATACCCGAGCAAGCCGGCAAAAAGGTGTTTGTGCTCAAGGGCGGCAAAGCCACCGAGGTGCGAATTGAAACGGGCCTGCGCACCGAAAAGGACTTGGAAGTTGTGGCCGGGTTACAAGCAGGTGATACGCTGCTGACCACGGGCATGCTTCAATTGCGAAATGGAATGGACGTGCAGATCGTAAAACGCAACTAACCTCATGGCAAGTTTATCTATCGTAAGCATTAACCGCCCCGTACTGGCCATCGTCATGTCGTTGGTCATCGTGCTTTTTGGCGTGATCGGATTTTCGTTTTTGGGCGTGCGCGAGTTCCCGAGCGTTGACCCGCCCGTGGTCACGGTTTCCACCGTATACGTAGGGGCCAATGCCGATGTGATCGAATCGCAGATCACCGAGCCGCTGGAAGACGCCATCAATGGCGTGCCCGGCATTCGCACCCTCACTTCGGTCAGTCGCGAGGGCCGCAGCAGCATTTCGGTTGAGTTTGAACTAGGCGTAAACATCGAAGCGGCCGCCAACGATGTGCGCGACAAGGTATCCGGGGCGCTGAACCGCCTGCCGCCCGATGTTGACCCGCCCGTGGTGGAGAAGGCCGATGCCGACTCCAGCCCCATCATCTTTTTGACCGTGCGCAGCGACAAGCGTGACCTGCTCGAGATTTCGCGCATTGCCGAAATCATGTTCAAAGAACGAATCCAAACGATACCGGGCGTAAGCTCCGTACAGATCTGGGGGCAGCGCAGGTACTCCATGCGCCTGTGGATGGACCCCATCAAGTTGGCTTCGCTCAAGCTGGCCCCTTCGGATGTGCTCCAGGCTGTGAACCGCGAAAATGTGGAGCTGCCATCCGGAAGGGTGGAAGGAAGCAATACCGAACTGACCGTGCGCACCCTGGGGCGGTTGAATACGCCCGAGGACTTCAACAACCTGATCGTGAAAGAAAGCAATGGCAACGTGGTGCGCTTTCAGGACATCGGGCGCGCGGAGCTGTATCCGGAAAACGATCGCACCATTTTGAGGCGCGATGGCATACCCGGATGTGCGCTGGCCATCGTGGCGCAACCGGGCGCCAACAACATTGACATTGCCGACCGATTGTATCAAAAGCTCGCACAAATCGAGCGCGACTTGCCTCCGGATGTAACTTATCAAATGAGCTATGACTCCACCAAATACATCCGCGCCTCCATTTCCGAAGTGGAAGAAACCATCTTTATTGCTTTTGGGCTCGTGTTGTCCATCATCTTTTTGTTTCTGCGCGATTGGCGCACCACGGTCATTCCGGTGGTCACCATTCCGATCTCGCTCATCGGGGCCTTTTTTGTCATGTACCTGTTGGGTTTCACCATCAACGTGCTGACGCTGCTGGGTATCGTGCTCGCCATCGGGCTCGTGGTGGATGACGCCATTGTGGTGCTCGAAAACATCTATGTTAAAGTCGAAGAAGGCATGGAGCCGGAGGAAGCCGCCCGCAAGGGATCGACCGAAATCTACTTTGCCGTTATCTCCACCACGGTGTCGGTGGTGGCGGTGTTTTTGCCGGTGATTTTTTTGCAGGGCCTCACGGGGCGTTTGTTTCGCGAATTTGGGCTGGTGGTGGCCAGCTCGGTGGCCATTTCAGCTTTTGTGTCGCTGACGCTCACGCCCATGATGAGTGCCAAACTGCTCAAGCGCAGGGCCGTGCAACCGTGGTTGTATCGCAAGACAGAACCTTTCTTCCTCTGGCTCACCTCCTCGTACGCCTCCTCGCTGGAAGGCTTCATGAGGCGCAGGTGGTTGGGTTTTATGGTGGTGCTGTTGGCTGTGGGCCTGATCTACTGGCTGGGCACGCGCTTGCCTTCGGAGCTGGCCCCCCTGGAAGACCGCAGCGAGTTTCGGTTGCAGGCACAAGCCCCCGAAGGGGCTACGTTTGAGTACATGGACGGGTACGTGATGGAGCTGACGCGCTTCATCGAACAGGAAGTACCCGAGGTGGCCGGCCGCGTGAGCGTGACAGCCCCCGGCTTTGGTGGCTCGGGCGTAAACTCAGGTTTTGTGAGGGTGATTTTGAAGTCGCCCACGGAACGCGACCGAACACAACAGCAAATCGTGGATGAGATCACCGCCAAGTCAAAGAAATATACGGGCGTGCGCACGTGGATCACCGTAAACCAAACCATTGGGGACAGACGCGGTGGGTTTCCCGTACAATTTGTGGTGCAAGCGCCCGAGATCGAGCAGTTGAAAGAAGTGCTGCCCCTGTTTATCCAAAAGGCACAAGCCAGTCCGCTGTTTGCGTTTGTCGATTTGGATTTGAAATTCAACAAGCCCGAAATCAATATCAACATTGATCGCGACAAGGCGCGCAACCTGGGCGTGAACGTGCTGGACGTGGCACAGACCCTGCAATTGGGGCTCAGCGGGTCGCGCTTTGGTTATTTCATCATGGATGGCAAACAATACCAGGTTATCGGTCAAGTGGAGCGCGGAGACCGCAACGAGCCACTGGACCTGAAAACGCTGTACGTCAAAAACCGAAATGGTGAACTGATCCAACTGGACAATCTGGTGACCATGCAAGAAATGAGCAGCCCCCCCCAGTTGTATCGCTTCAACCGGTACTCATCGGCCAAAGTGCAGGCGCAACTGGCCAAAGGCGTGGCGTTGGGTGCGGGCATCAAGGAAATGCAGCGCATCGCGCAAGAGGTGCTGGACGAGCGCTACACCACCAGCCTGGATGGCGCTTCGCGCGAGTTTGCCGAGAGCAGCTCCAGTATCTATCTGGCGTTGTTGATTGCGTTGGCCATTATTTACCTGGTGCTGGCGGGGCAGTTTGAGAGCTTCCGCGACCCCTTTATCATCATGTTCACCGTGCCGCTGGCCATTGGGGGCGCGCTGCTCACGCTTTGGTATTTCAACCAGACGCTCAACATCTTTAGCCAGATCGGCATCATCATGCTCATTGGCTTGGTGACCAAAAATGGTATTTTGATTGTGGAGTTTGCCAACCAGGCCAAAGAACAAGGCATGGATGTGATGACAGCCGCAAAGAAAGCGGCCGAGTCGCGCTTCCGTCCTATTTTGATGACCAGCCTTTCCACGATTCTCGGCATCTTGCCCATTGCCCTGGCGCTGGGCGCAGGTTCTGAAAGCCGCGTGTCCATGGGTATTGCCGTCATTGGCGGCATGTTGTTTGCCACCGTGCTCACGCTGTACGTCATCCCGGCCATTTACACCTACCTTACCAGCAAAACCGCTCATACCCGTGCTTGATTTTCGATTTCGTTTGGGATGGTTGCTAATCCTTGGCACAGTAGCCGTTGCGCCCTGTCAGGCGCAGCAAAAACTGAGCTTGCAGCAGGCCATCGAAAAAGGATTGCTCAACAATTTCAATGTGCAGATCGAAGAACAAAACGTCATCAACGCGCAGGAGAACAACACCTGGGGCCAGGCCGGGCGGTTGCCAACCGTCAACCTTTTGAACGGGCAAAACAACAGCGTGGTGCAGCGCAAACCTGCCAACCCCTTTGCGGTAGCCGGACGAAACATCTCTGACAACATCACGGGGCAATTGGATGTACAGTTTACCCTGTTTGACGGCTTCTCGGTGCGCATGACCAAACGCCAACTGGAACAATTGGAGCAACTCAGCTATGGCAACGCCTCCTTTGTGATTGAGGGCACCACCGAGGCCATCCTGCTGGCATACTACCAGGCCTTGGTTGACAAAGAAAACCTGGAGATCTTGGAAAAGAACCTGGAATACTCCAAGGAGCGCTACGAGTTTGTGCGCTTGCGCAAGCAATTGGGTGGCGCCATCACGTTTGATGTGCTGCAGGAACAAAACAACTACCTGACCGACAGTGCCAACGTATTGCAACAGGGCATTCAATACAAAAATGCCTTGCGCAATCTCAATCTTTTGATGAGCGATAGCATTGAGGCTACCTATGAGTTAACCGATGCCCTGCAGTTTGGGAACGAAAACTACCAACTGGATGAGTTGAAAAGCCGCATGGCCAGCTCCAATACCAATTTGCGCAACCAATTTATCAACCAGGAAATTTTGCGCACCACCACGCGCTTGCAGCGGGCGGACATGTCGCCTTCTGTGTTTCTGAATATCGGAGCCACCGGCAGCCTTGATCGATTGAATGCCCAATTTCGCCCTCTGTCTGGAGGGACTCCCGAAACGGTGACGGTTGGGTTTTTAAACGGCAACTCGAGTCAGCCGGTGCTGAACACGCGCTTTCTGCCTGAGTATTCAACACAAACGGGTAACTCATATGGAGCGTATGGCAACTTAACATTGCGCTGGACCCTGTTTAATGGAGGGCAAATAAAACGCGCCATGGAGCAAGCCCAGATACGCGAAAAAATCGGGCAGCTCACCACCGAACAAGTTAAACTGTCGCTCCAGTTTGACCTTGTGTCCACGCTGGACTTATACAATTTGCGAAGGCAGCTCGTAAGCATTGCCGAAACAAAACTCCGGGCAGCTGAATTGAACCTGCAGTTGGCAAACGAGCGCTACAAGAACATTGATTTGCGTATCGTTCAAGAAAACTACCGGACAGCCGCGCTTGAAAAGTCACAGGCTGTCTTTAACGCCCTCGCCTCGCAGGCCAGCTTGGTGCGTATCACGGGTGGGTTTATCAGGGGCCGATAGCCGGCCGGTGTTGCCTTCGCCACGCACGGAAAGAATTCAATTTGTACCTTCACGGTTTTGATTTATGTCTACGATAGCCATCATTGGCGGGGGCAACCTCGGCTCGTCCATAGCCCACGGGCTGGTGCGGAGTCAGTTCTGTCCGGCCGAACACCTGACCGTAACCCGCAGAAACACCGAGCGCCTGTTCCCGCTCAAGTCCGAAGGCGTGCACGTCACGTCCGACAACGCAGCGGCCATACAGCAGCGTGACGTCATCATCTTGTCGCTTAAGCCCTACACGGTGCGCGAAGTGCTGCGCGAGCTGGCTGCGTCTTTTGATCCCCAACGTCACGTGATCATCAGCGTGGTCACCGGCTTGTCGCTGGCCGACCTGACACAACTGTTGCCCGCGGGCATCGCTGTTTTTCGGGCCATGCCCAATACCGCTATTGCCCTGCAGGAATCCGTGACGTGTATCTGCTCGCAAAACGCTTCCGCGCAACAGATCGAATACGTAACCGAATTGTTTGACCAGTTGGGCACCACGGTGCAGATAGACGAAAAGCTGATGGATGCGGCCACGGTGCTGGGCGCGTGTGGCATTGCCTATGCGCTGCGGTTTATCCGCGCAGCTACGCAGGGCGGTATTGAAATCGGCTTTGATGCCAAAACCGCCAGCCTCATTGCCGCCCAAACGGTAAAGGGCGCAGCCGAGTTGTTGTTGAAAGGCAACCGCCACCCGGAAGAAGAAATTGACAAGGTCACTACCCCTATGGGCTGCACCATTGCCGGGCTGAACGAGATGGAGCACCGGGGCTTTAGCTCTTCGCTGATCCGCGGGGTGGCGGCATCATATCAGAAGATAAAGACGATGTAGCACCTCTGCCGGGATACGTTTTCTTGAATAACTTTGGAGAATGGAAATCCCAACGTTTCAAAAGAGAGTGCTTTTTTATGCCACTACTTTTACTCTTGTGTTGGCACTGTTTTTTGTCGCCAGAGAATTAAGCAAAGAAGGTAAAGTAGACCCTCTTGGCATCATTGTGATCACGTTGTGTAGTCAGTTTGTAACATCTCTGTTGTTGTTCCGCAACATTCAGCTGAAGAGAATAGTGCTATTGACGTTGGCCGTTTGGATTATCAGTTTTCTCGCTGGCTTTGTTGCCGTAGTCACATTTGCTTTTGCAAAAAAATCGTACCCGGCTGGTACGATCGCATGGATGTCATTTTTCTGCGTTCTCACTGCCTTGTACGAACTCTACTTTAGGCAACAAGCGAAAACCAAAAAGCCTGTCTGATCGATCGCTTTTATGGACTACCTATCTTCTGTCACGGGATCAACGCGGGGCCGCGGCCTATTCCTGTGTCTTCTGCCTTTCCGTTTACCGTAGCTTCCCCCGCAAAAACTCGGCTGTGTAGCCTTTGCCCTTCTTCACCATGTCTTCCGGGGTGCCTTCAAACAACAAATTCCCACCTTTCTTTTCGCCCCCCTCCGGGCCCAGGTCAATGATCCAATCGGCACATTTGATCACCTCCAGGTTGTGTTCGATGATGACCACGCTGTGGCCTTCGTTCACCAGCGCATAAATCGCTTTGAGCAGTTTGGAAATGTCGTGAAAGTGAAGACCGGTGGTGGGCTCGTTAAAGATAAACAGCACGTGGCTTTTGCCTTCGATGGCATTCTTGCCCAAAAAGGAAGCCAGCTTTACGCGCTGCGCCTCGCCCCCGCTGAGCGAATTGGACGATTGCCCCAATTTGACATAGCCCAACCCCACCTCAAACAGCGGCAGTATCTTTTCGTAGATGGTTTTTTTGTCTTTGAAGAACGTTAACGCTTCCTCCACCGTCATGTCCAACACGTCTGAGATGGACTTGTCGTGATGGGTGATGTCCAGCACTTCTTGTTTGAACCGCTTGCCGTGACAGCTTTCGCACGTGAGGTAAATGTCGGCCATGAACTGCATCTCCACCTTGATTTCACCCTCGCCCTCGCAGGTTTCGCATCGCCCGCCCTCTACGTTGAAAGAAAAGTGCGAGGGCTTGTACCCGCGTTGCTTGGCCAGGGGCTGGTCGGCATATAACTGGCGAATGGCATCATAGGCCTTCACATAACTAATCGGGTTTGAGCGTGACGACTTGCCAATGGGATTTTGATCGACAAACTCCACCTGCGTTACTTTTTGAAAGTCGCCCTCCAGTTTATCATAGCGGCCCGGGCTTTCGCTGACGGACCCGCTCAGCCGCCCCACGGCCGGATACAGGATCTTCTTGATCAACGTGGATTTGCCCGAGCCACTGACCCCCGTTACCACCGTGAGCACGCCCAGCGGGATTTTCACCGTCAGGTTTTTGAGGTTGTTTTCGCGGGCGCCCACAATCTTGATGGCGTCCTTCCATTTCCTGCGCTGGGCGGGCACGGCTATCTTATCTTGCCCGCTCAGGTAGGCAATGGTGTGCGAGTGCGGTTGCCCGTTTATGTCATCAATGCTTCCTTGAAACACCAGTTCGCCTCCGTGCGAGCCCGCTTCCGGCCCGATGTCAATGATTTGATCGGCCGCGCGCATGATCTCCTCTTCGTGCTCCACCACAATAACGGTGTTGCCCAAATCGCGCAAGCCCAGCAGCACCTCCACCATGCGCTCGGTATCTTTGGGATGAAGCCCAATGCTGGGCTCATCCAAAATGTACATGGAGCCCACCAGCGCACTGCCCAGCGAGGTCGCCAACTTGATCCGCTGAAACTCGCCCCCCGAAAGAGTGTTGGTGAGCCGGTTCAGCGTCAGGTAACCGAGGCCCACTTTGGTCATGTACTCCAGCCGCGTGCGTATTTCGGTGAGGATGCGCTCCGATATTTTGCGGTCGTGCTCGGCCAGTTCCAGTTTTTGAAAGAATACCAGCGCGTCCTCGATGGGCATCAGCACCAGGTCCGTGATGGAGGTATCCGCAATTTTTACGTAGCCCGCATCTTTGCGCAAGCGCGTGCCCCGGCAGTCGGGGCAGGTGGTGCGGCCGCGGTAGCGCGACAGCATGACGCGGTATTGAATTTTATGAAGTTTTGATTCGAGGTGTTTGAAAAAGTCGTGGATGCCGTCAAAGTATTCATTGCCCGCCCACAGCAGGTCGCGCTGCCTGGCCGTCAAATCGCTGTAAGGGCGGTGGATGGGAAAATCGAACTTGATGCCGTTTTTGATCAGCGGCTTGGCCCACTCGCTCATCACCTCGCCCCGCCAGGGGGCAATGGCTCCCTCGTAAACCGACAGACTCTTGTCGGGTATGACCAAGTCTTCGTCAATGCCCAGCACCCTGCCAAAGCCTTCGCAGGTTTGGCACGCGCCAAAGGGGTTGTTGAAACTAAACAAGTTTACCGATGGCTCCGTAAACACCACGCCATCCAACTCAAACCGATCTGAAAACGTTTCGCGCCCTTTGCCTTCCACGTACACGGTGCAGTCACCGTGGCCCTCAAAAAAAGCGGTTTGTACCGAATCGCTCAGGCGGAACGTCAGGTCCTCATCGGCTGCGTTAACAGCCGCGCGGTCTATGAGGATTTCCACCGTTTCGGGCGCCAGTTTGTTGATGGCCGCAGGCTTTTTGGGTTTCTTTTTCGCTTCCGCGGATTCCGCATCGGTGGCGGGGCCGGTCAGCTCTTCAATGAATTGCATTTCGCCATTGACCAACACGCGGGCAAAACCCTTGCTGAGCAGAATGCCAAATTCATCGGCCAGCTTGCGGCCTCGCTGCACGCGCAGCGGGCACGCTATCATGATGCGCGTGCCTTCGCGCTGCCGGTGGATGAAGTCGACTACGTCTGTCACGGTATCGCGCTTTACTTCCTTGCCGCTGATGGGCGAATACGTTTTGCCAATGCGGGCAAACAGCAGCTTGAGGTAGTCGTAGATTTCAGTGGTGGTGCCCACCGTGGAGCGCGGGTTGCGCGTATTCACCTTCTGCTCGATGGCGATCGCGGGCGATACACCCCGGATGTAATCCACCTCGGGTTTTTCCATCCGGCCCAAAAACTGGCGCGCGTAGGCGCTCAGGCTTTCCACGTACATCCGTTGCCCCTCGGCAAAAAGCGTATCAAACGCCAGCGATGATTTGCCCGAGCCGGAGAGGCCCGTTACCACCACCAACTTGTTGCGGGGTATGGCTACGCTCAAGTTCTTCAGGTTGTTTACCCGCGCCCGCTTAATGATGATGTATTCTTTGGGGCTGAGTTGATCCAGCGCGGCATCGGAGAAAGGCAGGGTGGGTTTTTTCATGGAGAGGGCAAAAATAGAGAACACCATCGGCCGGGATGGTGTTCGCGCAGGTATTATTAATTTTTAGGACTGTCAACCAACGGACGCAGCGGGCCGCTAATTGTCAAAATCGGGCTCGTAGCTGCTTTCGCGGTTTCCGCGACTGTTGTTGCCTCCGCCCTCTTCTTCCTCGCCATAGTCGCTTTCGCCATTTTCGTCATAGTCATCGCCCGAGTTGTCAAAGTCGTCCCCGCTGTCTTCAAACTCTTGCTTCTTACCTGACTCTACATCGTATTCGCCTTCCGAGTTTTTGGTGGCCGGCACTTTGACCAGGTAAATGGCATCGTCCGTCTCCAGCGGAAAGACAAAAATGGGTTCGTTCTTGGCATTGCTGATACGCGTGATGCTGGCTTCGTATCCGTTGGGATACTGTTGCCGCAGCAAATCCCTCAATTCCTCATTCAAATTCTCCAAGCTTTTGATCGCTCTTTTCTTCGGTGCTGCCATGCAGGGGTGCAATGTTAAAAAACGGTGTGAAATAGCGAAAGAATGCTACTGTAGGCAACATTTTTAAAAAAAATTTTGCGATTTGCCCCGAAGATGCTACTTTTCATTTCTCAAACCGTTGCACTTAAACCTCTTTCTATCGAAACAGACCTCTACGTTACCTAAACGAACACGAGAATGATTAACAGCAGATGCAGCGACAGCCACCTGGTTGCGCTTTATCAAAACGGTAACGAAGAGGCGTTCGAAATGCTACTTCACAGACACAAATCGCGTGTCTACACGGCCATTTACCTGATTGTCAAAGACCGCTACACCGCAGAGGATCTTTTGCAGGAGACCTTCATCAAGGCCATACACACCATCAAAAACGGCCGCTACAACGAGGAAGGTAAATTTTTGCCTTGGATCAGCCGCATTGCCCACAACCTGGCCATCGACCATTTCCGCAAGAACAAGCGCCACCCCGAAATCACCCTGGAGAACGGAAGCCGGGTGTTTGATTCGCTGCGTTTTTCGGAAAGCTCTTTTGAAGATTTGCAGGTGTGGCAGGATACCAAAGACCGGCTTCGCACGTTGATCAAAGAGTTGCCAGCCGAACAAAAGCAGGTGCTGATCATGCGACATTACTTTCAACTCAGTTTTCAAGAGATTGCCGAGCGCACCGGGGTGAGTATCAACACCGCCCTGGGCCGCATGCGCTATGCGTTAATCAACCTGCGCAAGAAAATGATGCTCAACCCGCACGCCTATGATAAAAACATTTACCCAAAACGACCTGATCAGGTATATATACCACGAGACCTCGGAGGAGGAATCGCAGGAAATACGTAACGCGCTGATCTGCGAAAGCGAGTTGTTGCAGCGATACCATGAATTGCTGCAAACGCAACAACAATTGAACGATGCACAACTGACGCCCAGGGCCTCAGTGGTGGAAAACATCCTCTCTCAGGCTCGCGGGCTACAAGAAAAGCATTGAATTTCTGCCGGCCGATGGATTCCGATCCATCGGCTTTTTTGTGCACTCCGTTGGGCCCGTTCGCCAATTCAGTCAGGCGAATTTGATGCTCCGACCGGATCATGGCATGTTTCGGGAAAATCAACGCCATGGAAAAGTTTCTCACGATCATGCTGGCCGTGCACATTGCCGGGGGCACCACAGCTCTACTCAGTGGGTTGGTGGCCCTGCTCACCGCCAAGGGCGGAAAAGCGCATCGCCTGGCGGGCAAATTCTATTTTGGCGGCATGACGGCCGTATTCCTGGGCGCAGTGGTGGTAGCCATCGGCCACCAAAACCACTTTCTGCTGATGGTCGGCTTTTTCAGTTATTACCTGACCGTGCGCGGCTACCGCGTGCTGCGGCTTAAAAACCTGCACAATGGCCAGCGTGCCACCGCAGTCGACTGGCTTATCGTGGCGCTGTCGGCCGTATTTCTGGTGGCCTTGTTGGCGTGGGGCGGGTATGTGTTGGCGCACGGGACCATGATGGGCGTGGTGGCGTTAGTTTTTGGCACGATTGGATGTGCCACGGTAGCGCTTGACATTCGTAAATTCCGCACCCCGCCCACCGATAAGATGCACTGGTGGTATGGGCATATCAATGGCATGGGCGGCAGCTACATCTCGGCCGTTACCGCGTTTGTCGTGGTGAACATTCAGTTGCCCCAATTCCAATGGGTGTTGTGGATTTTACCTTCACTGGTGGGAGGGATGCTGATCAGTCGGACAATCCGGTTTTACCGGACGAAGTTTGCCGCCCGCCCGTAGTGGGTTTACTTGTTGAACAGCTCATCTACCTTGGGCGCATTCTCAGCCCCTTCGGAAGCGGTAAAGCCTTTGAGCGGCTCAAACGTTTCGCCTTTGCCAAACCAATTTAACGCCATGCTGGTAAAATAACCGCGGATGTGCGTGTTGTAGCTTTTGATGGTTCCGTTGTACTCCTGCCGCGCCACATTGATGCGGTTTTCCGTGCCTTCCAATTGCACTTGCAAGTCCTGAAAATTTTCGGTGGAGCGTATTTGCGGGTAGGCTTCAAACGCGAGGTTGATGGCGCTGTTGATCTGCTTGCCTGCGCTTTCCAACTCCTCGGGCGTGGTCGCCTTTGAAATGCCGGCCCGCGCTTCGGTTACCTGGGTCAAAATGCCGCGCTCATTTTCGGCTGCTTCGCGCACGGTGGCCACCAGGTTGGGTACCAAGTCGGCCCTGCGCTGGTAGGCGGCCTGCACGTTGGCCCAGCTTTCGTTTGCACCTTCCTGCAACCCCACGGCCTTGTTGTATACGCCCGCGCCCCAAAGGTAAAAAATGACCACGGCCGCCAGTACGGCCACCACCCCGATGATTAGACTTTTGTTCATTTTTGTTGTTAGTTACTCACGCAAGTGAACGGCAAAAGTACAAAATGAAAGCCATCCTTTTTTTGACAGGGGCCCTGATGCTCGGGGCCTGCACGTTAGACGGGAACAAGAAAGTGGACCGCGAGAAATTTCAATTCAAGATGGGCGATGACAGCGAGCTGTTTTTCAAAAACGTGCGCGCCATCTACTACGACCGCGCCACCGCCCCGGACGGAAAAACCGAAGTTTATCGCTTTGCTGATCGCTACACCGGTCAGGAGCGCCCGCTGATCACCCCGGCCATTGTCATCAACTGGCTCGAAGACGAGGCCTACGTTCTGATTGAAAACAATGAACCGCTGGATGCCGAGCCGTTTTTGTCAGTACGGGTGAATGACAGCGTAACGGTTGACTTGCGCGAGCGCGGCCGCGAACGGATGCTGGAGTTTGGCAGCCGCATCTACGAAGGCATCCAAAAAGGGCAGGACATACGGGTAAAGCAGGACAGCGTTTTTGTGCCGCTGTTCGCCACGGACAATGACCGCGAGGCCTTTCGCGTAACGCTGGCAGACTACTATCGGTTGACGCGGGTTTTTTGATAAAGTCGATAGGTGTTTACCTCTCGCCCACCGCCCGCAGAAGCGTAGTTTTCCCTGACTGCTGCAGCCCGGTCAGCGTCAATACCGGCTATGAAATCCACAACTGCCGATACAGCCCCTCCGCGTCATATCGCGCTGCCTGGGTGGTGATGTTAAAATACCGATCCTCGCGCGGGTCGTTGCCTACCCCGGCCACATAGGCCCAGTTAAGCCAGTTGCTGTGCACATCGTAGTCGATCAGTTGGCTTTCAAACCAGGCGGCACCCCATCGCCAGTCAATTTTCAAATCCTTGGTCAGATAACTTGCCACATTTTGGCGGCCGCGGTTGCTCATAAAGCCAGTGTGCCACAGCTCGCGCATGTTGGCGTCAACAAAGTCAACTCCGGTTTCGCCCCTGCGCCATTTTTCAAACCATTTTTTGTTTTGATGCCAGGCCACAGGCTGTTGGCGTATGCCTTCGCGGTGAAAGATACGCGCCCCGTACTTCAGCGCAGTCAACCGAAAGTATTCGCGCCAACGCAACTCAAAAACCAGCCAATAAGTTGACTCATTTTTTACGCGCTCGCGCTCATAGCGCAATACCTCCTCGTAAAGGCTGCGGGGCGAAAGACAGCCACAGGCCAGCGCGGCACTGAACTTGGAAGAATAGTCGGGGCCGATGAGGCCATTACGCGTTTCTTTGTATACGCGCAGCAGGTCTTTTTGCCAGAGGTACTCCTCCACCCGTCTCCATGCTTCGGGCTCGCCACCGCCATAGGTGATCGCGCTGCGAGCGTCCGGGGGCGGGGCGGCCGCCCCGAGCGACTCGCACATGGGCACCACGCCCCAATCAAGGGAGAAAGATGTTGCCAGCGCGGAGGGTGCCGGCCAGGCGGGCCGCACGACCGACTTCTTTTCCACGTCATTTCGAAAACGGGTAAAGACATCGGGTAGGCGTTCCATCGGCCAGGGCAAATCGCTCAGCCGGTAAAGAGCATTGTTCTCAAACGCGCACACTTCTACGCCCAACGGCTCCACGGCTTTCTGCGTGTGCATCATTACGCGCTGCTCTTCATCGGCTATTTCGGCCGAGGTATAAATCTGGCGGATGTTGTGCTGCGCGCACAACACGGGAAGCACTTCTTCGGGTTTGCCTGTTTGAATGGCCAAATCGCTCCCAATGGCCCGCAGACTACCGCGCAAGGCGGCTAACGATTCCATCAAAAACTCCGCACGAAACGAACCGGTGCGCGGAAAGCCAAGCGGGTGAGCGGCAAACGCCCGTGGGTCAACCACGTAAACCGGCAGCACATTTCCGCGTTGGGCGGCATGCCACAAGGGTTCATGGTCGCGCAAACGCAAGTCGTTCTTGAACCAAAGCAGAATATTTTCAGCCATATGGGTCATAACCCTGATCGGCCAAAGAAGTTCTGCGTTGACGAGGCTCAGCCCCTCTCATGTCAATTAAACCGCTTCGCAAGAAAGCTGCCGGGGTGTCGTCTACGCTGGCCAACGTTTCTTGCGGCACGCACGTTGCTCCAACTGCGTGCTGACCATCGATATGGGCGATGACTGCCCTTTGCCCAACCGATCGTTGTTTACCATTCCGCAAAAACGCTCGGTGGTGTGGCACATGGCACCAGGAACTCACCCAACGGAAATGTGCAGGAAAAACCAACCGCAAACAACCGTTTTCTGGCACGCGGAAATGTGTACCTTCGCTTCCCCATGTATGCCATTGTTGACGTTGAGACCACGGGCGGCTATGCGGCCAATCACCGCATCACCGAAATCGCGATTTACCATCATGACGGCACCCGCATCACCGATTTTTTTCATACGCTGATCAACCCCGGGCGCCACATCCCGCACTACATCACCGGACTTACGGGCATCACCTCGCAAATGGTACAACACGCGCCCGCGTTTGAAGAGGTGGCGGACGACATCCTGCAGCGGCTGGAGGGCCGCGTGCTGGTGGCCCACAACGCCCACTTTGACTACAGTTTTCTCAAAAAGGAATTTGACGAGGTGCAAAAGAACTGGGTTACTAAAAAGTTGTGCACCGTTCGGCTCAGTCGCAAGATCATTCCCGGGTTACCTTCGTATAGTTTGGGCCGTCTGGCCGAAAGCTTGGGTGTTCGCATGCACGACCGCCACCGGGCCGGGGGCGATGCCCTGGCCACGGCCACCATTTTTGACCTGTTGCTCAAGCGCGACCATGAGGGCGTAGTCGCCAAAGCACTCAAGCGCAACTCGGGCGAAACCATTTTGCCCCCCAACCTGCCCAAAGCCGAGTTTGACAAACTGCCCGCCAAGCCGGGCGTGTATTATTTTCACGATGCCCGCGGGCAAGTGATTTACGTGGGCAAAGCCATCCACATCAAGAAGCGCATTGCAGGCCATTTTGTGGGCGAAGCGCGCGAATGGAACCGCTCCAACATCCGCAATGAAATCCACCACATCAGCTACGAGCTCACCGGCAATGAACTGATTGCGCTCATCCTCGAATCGCAAGAGATACGCAGGCTGTGGCCCAAGTACAACCTGGCACAGAAGTTCAAAACCGAAGAGTGGGGCATTTACGACTACGAAGACCGCAACGGCTACTTGCGCTTTGTGGTGAACGTAGTAAACAAACACACCAAGCCGCTGATTTCCTTTTCCAACAAAACGGATGCTTGGAATTTTTTGTGGGAGAAAGTAAAGGCGCACGACCTGTGCCCCAAGCTATCCGGCTTGCAACTGGCCAAGGGCCTCTGCTTCAGTCACCAGTCTGGTTCGTGCAAGGGTGCTTGCCAAGGGGTGGAGACGATAAAAAAATACAATAAGCGCGTGCAAAAAGCGGTGGATTCCTTTTTTGAGAAAGGAGCCACGGTAGCCATCATCGGCCGGGGCCGCCAGCCAGACGAAAAATCCGTGGTGCTGGTGGAGAATGGCAACTACCTCGGCTTTGGCTTTTACGATGGCGATCAAAACGTGCGCGATTGGGAAGCGGCCAAAATGCTGATCAAGCCGAGCAAAGAGAACCGCGTGGTACAAAACCTGATTAACTCCTACCTGACCAACCCCAAGGGGGTAGAGCTGGTAGCGTTTAATTGACTCGCGTGGCGAGCACTTCCCCGCGCTTGGCCCTGTGGCGGGGGCTGAGGCACCTCATGGCAACCGCGTCAACACAAACCGCTTTCCGTTTTCATAGAAGAGGTCTTGCGCCAAGGCGGCCACGTCAAAGCCGGGTGGCAAAGGCACCTCGCAGTGATGGGCAAAGCGCACAAAGGCACGCTCAAACTGCGCCCGAAAGTAAACAAGCTGATCCACACTGTCGCACACCCACAGCGGGTTGATCATGCCGTCAAAGTCTGTGCCGAGGCATACCTGCTTCAACGCCTGCGCCACCGGATAGCCGGCTGCGCGCGCCACCTTGATGAGGTGAACGACATGGCCCATGAAGTGGCGCAAGTGATATTCGCCCAGGCGCGGGTTCACCGGACCGGCTTCCTCCACTTCGCGGTTTTCAATGCAGGCCCCATCGGCAAAAGCGCTGCCCACGCTTGCCTTGGAGAAGAAGTAGGCCGCCTCGCGCAGGGAGATAAACTCTTCTTCCAGCGGATAAATGTCCTGGTTGGCCAACTGAGACCCCTCCGGGTCGGCATAGCCCAGAATACGTTTGTCCATCGAAAGGCCGATGAGCCCTCCGGACTGGAGAATCAACACAATCTCTTCATCATAAAGATTGATGCTGGACGAGTTGAACGAAGGGCGCGTACCCTGCGTGCAATGCAGCCACGGCTTGCCCATGTACAGCCGCGCATACCCCTTGGTACGGTAGCGATGAAACCGGTAAATGTAGTTGGGCACGTGGCCCAGAGGAATGCCCGTAAAGCCGGCATGCGTGCAGATCAGCGGCTGTTGGATGGCCTGAAAGCCGGGGCTTTGGCGCAGCGAATACAACTGCTGCCGCGCCATTACACTCATGTGCTTCAGGTCTATGAGAATGCCGTGTCGGTAACAGTGTTCCACCATTTTTGCCCCGTTGCCGGAAAGGCCCTTGCCCGTGGGTTTGAAGTCCGCATGTTTAAGAAACTGCATGCCATACGCATGGTTACACAAGCCGGACTGCTCCATGTGCGTGAGGTTGATGGACAACACGGGCACACGTGCGCGCAGCGTGTCAAGGTTGGTGAGCATTTGCGACAAGCTGGGCTGACGTAAGTTGAGCGAGTTGGCCAGCGAGTGGCACCCTTCCACGGAAAAGACAACATAAATCGTGTCGGTTCGGGTCTCGTCAAAGTCCTGGGCAAGCGTCAGCGGTTGTACGTGCTTGTCGGTGACGCCAAAAGCGGCCGGGTTCAGCAATGTGGGCAGGTCATCGTGCAGCAACAGGTCAAAAGGCTTCAGCGTGCCATTGATGATGTTCTCAATCTTGCTACGGTTCAGGTAAACCCCCAATGACTTTCCCGATTGCCCGAGGATGAGTGGGTTGTTCAGCAGTTGGCGCTCCGGGGCGTACAAGGCCACGCACACCAGGCGGCACTCGTTGTACCAAAGCTGACTTAGGTTGGCTTGTGACCGCAGGATGTAGGGGAAGTCCGTGCACCACCGCAGCAGGTCGGGGATGAGGCGCGTGTCGAGGTTCTCCCACGGGCTGAATTTTTCCGGGGGATCGCTGAAGAGTGACTTCAACGTAGGATGAACATGAAAATCAAAAAACATGGCCACAGGGTTTACGGATGATGGTGCGGTGATGCAAATGACGGGTAGGTGATCTCTTGCAACCGCTCGTTCATCAGGTCCAGATGATAGCGGCTGATGGCCCAGTTCATCGGATAGTAGCGGGAGTCATTCGGGCGGTATAGGTTGATCGTGTGATAGGCGTTGGCACAGGCGCACCGTTCGTCTACAAACGTCCGCAGGCGTTGGTCGTTTACAGTCGTTTGTGTACCGTAGGTGTTGAGCACCGTGAGCAGCGGGGCGGCCAAGTCGTTCACCAGCGGGTGCATCGCTTCGGCCGGGCTGCCAGGCGGGGGCGTATTGGCAATGTGGATGACGTGGATGCGAAGTTTGCGCAGACGGCTTAGGAAAGTGGCGTGCTGCGTGGTGTCGCGTTGCATTTTTTGGATGGCCTGTAGCATCTCGTGCACGATGCCGGCCCCGCTGTTGTCGAAGTAGCCACCGTCCACAAATTGATCGTGGCCGATAGCTCCCGCGGGCGATACGTATGGAAAGCGGGCACTGAGCATCACCGCAGTGCTCATCGCAAGCGCGCGCTCTTTTTCGTGGCCATAGCCATGGGCGTCAATGCGCGCCAGCACATCAAGGCGTTGCGTGAACCGGTTGAGCGTGTCTCTCGCGGGCAGGCCCGTCAAACGCACGTTGCTCACCACCGAGGGCGTACCTTCTTGCACACGGGTGGTGTTGATGAACCAAATGGGCAAACGTCCATCGTTTGCATACAACTCGTGGATGTTTTGGCGAAAGGCGCCCTGCAAATAGACATCGCCCCAGTGGTTCATGACCCGCGCCAGCGCAGCTGCGCGGTCGTAAAAAATGGGCACCACGTGGTTGGCCAAATCGGTGCCAAAGTAGCGCGCGAGTGTGTACGACAGGTAATCTTGCCCCAGAAATGCCTGGGTGGCACGCACCCAGGCGGTGTCGGGTGGTGGCGTATGAAGTAAGCTGTAGAAGGTTCCGTTACCGAGGCTGCCGCCCGAAGCTCCCGACAGGGTGAGTAGGTGGTCGCTGAGCGGATCGCCTTGTTGCAGGCTTTGTTCTTGCCACTGTGCCAATACCGATGCCACCCAGTAGCCGGCACGGCTGGCACCGCCATCGGCCAGCACCACATACACCGGGTAGGCAGCGGACGAGTCGATTTGTGTGTGGCGGTAGCTCATCCAACGGTCCAGGAAGGCTTGCAACGTGGGCCGCGACTGATGGACGTGGGCCTGAGGCGCAGGGTTCAGCACCACGCGGTAGGGATCGGGCAAGTAGTGGCCCACCAGCCATGCCACCAGGAGCAGCGGCACGAACAAGTTGAAACGGACGCGGGCGGACAGGTAGGCGATGATGTTGAATCCGCCCACCAGCAAGGCAAAGCTGAGCAAGACAATGGCCAACGGCCCAAAAGCATCGGCCGCCAGCAGGGAGATAAGTGTGGTAGCAAACAATGCAATGGCGGCCAAGGCAAACGCGTGGAAGAGTTGAAACGTACCCTGCTCGTGCGCCTGAAACGGTGCCGGCACGCGTATGAGGGCATAGCCCAGCACGCGAAGGTAGGCCTGGGCGTTGGGCGCAAAGTCCCCGGCCGCTGGCGCGGGCATGTTTGATCTGCGCCAAAAGAAAATCCACAGGGCAAACAACTGGCACGCCAACACCAGGCACGCCAGCCACGGCAAGGTTTGTTGATGGGTGGAGTGCGCATGGCGGTGCGACAACAAAAACGCCACATACAAGAGAATCAGCAACACCGAGGCAAACGCCCACCCGCGGGCAGCGGAGCGATTTCTCTTTTCATCCGTGACCAGATGCGCGAGCGTTTGGTGAAAAACATAGTATGCCGCATTGTGCAGGCAGGCTACGGCAAACGCATGACCCCCATGCCACGCGGGATGAAACGTGGGCAAACACAGGATAGCCACCTGCACGCTGACAAAGGTGTTGTAAGCCAGCAGCCGCGGGAAGAGTGACAGCATCGGCACCGGCCATGCGGGCGCGTTGAATTTTTTCTCATAGCCGATGATGCGCGACCCGTACCAGACAAAAAACGCCCACAGCAATACCGCCCCGATCGTAGCGACAAAGGCCACTGTGTCTTCCCCGGCTTGCATCAGTACATCGCGCCCCTGCGACAACTGGATGAGCAAGAAATAACCCAATAACACGGTGATGACGCCCGGGCCAAAAAGCCAAAGGGAGGGAAGAAGGTAGCGGGCAAACTCGCGCAACTTCATGGCTGAGGTGTTTTTGGTGAGGCGATGCACAACGGCATCGTGCAGGCACCACAGGAGGGTAACGCTCCCACACTGTGGCAACCCTGTTGCCAACCGACCTGATAAATGTACTTCCTTTTTCGAAGACGCGGGTACGTGAAAAGTCCTGCGTAGTGAAGTCTTCTACGCCCGGTTTTCGTCATCCGGCCGCAGTAGGTTTTACGAAACGAAAAACAGATCTACCCAAACAGCGGAATGGGGCCATGCCAGGCATGAAAGAGCGGGCGGTTCATGTAGCTCTGCTTCCGCGGATGGCCGGCCATGCTGTTGATCTCGTGTGTGAGCGTGAGCACATTGGCCATGCGGCATCGTTTCAATTGCTCTGCCAAGTTGATGTGGCGTTGGTCAAACACATTGGCCAACACAATGGCCGGGGTATACTTGTTGGCGGGGTAGTGCCGCATGGTGCGCACGATTTCAAAACCGGTAACCACCGGCAGCTCCATCCCGCAAAGGATCAGATCAAAGGCTTCGGCCTGAACCCTGAAAACGGCCTCTAAGCCATGGTCTACCGCGCTAACGGATGCCACAAACTTTTCCCGTACCATCTGCTCTGCCTCCTCGCGTGTGCGAGCGTGCCAGTGTGCTACCAATACTTTCACGTGCTGTGATGTTTAAACAACGCTTACCCTCACTACGACCGAAAGATGCAGCACAGATGCAAAAGCCTATTTGGCGTGGGGGCTACGGGGGCGAGCCATAGTCCATTAACCCGATGGAGAAACGTGATTTTTGAGCTGATTTGGGCTTTATGCCGCCCAGCGGGACAACCGAAAGCCGTTTTCCCTCACGAAAATTGCGGCAAAAAATCACGAAATCGTGAGGGACACCGGATTGCTTTTTACAGCACAACGCCTTGTTGTAAGGCCCATTTGATGAGGCCGGCCGTGCCGTTAACCCCTAATTTTTGCTGCAGGTTGTGTTTGTGGCGGTGCACCGTGTGCTCGGAAATCTGGAGGCGCTGGCCGATTTCCTTGAGTGACAGATCTTCGTAGATCAGGCGCAGGATTTCCAGTTCGCGCGGGCTCAGGTCAGCCTCTTGGGCGCCCTTGGGGCCGCTTGGCGTGTAGGTTTTGCGCAGGGCCGACATCATCATTTCGTTGTGATAGAAGTCGCGGTCCACCACGGCATGGATGGCCGCCTGCAATTCTTCGGGGTGCGTGGTTTTGAGCAGGAAGGAGTGCACACCGATTTCGAGCATTTTGCGCAGGTGCGCCTCGCTGTCGTGCATGGTAAGCACCACGATTTTGATGTCAGGGTAGTCGCGCACCAATACCCGGGCCACGTCCAATCCGTTCATGACGGGCATCTCCATGTCCAGCAGCACAATGTCTACCTTTTGCGCAGCCACCACCTCCAGGCACTGTTTCCCGTTTTCCGCTTCGTACAGGTTCCCGATGCGCGCAAAGGTCTGCAAGAGCCGCACGATGGCTTTGCGAAAAAGCGGATGATCATCGGTTACACAAATGTCAATGGTTGCAGGCATCTACCCCGGTTTTTTCTTATCGTTCCTCACAAAAGTAATCATGGTGCCGTCACCGCGCGACTTCAACGGAAGTTTGTCCAACGGGCTGCTGCCGTCAGCCAAAAGCCATTTTCATGCCGCGAAAGTACAACGCAAAGTACATCCAAAAATTTTTGCCCTTCGGGCCCTGTTTACCCCACGAGAAACGCCCAGGGGCGCGTATCTTTCGCGCACAACCCATGGGCATGACAAAATCAGTATCCAAACTTACCCAAAGCGTACACGTAGGTTCCCCGGGCGACAGTCTTTTTGGGGGCGTGGTAAACCCCATCTTCCCGTCAGCCGCATACAACTATGACGAAGTGGTGCGCTACCCGCGCTACTATAACACTCCCAATCAACTGGCCGTAGCCGAAAAGATGGCCGCGTTGGAACATGGCGAGGCAGCCTTGGTATTCAGCAGCGGCATGGCGGCCATCATGACCAGCATGATGGCCATGCTGCGGGCAGGCGATCACATCATTTTCCAACGCGAGTTGTACGGTGGCACGCACCATGCCGCAGTACACGAACTGAATCGGTACGGCATTACCTACAGCATGGTGGATGCGCACGACCCCCAAAATTTTGAACGGGCGATCCAGAAAAACACGCGCGTGCTCTACCTTGAAACTCCGTCCAACCCCCTGCTGCGCATCACCGATATGGCCGCGGTGGCCCGCATCGCCAAAAAACACGGGCTGGTCACCCTCATCGACAATACGTTTGCTTCACCGGTCAACCAAAATCCCATTGATTTCGGCATTGACATTGTAACGCACAGCGGCACCAAATACATCGGGGGTCACAGCGACTTGTGTTGTGGAATTGCGGTGGCTTCCAGGAAGCTGATGGAAACCATCACGGCCAGCGCGCTGCACTTTGGCGGCAGTTTGGACGCGCAAACGTGCTGGCTGGTGGAGCGCAGCTTAAAAACGATTGTGTTGCGCGTACAGCAACAAAACAAGAATGCCCTCAAGATTGCACAGTTTCTGGAGGCCGAAAGCAAAGTGACCAACGTGTACTACCCAGGGTTACGAAGCCATCCCGGCTATGCCATCGCTAAGCGTCAGATGCCCGGAGGCTTTGGAGGCATGCTTTCGTTCGACATCAAAACGGACACCGCCCGTTTCATACGCAAACTCAAATACATCAAAAAGGCCGTGAGCTTGGGCGGGGTGGAATCTACCATTACCGAGCCGGTGAAAACATCGCATGCCAAGATGCCCGAGGCCGAACGCAAACAACAAGGCATCACCCAACGCCTCGTACGCCTGTCGGTGGGCATTGAAGAGGCGGATGACCTCATCCAGGACATCAAACAAGCGCTGTAAATCTCACGCCATGCATATCCGCCAAGGCATTGCGCACGACATTCCGGTGTTGGCCGCGTTTCAAAAAAACATGGCCTCGGAAACAGAAGGTCTTACGCTGGACGAAAACATCCTGCGCCAGGGCTTGCAGGCACTCTTTTCCGATCCGTCCAAGGGACACTATTATGTGGCCGAAGACGCAGGCGTGGTCATCGGCTGCCTGATGGTCACGTACGAATGGAGCGACTGGCGCAACGGTACCGTGCTTTGGATCCAGAGCGTGTACATTGCCCCGGGGTACCGCGGACGCGGGGTGTACGGCCAGTTGTATGCGCACGTGCAGGCACAGGTGCGCACTGAGCCGGGGTATCGCGGCATTCGCCTGTATGTCGACAAAACAAACAAGACTGCCCAAGGGGTGTACGAAAAGCTGGGCATGAATGGCGAGCATTACCAGATGTACGAATGGATGAAGGAATAATCCCCCGCCTTGTTTAGGCGGGCCGGTAGCGGTTTTGACGGGGGGTTGCTATATTTGCCAACCTTGG
>JALONI010000089.1 GCA_025455015.1 Cyclobacteriaceae bacterium | reverse complement strand
CGCTTAAACCCCATTTTAGACTGTCCACGTAGATTTGCCAAGACGCAGTTTAGCCATTGTAAAACTCTCAGTGCTCACCGTACCTGTTAACTATTTTCACCAGCACCCTAACGATTTCGGTCTGCGGCCCAGCCGCTTTCACTTGGTATCCAGCACAACGCAATCCGGCCGGTTTGGATTCAACACCATATCGGGCCAGATCCTCGCTTGCGGCCCGCCCGCAGGCTTCCAAAAGTCGCGAGGTAATTGGGGTTTGATCGTTGTGGCTGCCGGGAAACCAATAGCCGCGCTCCAGAAGGCTCTCCCCTTCCTCGTCATCCTCACCGCGCGCATTTCCGGCAGAGCAAGCTCGCGCAAGATCACGTTATCTACCCGTTGGCGAACGCGGGTGTGTTTTTTTGGCCATTATTGGTAAACTTCCAGTCCATAGTCAATAGCGACCCACACTGACCACTATTTAATACGAACATCCCAGATTTAAAAATTGAAATCAGATCAACTGAGATATCCGCCAAATGCTGGATGCCTGATCGGCTAACCACCTTTGCCTATCCGCTATTCGTTCGTCATTCCATGAGCTATTCTCACTTGCGATCCTGCGTGTTATTTCAAATTCACTGCCAGAATAAGCAGCTTTTTTTTCATCAAACGAACCATTGGCAATGCTTCGGTTTGCTTTCGCATTCAAAATCGTAAGATTACCCAAACGATAAATTAACTGATCCTGATCCTGGTCACTTATGTGAGACCAACTGATATCTGGGCTCTCAGGGAGTATGTGCTCAATATTATATTGATCACTATCAAAGTCGTAATCAGCGCCTGAACACTTCTTTTCAATTTTAAACAACACATATCTTACCACACGCCTGTTTCGAGACTGAGTGGTTTTCAATTGCTTTTCAGCGAACGCATATTTGAATTGATCATCGGTTGGGTATAGCGGCCGAAGCTCGTTGATGACCTCACTAAAACTGTTTAGCGAAGAGCTTATCTTTTCAGCAACGGTGTTATAAATGCGTTCCTGTTCGCTTGTCGGGTTATTACTAATCACATTATATCTAAATGAGATAATTGAAACAGCCCTTAACAAACTTGTAAATTCGACCGGTGGGAATTTCCGATAGGCCGCCAGAAGTACCGGATAAACTTGTCTCACATTGAACATTCGCAACTCTTTAACAAAAGCCTTTTGATCAGAACTCCATAGTTCATCTTCGGGCTTTGCTAAGGCTACGTATGGATCCACATCGGCCTCCATTTCTCTGATCAATTTAAAGACACTTTCCCGGTCCTGAATACTGTCCCGTATCCGCTTAAACAACTCAGAGTGCCTGAGAAATTTGTAGCGACTATTCCAATGAGTTCTAAGAAAATCGGGAAAGCTCTCAGATCCAAGTTTACTAACTAAAATTTCCCAGCGATTATCTAGTTCCTGTAGCTCGCGTTCATCGGCTTTTTGGGCGTGTACAACAGAAAAAAGGTAGTTTTTCAGCAAATCCGTGGACGACAGCTTAACACCTCGCGCGTTTAACGTCTCAAATACTCTGTATGCGTTCAGTTCATCGTTTACATTGATGACTGTGAAAAATAACTTGTCAGACAACTGATCAATGAATTTCGCTAAATTTTCCCCCGTTTTATATGCACTACCAATCTTTGATTCAAACCATTCATAGGCCTTTCGCATTTGGTGCTCAGTTACCTTCAAATTTCTTTTCGGTGAAGGTAATAGTGGCACGAGGTAGTTCTGATAGAGGGAGTTGTTATTCCTATTCAAATTCAACTTTGATCTCGGAATCAACGTGACGGGGTCAAGGTAGCCGATAAATGAATTTCTGAGTTGGTCCATTCGTTTTTGATTCTTCTCTGCATCGGTTTTTTGATCGATTAATTTTTTCAGATTAGCTAAAACAGAGAGAATAATGATACTCAACGTTGTAAGCCTTTGTTGACCATCAATAATATCAAAGTTCTTGCTATCCTCACTCTGCAAAACAAGATAACCCATGTAGTGAGAAGATTCACCTTCTGGCGATAAGGTATTCTCAATATCTCGCCACAAATCGTCCCACTCTTCTTCCGTCCAGCTATAATCGCGCTGAAAGCGCGGAACCGAATAGATGAGACCGTTCCCCATTAACAACCGGTACGTTTGATTTGCGGTACTGAAATTGCCTACTGCCATAACACAAATTTATCCAATAAACTTACAAATCAGAATTTCTCCCCCTCCGCCAAACTCATTTCATCCTTTATCTTATACGCCTTCCCTTTAGGCCTCAACGCCTCCCGTAGCACCTGCTGCAAAAGTTGCTCGTTTTGAGTTTGGCTTTGTTTGATGCTTTTCTCCAACTCATCGCAGTGGCGCATGAGTTGCTCCAGTTTGGCTACAATACGTTGCTGCTCGTTTATCGGAGGAACGGATACCAAGAATGTTCTGACTTTCTCGACATTAAGATTACCTTGAGAACTTCCGTGCCCAGTGACAATCTATTTGGGTTTTACGAACGTTCTGCCAAGCCCTCAAAACTTCCCCCGCGTCACGCCATTAACCGTGAACAGGCCGTCCTCGCCCACCTCCAGCACAATGCGGCTCACGGCTACCTTGCCCTCGGTCAAAAACAACACGGTATAGCGGTGCGCAGTCACGCGGTCTTTCATGTCGTCCGTAAATCCCAGCTTGATCTTCACTTCATCGCCCGCTTTCACTTTGCGCGCGGTCACCACGCGGGTGTCGCTGTTCTCGATGCGCACGCGCACTTCGTCCGCGGCCAGCGTCTTGATCTTGAGCAGCACGTCCACATAGGGCAGCATCCCCGTGGCCGGTTGCTTGCGCGTATCATCCAGGTTGACGGTGGTGGGCGGTGGCGCGGTGCGCTGCTGCACGCGGTAGTCGAGCTTTACCTCGTACTGCTCCGCGGGCTTGTAGGCCACCTCGGTTTGTTGCGCCAGCCATAACACGGCTACCATCCACCCTTTCATGCGGTGAATGTACGGCAAGGGAATTCGTTGAACAACATGGCGTTGCCGGCTTTAGTCCCTTAGACTGCTGCGCAAGAATGCGCGCGCTTTTTCCATGCCCGTGGTGGCCTTTTCTGCAAACGCCTTTACGGAGTGGCTCGTGCGCAAGGCATGGGCCTGCGGGTCCACGATAACGATGGGTGCTCCTTTGGGTACGTAGTCGATCAAACTGGCGGCCGGGTACACTTGCAACGAAGTGCCCACCACCAAAAACGCATCGGCCTGCGATGTGAGGTGGGCCGCTTTTTCCAGCAGCGGCACCTGCTCACCAAACCATACGATGTTGGGGCGCAGCTGCGAGCCGCGCGCACACGTCTCCCCCATCTTCAGCTCCCAGCTGCGAATCGGATAAACCAGCCGTGGGTCAAGTGTGCTGCGCGATTCAAACAAACTGCCGTGCAGGTGGATGACGCGCGTGGAGCCTGCGCGTTCGTGCAGGTCGTCTACATTTTGTGTGACCACCGTCACGTCAAAGTCGCGCTCCAACTCCGCCACCACATGGTGGCCACGGTTAGGCACCACCTCCAAGGCCTTCTTTCTACGTTGGTTGTAGAAGTCGAGCACCTGTTCCGGATGGCGCGCCCACCCTTCGGGCGAGGCCACATCCTCCACCCGGTGGCCCTCCCACAAGCCTCCCGCATCGCGAAACGTGGCGATGCCGCTTTCGGCACTGACGCCTGCGCCCGACAGCACGATGAGTTTATTTGTTGACATAGCCAACGTCAAAAATAAGACATTGCCAGCTTAGTAAATCGGCTGCGGGGGTTGATCGGGTTTAGCGTACCCAAAGCGTTGGATCCGCTGAGCGCGGTAATAGCCATCGATACCCAGTGTAGCGATGCTGCCGGCTTTTTCCAAGTCGATAAACCCATCGGCCTGCACACAGCCTTCCGCCAGCCAGACGTCCTGTACGGCACCGATCACCAAAAACGTTCCGTTGTGGCGGATGGGGATGATTTCCACCAGCGTCATCCCGTATTGCACGGCACTTTCGGCCACGTACGGGGCCCGAAAGCCATCGCGCCACAGCGCAGTAAGCCCCACGGCCTCAAACTCGCTCACCAGCTCGGGGTACTTGGCGCTGCTCTGATGGGCTTGCGCGATCATTTCTTCACGGATGTGGTTGATGGTGTAAACGCCCGTGGCCTCGATGTGGGTGAGCGTGTGCGGGGCGGCTGCGCGTGGCCGGTTTACAAAACCAATCAGCGCGGGATCGGCCCCGATGTGTACCAGGTTGCTAAAGATGGCCACATTGGTGTGCCCTTCGGGCGAGGCAGTGGCGATCAGGCTGCCGGACTTGTAGCCGCTGAGCGAGTTGATAAAATGGCCGCGGTAGAAACGTTCCCACGATTGTATCTCCGATTGGGTAAAAGATGTCATTCGTTTCAAACACCCAAAAGGCCGCCAGGGTTTGACCGGGCCGCTTACATAACATTTCGTTGGGGGGATGTGGGGCAATACCTACCTTTCCGTTCATCATCCGACCCGTATGCGAAACACCGTCTTCTTCCTGCTTGCCTTGGGGCTGACCACAGCCACCCAGGCCCAGTCGTTCAACAACCTGCCGGTGCTCACCCAAAAGCCACCGCTGCACGGCCGCCATTGGATGGCCATCACGGGAAAGCCGCTGGCCGCCACGGCCGGGGCCATGGTGTTTCAAAAGGGCGGCAATGCCGTGGATGCTTCGTGTGCCATGCTGGCCGCCACGTGTACGATGTTTGATGTGCTCAGTTGGGGGGGCGAAACGCAGGCGTTGATCTACCATCCCAAAACCAAGAAAGTCATTGCTATCAATGGGTTGGGCGTGGCCCCCACGGGCGCCACGGCCGAGTTCTTCCAAAGCAAAGGGATGAACTACCCGCCACAATACGGACCGCTCGCAGCCGTGACGCCCGGCACACCGGGCGCGCTGATGACTATGCTGGCAGAGTACGGCACGCTGAGTTTAAAAGAAGTGCTGGCACCGGCCTTGCAACTAGCCGAAGGCTACCCCATTGAAGCACAGACGGCCAACAGCTTTGAACGGGAAAAGGAGCGCCTGAAACAGTGGCCGTACTCCAAGGCCGTTTTCCTCCCCCACCTCGGTCAACCGCGCGAGGCACCCCATGCGGGCGAGGTGTTCCGCCAGCCGGACTTGCTGGCCACGCTGCAAAAGCTGGTGGATACCGAACAGCAGGCGTTGAAAAAAGGGAAGTCGCGCAAGGAGGCCATCTATGCAGCCTATGACCGGTTCTACAAAGGCGACATCGCCAAAGAGTTTGTGCGCGGGTGCCAAGAGCAGGGCGGCCTGATCACCGAACAAGACCTGGCCACCTGGAAGGTGATCATCGAAGAGCCGCTGACGGTCAACTACAAGGGCATTGATGTGTATAAGATGCAGGCCTGGACGCAGGGGCCGGTGATGCTACAGGCGCTGAACATGCTTGAGCCTCTTGATCTGAAAGCCATGGGCTATAACTCGGCCCGCTACATCCACACGTTATACCAGGTGATGAACCTGACGTTTGCCGACCGCGACTTTTACTATGGCGATCCGTACCGGGCACCCGAAGAGCCCATCCAAGGGCTGCTGTCAAAGGAGTATGCCAAAGAGCGCATCAAAGCCATCAATTGGGAGCGCAACGATGCCAAAGCGGCCCCGGGCGACCCCTACCCGTTTGAAGGAAAAGTGAACCCGTACAAAGACTATCTGAAGGCGTGGTCGCAAGCAACACTCTTCCAACCCCGCTCCGCCCTGGACGAGGCGTATTTGTCCAATCTGTTTTTAGGAACCACCTCCGTGGAAGCGGCCGACAAAGAAGGCTGGGTGGTGTCCATCACTCCCAGCGGTGGCTGGAACCCTGCCTGCCTGGCGGGCAAAACCGGCATCGGCATGAGCCAACGCATGCAAAGCTTTGTCACTAACCCCAGGGAGAATCCCTTCAACGTGGTGGAACCCGGCAAGCGGCCGCGTGTGACCTTGACACCAAGTATGGCCTTAAAAGACGGCAAGCCTTTCTTGTCGTTTGCCGTACAGGGGGGCGACACCCAAGATCAAAATCTGTTGCAGTTCTTTTTGAATGTGGTAGAGTTTGGCATGACCGTGCAGGAGGCGACCGAAGCCGCGAACATCAATACCGATCAGTTGGTGCTGTCGCTGGGGGGTGAGGACCGCAAGCCACGGCCGGGTAGCATCGTGTTGCACGAAAGCACGCCCCCGTATGTGCGCAAAGAGTTACAGCGCATGGGCTATCGGATGCGCTTTGACGACCGTACCTCCGGACCCCTCAATGCCATTTGGTTTGATTGGGCCCACGGCACCCTGTGGGGTGGCAGCAGCAACCACGGGGAAGACTACGGCATCGGGTGGTAATGGCGGGTGTTATACCCGCTGATTACTAGTGTTTTAAGGTCGATTGCTTCGCCCGTACCATCCAGTCGCGGAGCACAAATTGAAGCACGAGAATGGCGGCAATAGCCAGAAGAGCGATCATACATTTATCTTTAAGTGAAGTAAATGTACGTAACTTCATATTTTTCAGATGCTTATTTGTATGATCAGTGTACCTTTTTTGGTGTTTTTGTCATTTTTGAGCCCGGTCAGCTGCGGTTTAGGCCTTTTCCATGATTTCTTCCAACTCAATCCAGCGCACTGTTTTTTGCTCTAACAGCTTTTCTACCTCACCAAAGCGGGCGGAAAGCGTTTGAATCTGTTGAATGTCTGAACTGCCGCTGAGCTGTTGGCCAAGCTCTTTCCGCTCCTGTTCCAGCGCTGCGATGTCGCGCTGTACGGCTTCGTATTCTTGCTTCTCCTGGAAGGTGGGCTTGCGTTCGGCAGGCATTGCCCCCGGGGTCTTCTCCGGCTTGGCCGATGCGGTAGCACGTGCCGCCAGCCGCGCCTCGCGTTCGTCTACCCACGCGCGGTAGTCGGTATAGTTTCCGTTGAACGGGCTGATCTTGCCTTCGCCCTCAAACACAAACAACTCGTCCACCAAGTGATCCATAAAGTAGCGGTCGTGCGAGACGAGCACCAGGCAGCCGTTGAACTGTTCGAGAAAGTCTTCCAACACGTTGAGCGTGTCAATGTCAAAGTCGTTGGTGGGCTCATCCAGCACCAAAAAGTTGGGGTTGGTCACCAGTATCTTGAGCAGTTGCAGTCGCTTGCGCTCTCCCCCGCTCAGCTTCTCAATGTAGGTGTATTGCTTTTCGGGCGGAAACAGAAATTGATCCAAGAACTTGGAGGCTGACACGGAGCTTCCATCAGACAGGGTAATAAACTCCGCAATATTTTTGACTTCCTCAATGATGCGGTTGGCCGGATTCAGGTCTTCGACCTCTTGCGTGAAGTAGCCGATTTTGGTGGTCACCCCCGGTATCACCTCGCCTTGATCGGGTGCCGTTTGGCCGGTGATCAGGTTCAAAAACGTGGACTTCCCCACTCCGTTTTTCCCCACAATGCCGATGCGGTCTTTTTTCTTGAACACATAGGAGAAATCGTCCACCATCACCTTGCCACCCAGGCGCTTGGTCACGTGGTGCAGTTCCATGATTTTGCCACCCTGCCTCGCTTCCTTGATGTCCAACTCCAGTTTGTCTTTTTTCAGGTTTTGGGAGGCTACCTCCTGCAAGTCGTAAAAGGCATCGATGCGGTACTTGGCCTTGGTGCCGCGTGCCTTGGGCTGCTTGCGCATCCATTCCAGCTCTTTTTTGAGCAGGCTTTTGGCTTTGCTCACCTCGATCTTCAGCAGTTCTTCACGCAAGGCCTTCTTCTCCAAAAAGTAAGCGTAATTGCCCTTGTAGCGATAAAGTTTACCCCGGTCAAGTTCCAATATCTCATTGGCTACGTTGTCCAGAAAGTACCGGTCGTGGGTCACCATGATCAGGGTGATGTTTTTTCCCCCGAGGTAGGTTTCCAGCCATTCGATGGCCTCCAGATCCAGGTGATTGGTGGGTTCGTCCAAGATGATGAGGCTGGGATTTTTGAGCAGCAACTGCGCCAAAAACACGCGCTTGCGTTGTCCGCCCGACAGTGTGCCGAAACGTTGCTCCAGGTCGGTGATGCCGAGCTTGCTGGTGATCTCCTGCACCTGTCCTTCATACTCCCAGGCATTGAGTTCATCCATGCGCTCCAGCACGCGCTGCATCCGGTCCGGGTCGGTGTCGGCCTGGTGAATGCACGCCTCGTACTCGTTCACCACACGCGCCACCTCGTTAGCCTCGTCAAACAAAATCTGGTTTACCGACAGGTTGCCCGCCACCACCGGCTGCTGCATCAGGTAGCCCATCGTAACGCCCTGCGCTACAGCCACCAATCCTCCGTCTGATTCCAACTGGCCGGTTAGTATTTTGAGCAGGGTCGACTTGCCGGCACCGTTCTCACCCACCAGGGCAAGCTTTTCGCCTTGTGCGATGCCAAACGAAATGTCTTTGAACAGCCACTTGTCGTGGAAAGATTTGGAGAGGCCCTCGGCCGATAGGTAATTCACGCGCGATAATTGAGGCACAAAGGTAATTCAATGTGCCGGCATTGCCGCGCGGCCTTCGGTTGGCCCGCGAACAGAAGTACCTGGCGCTATGCCTGCATGCGGTTCTTTTGCACAAAACAAAAGAGGCACACGAGCAACTGAAAAAGGGCGGTGGCAACGATCGCAAAAAGTGGGGTCATGGCGGAGTCGTTTAGTTTGAAAGTGTAAATATAATCATCAACACTAAAAATACAAATAATCAGCATGTTATGTTTTGAGTTAACCCCCCAGCCGTGATCTCGGCCCGTCCTGTATCTTTGCCTGCCCGATGAACGCCCTTGAAACCGAGCATACCTGTGCCAGCTGCGGCCACCGCTTCCGCGGCCTGTATTGCAACCACTGTGGCGAAAAAGTGTTGGTTCCCTCCGACCGTTCGTTCAAGGCATTTTTGAGCAACATCCTCATTGCCATCACCTTTGCGGACAGCAAATTTGTCAAGACGCTGTGGCTGGTGATCTCCAAACCCGGCTTTGTCTCGTGGGAGTTTGCCAACGGCAGACGGGTCAAGTATCTCAAGCCCATCTCGTTGTTTTTTGTCCTCAACCTGATCTACTTTTTATTTCCCGTCATCCAGCTTTTCAATGCCACGTTTGATACTCAGTTGGCCTCGGTTTACGGCCGGCTGATCCAAGAGATGATTGCCGGCAAAGCCGTGGCCCTGGGGTACGAGCTCGATGCGTTCAAGGTCATTTACAACACGAAGACGGTGGGCCTGGCGAAGCTGCTGGTGATGGTGTTTGTGGTCATCAGTTCGCTGCCGCTCAACCTTTTGTACGATAAACGAAATCGGTATTTCACTGACCATGTGGGCTACATGGTAGAGGCGGCCTGTTTCAATTTGTTTATCAACACGCTGGCCCTCACGCTGGTGGTGCGGCTGTTTGGGCTGGGCGGCTATTTGGACGAAACGGTGCTCACCCTGTTTTTCATCGCCACCAACCTGTACTTCTTCTGGCGGTCGGGCCGGCAGTTCTACCAAGAGCGCGGCTGGAAGCTGTTCGTGAAGGCGATGGTCATGATCGTCTTTCTCAAGATCTCGCTGGAGGTGTACCGGTTGATTTTGTTTTTTGTGACCATGTGGGCGCTGTAGGGGCGCTCACACGCGGGCGTTGAGCAGCGACTGGATCAGCGTGTCGGCCTGCTGCCGCTCTTGCTGGTCAACCATGGTGCGGTAGGCATTCAGCGTGATGATGGCATCCTCCACTTCCCGCAGCATGGCCTGTGTCAACGCCAGGTTGAAACGGCTGTTGGGGAACTCGGGTTCGATCTCAATCGAAAACTGGTAGTGCACTTTGGCCAAGGGAAAGTTGCCGATCTCTGCGTACAGGTTGGCCAGGTTGTAGTGCGCTTCAAAATGGCGCGGTGCTTCGGCCAGGCATTTGGTAAAGCAGTCGATGGCGCGGGTATAGTGTTGGTCTTTGGATTCCAGGATTCCCAGGTTGCAATAGGCATCGGCCACGCTGTCGCCAGCCGCAATGGCTTTCTCGTACACGTGCCGGGCATGCGCATCGCCCAGGTCATCCAAGTACAACGCTTCTTCGAAGGGTGTGCGCGAACTGATGCTCACCACTTTGGCCCCCGCAAACAAGTTGAGCTGCCCGTGCTGCTCTTGCACATCCGCCTTGCGTCTTCGGGCTGGCTTAAACCCGAATTTTTGAGGGGCTGGAGAGGGAAACCGTACAACTTTGGCCATTGAGCAAAGGTATCAAAGTAATCGCAACGACCGCTTGGCGGGTGGGTAACTCAAAAAAACATGGGCATCGATGAAACTTTATCGTAATATTACGATTTAAGTGCTATGGGGCTCTCCAAAACCGAATCCTTCACCCGCGAACAAAACGAAATCGCCTGGCTGGCGAAGGCCTTGGGCCACCCCGCCCGCATCGCCATTTTACAATTTTTGGCCCAACAGAAAACGTGTGTTTGCGGTGACATTGTAGACCAACTGCCGCTGTCGCAGTCAACGGTGTCGCAGCACCTGAAGGAATTGAAAAAAGTCGGATTGATAAAAGGCGACATTGAAGGGCCCGCGGTATGCTACTGCATTGATGCCCGCGCCTTGCAGCGCGCCAAGCGCCTGCTGGCGGAGTTGTTTGCCGAAGTGGAAGTAACCTGTTGTTGAGCCCGATCATAATGAACCTTACCCCCCAACCGATGGAAACAGCCGAACAACTCAAAAACCTGGTAAGAGAAAAGTACCAGGCCATTGCCGACCAGTCGAAAAGCGACAACGAAACGAGTTGTTGCGGAAATGGATGCGGCCTGGCCGTGGTGGACAACGCCCTGATGGCCGAAGACTACTCGGCCGTGGCCGGCTACCTGGCCGATGCTGACCTGGGCTTGGGCTGCGGGTTGCCTACCCAGTTTGCTCACCTGAAAGCGGGAGACACGGTGGTGGACTTAGGCTCCGGGGCCGGCAACGATGCGTTTGTGGCACGGGCCGTGGTAGGACCTTCCGGAAAAGTGATTGGCGTAGACTTTACCGAGCGCATGATTGAGAAGGCGCAGGTCAATGCCCAAAAGTTGGGCTACGATAACGTGGAGTTCCGCAGGGGCGATATCGAAAGCCTGCCGGTGGCTTCGCACGTGGCCGATGTGGTGGTGAGCAACTGCGTACTGAATCTGGTGCCCAACAAGCACCGGGCGTTTGCCGAAACCTTCCGGGTGCTAAAGCCGGGCGGCCACTTCAGCGTTTCCGACATTGTGCTGAAAGGCCAGTTGCCGGAGAGCCTGCGCACCAGTGCCGAGATGTATGCGGGCTGCATTGCCGGGGCCATCCAAAAAGAGGAGTACCTGCGCATCATTCGCGAAGCAGGCTTTTCCCGAATTGAAGTGCAAAAGGAAAAACGCATCGCTATCCCCGATGCATTGGCCCAGGCGTTTTTGTCGGCATCGGAAATGGACGACTTTAGAAGAGAAAGCATCGGCATTTGCAGCATCACCGTGTATGCCGAAAAGCCGGGTGTTGACGAGCGCCCAAGTACGGCTTGCACGCCCGGCTGTTGTTGATTTCATTTTGACGCGTTGAACCCGCCATGGTATTGCAACCCATCACCACCATCGATCAGTTGAAAAAAGTCAAGGCCTTTTTGGCTGACGTGGGTCTCCCCCACACCGACCTGTCGCTGCGGGACACGCGTATTTTGGGTTTTTTTAGAAATGAAGAATTACTGGCCACCGCGGCCGTAGAACTCCACGAAGGCTATTGGCTGTTACGGTCGGTGGCCGTGGTGAAGTGGCTTCGCGGGCAGCAGGTGGGTCAGACGTTGGTGCGCCATCTCCTAAGCCTACCGGAGGTAACGGCAAGCCAGGGCGTGTACCTGTTAACGGAAACTGCGCGCGACTTCTTCCACGCGTTGGGTTTTCGTGAAATACACCGGGCGCAAGCCCCCAGGGCCATTTCGGCCAGCCAGGAGTTTTCGGCTGTATGCCCGCAGTCGGCTATCGCCATGAAATATTCGTTGTTGTTATGAACATACTAGTCCTTTGCACGGGCAATTCCTGCCGCAGCCAGATGGCCCACGGCTATTTGCAGCACTTTGCCAACGGCCGAGCCACCATCTACAGTGCCGGCATTGAAACCCACGGGGTCAATCCGCGCGCCATCCAGAGCATGAAAGAAGATGGCATCGACATCTCGCACCACACGTCCAATCATGTGGACGAATACCGGCACCTGGTGTTTGACGTTGTGATCACCGTGTGCGACAATGCCCGGGAGAACTGCCCCTATTTTCCGGCTCGGGTAAAAATGCTGCATCACAACTTCCCCGATCCCGCCAAGGCCCAAGGCACCGAAGCGCAAATCATGGAGCAGTTTCGGCACACGCGCACGATGATTAAGGACTACCTGCAAAAGTTTGTACAGGATTACCTGTAAGAGACCGCGCCAACACACGCCACTTTTTTACCTTTGGGGTTTGCATTGACCCCATGACGCCAAAAAGGTATTTCGTAATCGATTTCGACAGCACTTTTACCAAGGTAGAGGCTTTTGACGTACTGGCCGAGATCAGCCTGAAGGACCAGCCCGATGGCGAAGAGCTGGCCCGGCATATCAAAGACATCCCCGACCAGGGCATGAACGGGTCGCTGTCGTTTCGCGAGTCGTTGGAAAAGCGGATTGCCATTTTGCGG
>JALONI010000144.1 GCA_025455015.1 Cyclobacteriaceae bacterium | reverse complement strand
TTCCTTTGCCAACATTTCCTTTTGTTTGCCAATGGTTTGGTTGGCTTGGTTGAGGGTTTCAATCAACGACTCGTTCTTTGATTCGGCCGTTTCATAGCTGTACTTCAGGAAAAAGCTACAGCCCGCCAGGACCAGCCCCATGGCAACGCAGATGTAGTTAACAAAATAGTAGTGGGGGGCTTGGAAGCCAAGCTGGTAGTAGCCCGCGCCCAGCGCCTCGTGAATGGGATCAAAGAAAAGTAATGACAGAATATTGAATGCCACGCCCGTCATCAATAAACTTCGTTCGGTTAGCCGGAAGAGGATAAACGGGAAAAGTGAGCTGCCCAACAACACCGCACGCAAATGGAAGAATTGAAACTCTTCCAAGGCACCAGGCGTATCAAACTTGTCTACCACCGAAATAGCGAGGGCCCCAACGTTCAGGGAGAGAATTAAAAACAGCCGGGAAGCGTTTCGATGCCCGAGCACATTTAAAACAATGGGAATGAGGAAGATAAGACCCGCCACCCAGGCCGCGATGACACCTGTTAAGAGCCCAAAATAAATTGTGGAGACAAGGCTGATGGCGAAAGTAACGGAACTGATTATCAGCGCGCTAGCGTTGCACAGCACCATATGCCGATTAACCTGCCACGGGGCATCGGGGTCGACCCCCATTTGCACCAACTGATACCATGCGCTAACCATATTCACCCCGCCTCAGGAAGGTAAAGATGGCGTATTTCCCAAGCCTCTCAAAGAGTCTTTGATACCCGCTCTCAAACAAATTCAATATTTTTACTTCCATTATGGTATTGGAAAAAACAGCCAGGCAAACGGTACCCTCACTTCAGATAGCCGAAAAGGCATTTCGGCATATGGTAACAGCCCAAGCCATGGCGTTGCTTTATGATCAGCGCAAGGACGTAGCCGCCAAATATGTTCACAGTACTTCGCGCGGGCACGAAGCCATCCAATTGGCGGTGGGCATGCAGCTTCTACCCATCGATTTTGTATCGCCTTATTACCGCGATGAGTCCCTGCTCCTGGGTATGGGTATCACCCCCGAAGAACTGATGCTGCAGTTGCTCGCCAAACGAGATGACCCGTTTTCGGGCGGGCGCACGTATTACAGCCATCCTTCCCTCAGCCGAAACGGTTTCGCCACCATCCCTCATCAAAGTTCAGCCACGGGCATGCAGGCGATACCCGCCACCGGCATGGCACATGGAATCCGCTATCTTCAAACACAGGGATTACTCACGGAGCAGTCAATCGTGGTGTGCTCTCTTGGGGATGGCTCCGTGACCGAGGGCGAAGTGTCAGAGGCCTTTCAGATGGCAGTGTTGAAGAAATTACCCATTATCTACCTGGTGCAGGATAATGGATGGGGGATTTCCGCCACGGGCGGAGAGATGCGTGCCATGGATGCCTATGAATTTGCAGCCGGTTTTAAAGGCCTGAACCGGGAACGAGTCGATGGTTCGGATTTTATTGCGAGCTACCAATGTGTAGCCGCGATTTTCCAAAAAACAAGGACAGGCAAGGGTCCGTTTTTGATTCATGCATCGTGCCCCTTGCTGGGTCACCATACTTCCGGGGTTCGAAAGGAATGGTATCGGGGCAGCGACCTGACGGAACACGAACAACACGATCCCATACCGAAGCTGCGAGGCTACCTGGCCTCTCTCGGTGTTTCGGAAAGCCAGTTCATCGGCTGGACAAAAGAGGCAGCGCGGCATGTGTCCGACAGCTTTGACCGGGCGCTCGCTTCGCCTGATCCTGACGCCAGCGACTTCGATGCCCATGAGTTTGCTGCTACGCCTGTGGTTCGCGAGGAAGGCAATCGGCAGCCGGAAAAGGCTGAACGCGTGGTGATGGTAGATGCCGCCTTGCACGCCATTGACGAAATTCTTCAAAAACATCCCGAGGCACTTTTTTACGGCCAAGACGTAGGCAGGCGTCTGGGTGGGGTATTTCGCGAGGCGGCTACATTGGCTCAAAAATATGGTGATGAACGGGTATTCAACACGCCCATCCAGGAAGCCTATATCGTTGGCTCAACGGCCGGGATGTGTGCAGTAGGGGCAAAGCCAATTGTGGAAATACAGTTTGCAGACTACATCTGGCCCGGCATCAATCAGTTGGTAGAAGAGCTTTCCAAAAGTTGCTTTTTGTCGAACGGCAAATTTCCGGTGCAGGCCCTGATTCGAGTACCCATTGGCGCATATGGGGGTGGAGGCCCTTACCATTCCGGGAGCATTGAAAGCACATTGTTGACCATCCGCGGCATCAAGGTCGTTTATCCTTCCAATGCGGCTGACATGAAGGGGCTGATGAAGGCGGCCTTCTATGACCCCAACCCCGTGGTGATGCTGGAACACAAAGGACTATACTGGAGCAAGGTGCCCGGTACGGCCGAGGCAAAAACAACCGAACCTGACGACTCATACATTTTGCCGCTGGGCCTGGGTGTAAAGGTGCAGTCGGCATCGGCCAGCCACCTCGAATCCGGCAGCAGTTGTGTGGTGATTACCTACGGCATGGGTGTTTACTGGACCAAAGAAGCAGCCCGTCAGTTTGATGGCCAGGTGGAGATCATCGACTTGCGAACGCTCAATCCCATCGACTGGACGTTGGTGGTGGAAGCAGTAAAGCAGCATGGCCGGGCGTTGGTTGTCACCGAAGAGCCGTTACTCAACTCATTTGCCGAGTCGCTGGCAGGTCGTATCTCTGCGCAGTGTTTTTCCTATCTCGATGCGCCTGTCATGTTGGTGGGCGCAGCTAATCTGCCGGCCATCCCCCTCAATGTAGACTTGGAAGCACGGATGCTGCCCAATGCCCGCAAAGTGGCCGAACAGTTGCACACATTGCTCCGGTACTGAACGAGGCCCAACAAAAAAGGGCCGCTTCAACGGCCCTTTTTCTTCTCAGTTTCTTTCAACTCATTTGACAATCAGTCGCTGTACAATGCGCCTGCTTCCTTGTACGACCTCCACGAGGTAGGTTCCGGAAACAGCTTCATTACCCAACAACACTTCTAAATCCGACCCCGATTTTGCGTCTGCGTACATCGCGGTACGGATGACACGCCCGCTTAGATCTGTCACTCGAACCACCACGGCAGCTCCGTTCCCGTTATTGATGCGCACGCGGAACAGCCCCCCGGTAGTCGGGTTGGGATAAATGTTAGCCGTCATCGGAGTGGTGCCTTCTTCTACCGTCAGCAAAATCACCCGTGGATGGTAAGCCGTGGTCTTATCAAAGTCGATTTGCTTTAATCGATAGTAGTTTCTTCCTGTCATCGGGCTCTCGTCTCTAAACGAGTAGGAGGAAGGGGTGACCTTGGTTCCAGCTCCCACCACTTCGCCTATCGACTGAAACAGTTCCCCATCGGCCGACCGCTCCAACACAAACCGGTCGTTGTTCAACTCGGTGGCCGTGGTCCAGCGAAGCACGTTGATGCCGCTGACCGTTTCACCCGTAAAGCTGGTAAAGGTTACCGGCAA